>JASFJM010000028.1:0-15784 GCA_050122055.1 Gammaproteobacteria bacterium | reverse complement strand
GTTCTTTTCCGGCGCCAGGCGTCCCGCGAACAGTACGCGCCCTATCTGCCCGGACATCGGTTTCAGCGGTTCGATCAGGAAGCGACGCGGGATCGGGGTGCCGACCATCTCTACCTGCCGGGCGCCAAGGCCGCGGGCCAGGTCCGCCATTCCCGGGGAATTCGCGATCACCGCAGTGCTGCGCCGGAACATGAGTTTGTGGGCGCTGTTCAGATACCAGCGGTTGAAGCCGCCGAACAGGCGGCTCAGACCCGACTGCCAGTACAGGTCGGTGAGCCCTTCCAGGTGGGTGTGGAAACCACAGAAAAGCCTGGCGTTGTGGCGAAAAGAGAAATACATGCCCAGCAGCCCGAACGGACCCGGCGTGGCCGAGATGATAACGTCCGGCGACAGGTTCCGGAGGTGCCGGGACAGGCGCCTCAGCGGCGGCGTACAGATCGACTGGGTGCCGTCACCCGGCATCGGGAATGAGAACCTGCCCCGCCAGCCGCTGCGCCGGTCGGGACAGATCAATTCCACGTGGGCCACGTGCCTTTCGAGTTGGCGCACCAGGTCGCGGTAGTAGGTGCCGACGCCGTTGCGTTCCGGCAGGGCGTCGGACAGGACCACCACCCGGCGATCCCTGGCGCTCAGTTCCGCGGCGATGCTCTGAGCCGTTGCGATCATGCGGCGGCACCCATCCGTTCATAGGCGCGCGCGAACCGCGATCGTATCTGTGCCTCGCTGAGGCCGAACGCCGCCATTGTATATTGGTGGCGACTGGTGAACCGCGCGGTGCTGCGCCCGGTATCCTCCAGCGCTCTGGCGAACGTTCCGGACATGGGTACCTCCAGGCGCTGATACAGCGCGGTGACTCTGGCCGCCAGCCCGTCCGTCAGTTCCTCCATGAACACCAGAGCGTGGCGGTTCTCGTCACTGGCGGGCAGTTGGGTGAGCAGATGTTCGTAATACCAGGCCAGCTGGCCGACCATGCGGTCCCGAAACGGCGGCGAGGCCGGATCGTGTCCGAAGCAGGCCATGGCCGCCTTCAGGGAGCTGAGCTGGGATGGAACCGTCTCAACGGGGTCCCGCAGACAGGCGATGATGCGGGCGGAGGGGAAGGTTTCACGCAGGCTGGCGACCATGGGCGAGAAGGACGGGTTCTTGGAAAGGAAACGACGGCCGCTGCCGTGGAAGTACAGATGCCGCTGGACCAGTCCGCGATAAAAGGCCATCACCAGTCTGCGGGTCCGGGCCGGCACCGCCTCGTCGAAACGGCCCAGGGACCAGACCCAACGGGATTCCGGGAACGGCAACACCAGCAGGAAACAGGCCATCGCCGGCAGCAGGGCAAGGAAGTCCTCCTCCGGCGCGTCGAGGCTGGTCCCGTGGAAAGACGCCATCGGGCCTGCCAGACGGGCTTCAAACCAGCCGGCCAGTCGACCCAGCGGGCGTCCGAACAGCCGGTCCAGCCTGCCAAGACCCGTGAACGCATGTCGCTGGATCAGGGATGGCGCGAACAGGCATTCCCACGCCGTAAACGTCGAAAAACCCTCGTCCTCGGCCAGCGCGCGGTGTAACAAAGTGGTCCCGCTCCGCGGGATGCCGACGATAAACACGGGATCTTCGACCCTCACCTGCCGATAGCGGGGGAAGACCATCTCGTCCAGGCCCAGACACAGCCAGTTGACCAGCTGCACCAGGGAAACCAGCGGGATGAAGACCAGCAACGCCATGAGCCGGCGGAGCAGGATGAACGGTCGGGGGACGAGGGCGCGGCGCAACGCCTGAGCGCACATTGCGAGGAACCGCGCTCCGCTATGCAGGAAAAGCTTCGGCATCCACTCTGCCCGGTGTCGCGCTATCTCCGCATGGATGATCGCTGCCGGGAGTGACAGAAATATTTCAGAACGCAGCCCGGTGTGGGGATCAGTCTTTTCGAAACGGCCGCGGCGTGTCCGGCTGCGCACAGCAAAGCCACTGCGCCGAGGGCGCGCCCTCGGGATATGGAAACGTCAGCTTCTGAGCAACTCCACCCGGTCGGACGCCTCCCAGGGCAGATCCAGATCCTCGCGTCCGATCTGGCCGTAGGTGGCGAGATGCTCGAAGAAACCGCCCGGTGTGCCGGTAGCCAGTCGACGCAGCCCGAAGGCCTTGAGGATGCCACCCAGACGGAAATCGAAGGCGCTGGTGACCCGCTCGGTCAGTTTGCCGTCGTCCAGAGCAGATGTGCCGAAGGATCGTGCCTGGACGCTGATGGGCCGGGCCCGACCGATGCCATAGGAGAGCTGGATTTCGCAGGTGTCCGCGAGACCTGACCCGACCACGTTCCTGGCGGCCCACCGCGCCGCATAAGCCCCCACCCGGTCTATGCGCAGCGGGTCCTTGCCGGACAGCGCCGAGCCGCTGTGGCGGGAGTACTCCCCGTAGGTGTCGATGGCGGTCTTGCGCCCGGTCAGCCCGGCATGCCGGGACGGGCCGCCCTCCCGGAGACCGCCATCCGGATTGATGTGGATGCGCGTGCGGCGCTCTGGCTTCAGCGGCTGTTCGAGGAATGCGGTCCCCACCACGGCGTCCATGATGTCGTCGCGCAGGCGGCGCGCGCCGACACCGTCGTCCTCGCCGGTGGGCGTAATGGCCAGGCTGTGGATATAGGCGGGCAGGCCGTCCCTGTAGGCCACCGCGACCTGGACCTTGCCATCCGGATGCAGGTAGGGCATTTCGCCGTTCTCCCGGGCCGAGTCCAGCGCCCTGGCGAGCCGGCGGGCCAGATGGATGGGCAGCGGCATCAGGCTTTCGGTCTGGCGGCAGGCGAAACCGAAGACCGTGACCTGTTGATCGGGCAGCAGCGCGCCCAGTTCTTCGTCGGACATCTCCGCCTCGTCGGCGCTGGCCCGCTCGAGATCGTCGGCTTCTCTCAGGGTCGTCATCACCGTGCAGTCCCTGGCGTTGAACTCCCCACCGCCGTAACCACTGGCGGCGATGACCCGGCGTGCGACCTCGACCAGGTCCGGCGCCACGGTGGCGGCAAAGCGGCTGGCGATAAACAGGATCCCGCTGGCGACAGCGCATTCTGCATCCACCCGGGCCAGGGAATCCTGGGCCAGGAATTGATCGACGATGGCGTCGCTGATGCGATCGCAGAGCTTGTCGGGATGACCCGCGGTCACCGACTCCGAGACGAACACATAGTCTGAGGCCATGGTCATTCCTCCTCGTCATCGCGGGCGCCATGTGCTGCGCTGTCCCGCGCAGCGCTTGCCGCCAACCGTCTGCGCTTGCGCCAGTCATTCAGAATCAGGGGACCGATCGCGCCGGCGGCGATCATCGGCAGATCGAACAGCCCGACCGGCCCGGCGCCCAGCAGCCGGCGCACCGGTGGCAGGATCATGGTCCCGGCCTGCGCGGCCAGGGATAATCCCACTGCCGTGTCCAGATGGCGGTTGCGCGGCCGGCCGGCCTGCATCAGTCCGGCATCTTGAGAGCGGCAGAGATAGGCATGCAGTAACTGGGCGATGGTCAGCGTATTGAAGGCCAGGCCCGACGCGGATGCGCCGGATCCGTAGCGCAATAGTCCCCAGCCATAGGTGGCCAGCGTACCGGTGGTGATGAAACCGGATTCCAGCGCCATCTGTTTCAGATCTTCGCGCCGGATGATCGGTTCGTCGGAAGCTCTGGGAGCGCGCTCCATGACGCCCGGTTCCGGAGCTTCCATGGCCAGGGCGAGACCCGGGAACACATCCGTGATCAGATTCACCCATAACAGCTGGAGCGGATTGAGCGGCGGCGCCAGGCCCAGGGCGATGGCGGTGAGCATGACCTCTATTTCGCTGAAGTTCGTCGACAACAGGAAATGCAGCGACTTGCGTATGTTGGCGTAGATGGTGCGGCCCTGGGAGATCGCGCTCAGCATGGTGGCGAGGCGGTCGTCCTCCAGCACCACATCAGACAGCGAGCGGGCCACGTCCTGCCCCGCGCCCCCCATGGCGACGCCCACATCGGCCGCCTTGAGCGCAGGGCCGTCATTGATACCGTCGCCGGTCATGGCGACGACCCGGCCTGATCTCTGCAGCGCTTGAACGATCTCCAGCTTGTGGCTGGGGCTGACGCGCGCGAATACGTGCGTCTCCTGTGCCAGAGCCTGTCGCAGTTCCTCCGGCAGCCGGTCCAGCTGGACCGAATCCAGCACCTTAAGCGGTTTGCCCTCGGATAGATTCAGGGCCTTGCCCACGGCATAGGCGGTGGCGCTCTGGTCCCCGGTGATCATGACCGTGCGGATGCCTGCCTGATGCATATCGGCAATCACCTCGGCCATGCCCTCGCGCAGGGGATCGGTCATGCCGACGAGACCGAGCCAGACCAGACCGGCATCGCGCCAGCGCGCGTCGGCGTCGAAACGCGCTGTCGCCACTGCCAGTACCCGCAGGGCCTCGCCGGCCCAGCGCTCGTTCTCCCGGGTCAGCTCGCCGCGCATGGCCTCGGTAAGGACCCGGCGCCGGCCGTTGATCATGATCCACCGGCACAGGGGCAGGATCTCGGCCGGGCTGCCCTTGACCGCCGCCAGCCGCCGCTTGCCCGCCCGATGGACCGTGACCATATAGTGCCGCTGCTCGGAGCGATAACGGATATTCAGCAACGGGAACCGGCGGCGCACGCCCTCGATGTCGATCCCGGCCGCCGCGCTCAGTTCCAGCAACGCGTTCTCGGTCGGCGTGCCCACGAAACCCCCGTCGTCGCCCGGACGGGATTCGTTGCACAGGACCAGCATCTCCAACAGCCGACGCCGGGTGGCGGAGCCGACCGGGTCGACGAGTTGACCGTCCCGGACCCATTTCCCCGCGCCGATCTCGTGGCGCCCGCGATCCACGTGGACCGAAGTCACTTGCATGCGGTTCTCGGTCAGCGTGCCGGTCTTGTCCAGGCAGAATATCTGGACCGCACCCAGTGCCTCCACCGCCCCGAGCTGCCGCACCGCCACGTTGCGCCGGCTCATCTCGCGGATGCCCAGAGCCAGGGTGGTGGTGGCCACGGTCGGCAGCCCCTCCGGGACCGCCGCGACCCCCAGCGAGATCGACGACTTGATCATCTCCAGCGCGCCGCGCCCGCGCACCAGGCCCACCGCGAACACGCCGGCGCAGGCTGCGGCGGAGAGCAACGCGAGCTGGCCACCCATATGTCCGAGCTGGCGCTGCATCGGCGTCTCCGGTGCCTCGACCCTTCCGGCCGCGGTCTGGATGCGGCCGAGCTCGCTATGCGGCCCGGTGGCGACCGCCATGGCGAGACCGCTGCCGCCGGTGATGGTGGTGCCGCAGAAGACCATGTTGTTGCGATCCGCCAGGGGCGTATCCGCCGGCAGCACCGTCTTCGCACGCTTGGTCACCGGCATGCTCTCGCCGGTCAGGGCAGACTCATCGACGCTGAGACGATGGCTCTTCAGCACCCGCGCGTCGGCCGGAACATAGGTCCCGGGCAGCAGCGGCAACAGGTCGCCGGGAACCAGCTCGGCGATCGGTATCTGCCTTTCAGCCCCGGCCCGTCGCACCCGGGCCTCGCCCGGACTTCCGCTTGCGAGCGCGGCGATGGTCTGCTCAGATTTTTGTTCGGTGCCGAAGCCGATCACCGCATTGGTCAGCACCACGGCGCCGATGGCGACTGCGTCCAAGATGCCGCCGGTGGCCAGGGCGATCCCGCCCGAAGCGGCCAGCATACCCACCGGCAGGGTAGTGAACTGGCGTATCCACATTTCGAGCGCCGAAGGCGGCAGCAGCTCGGGCAGCAGGTTGGGGCCGTATCGTTCGAGCCGTTCTCTCACCTCGGCGATGCCGAGGCCATCCGCGCCGTCAGCTGCCAGACGCTCGATCAGCGATGCACGATCCATTGCGTGCCACGCCTGCGCGGATTGTCGGGAGGCCGGACCGGGTGGCGCGGGCCGCAGCAGGGCATCGAGCCGGCGGATGATGCCGGCGCCCGGGGCGTTGCCGGACGCGCCGGCGCCCACGGGGTGGTCGAAAGCGCGGCTCAGGCTGATCGAAACCCGCTCCTGGAGCGTCTCGATCGGCTCCCCGGCCGCGTAATCGATCAGCAGGGTCCCGGTCGCCGGGTTGGCCCGGACCCGGCGGATACCCGGCAGGGACCTCAGTGCCGCGACCGCATGCCGGGCCCGGCCGTTGGAACTGCCGAGAGCCCGCAGGCGGAACCTGGCGCGCCCGGGCACGGCACTGTGGACGAGGCGGAGCGACCAGGCGGGTGAGTGGCCGGCAGATAAGGCCATGGTGGGAAGATCTCAGTGCAGGGCTTGATCCGACGGAGCTCGCGACGTGTCCGGATAGCGCGACCACGCTCCCTGCCGGCGTACCAGTTCGAACGCAAACCAGAGCAATGACAGCGCCGGCACCATGACCTGTCCGCGGGCCACCTGAAGGATGGCCAGGGCCACCAGGATGGCGACCAGGGATGGCGTGGCGCGGCTGGCGTCGAGAACATCCGTGATGCCCGAGGATAGCGGCGGCCGATCCCGTCCCGCCGCAGGCTTACCGACCAGCGTGAACCAGCCATGTTCCCGGGCGAGGCGTGCGAGATCCCGGGGGCGAAGCTCCGCGTCTTCCACCAGGATGCTGGCAGTTCTCGGTGAGACCGAAACCTCGGCTCCGGGCGCCTGTTCCAGCAGCGCCTCGCGCAGCCTGTGAAAATAGGGATCGTCGCCCCGCATGGCGGGAAGCCGCAAACGCATCCGTCCCGGTATGGCGTGGACCAGCCGCGCCTCAGGAAGCACCGCTGGTTTCCTCGGCCTGATCCCGTCCGGAAGCCGGCTCGGCGTCCACGAAGCCCGGATCCGCCCTGGCTTCGTCCAGATCGGCCCGGCTCTCGGCGATCAGGTCCTCGATAATCTCTCCGGTCTCGGCCGCGGCCTCCCGGGCCTTGTCGGCCAGCATCCCTGCGCCCCGGGAGGCGGCCCGGGCCAGCGGCCGGCCGCCAGTGAGCACGGCGATGGCGACAACGGGCACCGCGACGGCGACGGCGACGCCCAGGGCGAATCCTTTGAAGAAGTCTCCGTTAGCCATGGGCTCCACTGTGCCATCGCCAGGGGAGACAGACAAGAGACACTGGTCCAAGGCGGGTTGGGGGGGTCTGTCCCGGGCGTTACGAACGGTAACGCAATGAAAATCAGCACGATTTATTGCACCAGCCCAGCCCTGGTCGATATGCCGGGCAGACACGAAACCGGTCTCTTCGACCCATCCGGGCTACTGTCCAGAGATACATAAGGACCGGGGATCAATCGCTTATGCGGCACCGGGCAGATCCGCGCGGTCCTCCGGATCCAGCTCGCTGCGGATGCTCAGCCGCATCAGGTCACGGAAGTTCGATACCGCGATAAAGAACTCCCGCATCATCAGCACCCAGTAGTACATGCCTCGCCGCGTGAGATACCAGTTCTCGCCGTCGTCGCGGATCCCGCCAAGCAGCCGGAAGGCGGCGAAGTCCTTCCACAGAGTCCTGGCGAAGCGGCCGCCCCAGCGCGCTTCCGCCTCGGCCTTGTTGAGCTTGAGGCTGAACAACTTCATCAGGAAGTAGTAGCGCATGCGGTCGCGCTCGCTGAACTCCGAAAATCGGGTGATGCCGGAGTGGCCGCTGTCGATCAGGCGGACATAGCGGTTGATGGAAAACGACGCCGCGTACAGCCGGCCACGCAGATAACTCATGGCGCCGCTGCCCAGCCCGATGTAATCCTCATGTTGGGTGATGTACTCGTCGATAACGCTATCGCCGCGAGAAAAACACCAGGCGGAGCTGGGTGTGTAGTCCGCAGGCAGCTGCTCGAGGATGTCGTAATACAGCTGCTTCTCGCGGCCATAGCTCACCCGGCCCATGTCTTTCTTCATGGCCACCCGGGTCGAGCGGGAGCCCATCAGGGGATAACAGGAGATCTGGTCCACGCCGATCTCCCGGGTCAGGATATGGATATCCCGACGGATCGACTCGACGCTCTGGTGGGGCAGGTTGAAGATCAGGTCCACGTTGAGGGTGTCGAACATGCCCTGGACCGCGGCCAGCCGGGTACGGATCTGGTCGCCGTTACCGTATTTCTCGCGCCGCTGCATCTCCGCCAGCAAGCTGTCGTCCAGACTCTGTACGCCGACGGAGAGACGGTCGACGCCCGCATCCCGGAGCATCCGCAGACGTTCGGGGACCAGGTCATCCGGGTTGGTCTCGATGGAAACCCGGCTGATCGGACTAAGCTTCCGGGCCAGCTCGATGGTCCTGGCAAGCTCGGCCGCGTCCGCCGTCGGCGTGCCACCCCCGACGTAGATCTCGCCGAATCGGAATCCGGCGTCGTGGGCCATCCTGATCTCGCGGCGTAGCGCATCGAAGTAGCGGCGAGCCTTGGCCTCCTGGTAACGCACCCGGTGGAAGGAGCAGAATGGACACAGCACGACGCAGAAGGGGACGTGCAGATAGAGCATCAGTCGTTCGGCCGGGTCGCCGGGAGGGACCTCGATGAACTGGCCAATATTCTCCAGGCGCGCATAGCGGTCGCTGATCGCGCGCAGCACGGATGTCATGGCCCGTTCGATCAACACGGAATCTGTTCCCTCACTTCCTGTGCGTGTCTCCGTCGCCACGGCATGGGTGCCGGGCGCCACTCCTAATCTTAGCCGTTGCAGCACCGCTGCCGGCAAGCGCCCGCGATAGTTCCACCAGGTACCTGTGCCCGTAGCGGCATCCGCGCAGGTCGTGGCAGGAGGCCGAAGGCCCGGTCGGGGGTCAGGCTGGCGGCGACGCCGTGGCTCTTTCGCGCACGGCCTCCAGAGCGGTGAGGAATCGCTCCGTCCAGACGCTGATGTCGTTGAGCTGAAGCTGGGTGAGCATGGATTTGTAACGTTCCTGGCGCTCGCCCAGTGGCATGTTGGCGCCGCGCTGGATCGCTTCGGCCACGCCCTCGGCGTCGTAGGGGTTGACGATCACCGCGGCGTCCAGTTCTTCGGCCGCGCCCGCCAGTGAAGAAAGGATCAGCGAGCCCGGATCCTCGGGATCCTGGGCGGCGACGAATTCCTTGGCTACCAGGTTCATACCGTCGCGCAGGGGTGTCACCAGACCGATGCGGGCGACCCTGAGCATGCCCATCAGCATATTGCGGGAGAAGCCCCGGTTGAGATAACGGATCGGCGCCCAATCCGGCTCCGCGAAGCGGCCGTTGATATTGCCGGTCAGCTGTTCCAGTTCTTCACGGATTTCCTGGTAGGCTCGCACCCCGCTGCGGGTCGGTGGCGCGATCTGCATGAAGACCAGCCGCCCCCGGGTGTCGGGATACTTGGCCAGCAGCTCCCCCACGGCCCGGAAGCGCTGCGGCAGACCCTTGCTGTAATCCAGCCGGTCAACGCCGATGATCAGGTCTCTCCCCACCAGACCTTGTTCCGTCCGTTTTACCGTCGCGCTTTTCACCGAACGCTCGGCCATCTGCATTACCCCCGGGACGTCGATCCCGATGGGAAATGCTGCCGCCGTGAACTCGCGTCCGCAGGCCCGGAACCGGTCGTAACCGAGGCGGGCTTCGAGAAAACCGACCCTGGCCAGACCCTCGATAAAGCTGCGCACGTCGCTGCTGGTCTGGAAACCGATGACGTCATAGCGGGTCATCATTTCCAGGATCAGGCGATGCCCGGGCAGAGTCCGCAGCACGTCGATATTGGGGAAGGGAACATGCAGGAAGAAACCGATCGGATTTTCCACCCCGGCTTTGCGCAGCTCGCCGGCGAGGGGGATCAGATGGTAGTCGTGGGCCCAGATGACGTCCTCTTCCCTCAGCATCGGTCGGAGTTTGCGGGCGAACAGGGCGTTGACCCGCTGATAGGCGACCCCGAAACGGCGCTCATATTGGAAGAAGTTGAGCATGTAATGACACAGAGGCCACAGGCAGCCGTTGGAGTAGCCGTTGTAGTAGTCGTCGAATTCGGTCTCGTCGATATCGACCGTGGCATAGCTGACTCTGCCGCGCCTGACCACGGTGGGATCGCTGGGCTCTCCTTTGCAGGTCTTCCCGCCCCAGCCGAACCAGACGCCACCCTGCTTACGCAGGGCGGCCAGCAGTCCGACCGCCAGGCCGCCGGCCGTCTTGCCGGTGCTGGGATCGGCGACCCGGTTCGATACCGCGATCAGTCTGCTCAAAATGCTTCCTCCCAGGGTTTGCTCAGACGCAGGGCCGCGTTGATGATGCCGACCATGCTGTAAGTCTGCGGGAAATTGCCCCATAGCTCGCCGGTCTCGGGATCGAGATCCTCCGAAAGCAGACCGCTCGAATTGCGGTTCGCCAGCATATCCTCGAACAGTGACCGTGCCTCCTCGGTCCTGCCGCAGTCCGCCAGCGCGTTGATGTACCAGAAGGTGCAGATGTTGAACGCATTCTCGGGCTCGCCGAAATCGTCGGCCGATCGATAGCGGAACACGTGGCCGTCCTGCAGCAGTTCGCGCTCCACCGCGGCGATCGTGCCGAGGAAGCGCGGATCGTCAGCCGGCAGGAAGCCGAGTTCGTGGACCAGCAGCATGCTGGCGTCGAGATCGTCGCCGTCGAAGCTGTCGACAAAGCAGTTGCGCTCTTTGCTCCAGCCGCGGCTCAGGATTATGGCGCGGATACCTTCCGCATGCTCTCTCCAGTAGCGGCTGCGCTCCTCCAGCCCCAGATGTGCAGCGATCCGCGCCAGGCGATCACAGCCGGCCCAGCACATCAGGCTGGAAAAGGTATGCACCCTGGCCCGGCCCCGATACTCCCAGATGCCGGCATCGGGCTGGTCGTGGAAATCGACGGCGCGCTGACCGAGCACCTCGAGCAGTTTGAACTGATCCACGCTGCCGGTGATGGACAGGCGCCGGTCGAAGAAGAACTGCGTGGCGGACATGATCACCGAGCCGTAGACATCGTGCTGGATCTGCTCATGGGCCTGGTTGCCGACGCGTACGGGGCCCATGTCGCGATAACCCGGAAGGGAATCGATCATCCGCTCGATCAGGCCGGCCTCGCCACGGATGCCGTAGACCGGCTGCAGCGCCCCGCCGCCGGTGGCGGCTGCCAGGTCCAGGATATAGCGAAGATACGCCTCCATCGTATTGGTGGCGCCGAGGCGGTTCAGCGCATGGACGACGAAGAAACTGTCGCGCAGCCAGCAGAACCGGTAGTCCCAGTTGCGCTGGGTCCCTGCTGCCTCCGGGATGGAGGTGGTCATCGCCGCCACCACCGAGCCGGTGTCCTCGAAGGTACACAGCTTAAGGGTGATGGCGGCGCGGATGACGGCATCCTGCCACTCGAAGGGGATGGACAGGGTCTGGACCCATGCGCGCCAGTAATCCCGGGTGCGCTCGTAGAATCGGCGGCTTACGGTCACGACCGAATCGCGCATGCTTTCGTCCGGCCCGAGGATGAAGGCCAGTGGCCGGGTGAGGACGAAATTGCGTTCCGACAGCACATGGCTGATCGAGGCATCGGTGGTCAGTCGCAGCGTGATCTGGGATCCCACATAGCGGATGTGATTGCTGCCGAAGGTCACCGTCGGCGTCTCGGCACCGTATTCGCTGGCCGGGCGCAGACGGATGGTGACCCGCGGATTGCCTTCCAGCGGCTCCACATAGCGCACGATGGTCGTGGGCCGGAATTGGCGATCGAACTGACGGAACCGGGGCGCGAAATCGACGATCTTGACCGCGCCGCCGTGGCGATCGCGCAGCACGGTCTCGAGGATGGGCGTGTTGGTCAGATACGATTGCTCGGTGGATTCCAGGTCGTCCAGCAGGACGTCGAAGAAACCGTTCTGGCGCTCTCCGTTACCGCCAAGCAGATCGCAAAACACCGGGTCACCGTCGAAGCCGGGATAGCATGACCAGACGATCCGCCCGTGCCGATCGACGAGAGCAGCGGTCTGGCAGTTGCCGATGATGGCCAGATCAAGATCCGACATGGTCCGTCTCCAGTTGCCAGTGTCCGTCTTCGAGAAGATTGCGTTCCAGCCAGCAGAGAAGCTGGTTCACCTACCCGATATGGTAACGGGAGGCTGCGCCAGGCGCATTCCGGTAGTTCAGAGCCGGCGCCGCAACCTTGTCCTCGAGCAGGAGTCCGGTCCGGTTGTCGGCGATGTCCGGGAGCATCCCGTCCACGTCCAGGAAAAGCGCCCGGCAGACATTCCTGGCGGGTAATGGACGCGGCTCGGGCATGGAGACACCATAGGGAATGGTGTGGTATTTGCCAACCCGTGTCCGTTGCCTCAAGAGCAAGTTCTCGCGGCGCCATCGCGAGGTACGTTCCAGCCTGCGGGATCCGCACCAAATGGAGCGCCGGGTTGCAGCCGCTACTGAAGCCAGAGAGGCAGCTTGTACAATCTGATCTGCAGCGGTGGCCCATCCGATCTCCTGCTGAAACCCGTGCCAGCCGGATCGCGGCGGTTTACACTTCACCGCTCCCGACCGGTGCGGCTGCAGGAGTCGTGCGAGCGGCTTCGGGCGCCTGAAGAGCAGATATGCGGAGGCAGTTGCTTACTTTGCCGGCATGCCTGCGTGAGATACGTGAGGAATATGTCGAGGACGATGTCACTGATCCTGCTGGCGGCCTGGAGTGCCGTCCATGCCCAACCCGCTCCGGCACCGGTCGTGGTGGAGCCGGTGGTCATCGCCTCGGCCATGGACCAGCTGTCTCTGACCGGCACCGCGACCGCGCGACGGACCTCATCGATCTCCCCCTATTCCGAGGGGCTCGTGGTCGAGATGCGCGTGGACGTTGGCGATGTGGTCAGCACCGGCGACGTCTTGGCGCGGCTCGACGGCGTCATCGCCAGACACGAGCTGGCCGAGTCGGCGGCGGCGCTGGAGGAGGCGCGGGCGGAGTTGCGTGATGCCATCCGCCGCCGTGACGAGGCGGCCCGGGTCCATGCGGATAACCTGATCGCGGCCAGCACCTATGAGTCCGCAGTGGCCGAAGCCGATATCCGGAAAGCGGCCGTCACGCGGATGGAGGCCGAGCACGCGCGCCAGAAGGAGATCGTGCGGCGCTACGATGTGGGCGCACCCTTCGCCGGTGTCATCGCCAGCAAATTCGCCGAGGTTGGCCAATGGGTTCAGCGGGGCGAGGCCCTGTTCGAGCTGGTGGATGCCGCCGTGCTGCGAGTCGATGTCCCGGTGCCCCAGGTGTACTTCCCCAGCGTCAGGGCCGGCACCCCGGCCACGGTGCGCTTCGACGGGCTCGCCGCGGAACCCATCGATGCCGTGATCAAAACCCGGGTCCCGGTCAGCGATCCGGCGGCCAGGACATTCATCGCCCGCCTGGAGATCGACAACAGCGCAGGCGAGTTCACGCCCGGCATGTCCGTGCGGGTCACCCTGCGGCCCGGAGACGAGCAGTGGGGCGCGGCGCTGCACGTCCCTCGGGATGCGCTGATGCGACTGCCCGACGGCAGTTACCAGCTGTGGCTGGTCACCGGCAGCGGGGAGCAGACGACCGCCCGGGCCACCACCGTCCAGGTCAGACGGTTCAGCGGGACCTTCGCCGTGATCGAACCCGGTGAAGGGGCGGGCAGGGTCGAGGTCGGTGACCGGGCTATCGTCCGTGGCAACGAGTCCCTGCGGCCCGGTCAGGCGATCAATATCGTCGAGCCGGGGCTCTGATGCTTTTCCGGCGCATCCTGGAGAACCCGATCCTGGTCGCCGTGGGCGCCAGCCTGATCGTGGTGTTGGGCATGCTCTCGGTCATCCGCGTGCCGGTGCAGCTGATCCCGGACCTGGACGTCCGCGCGGTGACGGTGATCACCCGCTGGCCCGGCGCCACGCCCCAGGATGTGGAGCGGGAGATCCTCATCGAGCAGGAGGAATATCTCAGCGATATCGCGGGCATCGACCGCATGCTGTCCCGCGCTTCCATGGGACAGGCCCGGATCGAGCTCGAATTCCCCTTCGGTACCGATATCGACGATGTGCTGGTGCGGGTCAATAACGCGCTGACCCAGGTGCCGTCCTATCCGGAGAACGTGGACGAGCCACGCATCATCGCCAATTCCTATTCCGACAATTCCTTCGTCTTCTTCGGCATCTTCCCGCTGCCGGGCAACGACAGCGACATCAATACCTTTTACGACGAGATCGACGACCAGATCCGGGTGCAGATCGCCCGCGTCGCCGGCGTCTCCGAGGCGGATCTGCGCGGCGGGGTGGAGCGCCAGATGCGAATCTACGTGGATCCCGTGAGGCTGGCCGACCGTCGCATATCCATCGACCAGGTCCGGAACGCCATCCGCGGCCGCAACCGGGACGTCTCCGGCGGCGACCTGGATGCAGGCAAGCGCCGCTATGTGATGCGCACTATCGGACGTTTCCAGACCGTCGAAGAGATCAACGACCTGGTGATCGCTCGTCGCGGCGACTCGCTGGTCAGGCTGCGTGACGTGGGTTACGCCAAACTGGACTTCGCCGAAAGACAACGCATCGGTTATCTCAACGAGCGTCCGGTGCTGGTGATCACCGTCCGCCGCGAGCCCGGTTCCAACATCGTCGCGGTACGTGATGCCGTCAAACAGCGTATGGAGGAACTCAACGAGACCGCGCTGGCGGATCTCGGACTGACCAGCCGGATGTTCGTCGACGATGCCAAGTACGTGGAGGACGCGGTCGCGGTGGTGCGACAGAATCTCATCCTCGGCGCTCTGCTGGCGACAGCGGTGTTGTTCCTGTTCCTGCGTTCATGGCGCACGACCCTGGTGGGTGCCATCGGCATCCCGGTCTGCCTGGTGGCCGCATTCCTCGGTCTGTTACTGACCGGCCGGACCATCAACGTGATCTCCCTGGCCGGCGTCGCCTTCGCCATCGGCATGACTTTGGACAACAGCATCGTCGTGCTGGAGAACATCCACAGCAAGCGCGGTGAGGGAAAGGAGCGCTTCCAGTCGGCGCTCGAGGGCGTGAGCGAAGTCTGGAAAGCCGTGCTGGCCTCCACTCTGACGACGGTATTCGTGTTCATCCCGGTCTTGTTCGTCCAGGAGCAGGCCGGTCAGCTGTATTCCGACATCGCGGTCGCCATTTCGTCGTCCATCCTCATGTCCATGCTTGTGGCGATCACGGTCGTCCCGGTTGGCGCGTCGTATCTGGGAGGCTTCAGCAAGGCCCCGGAAGCGGAGGACACCAGTGACCACGGCCTGATCCACGGTCTGCTGGGTGCGGTGGCCAGCGCCGCCGGCAGTCGCGGGCGGCAGCTCACCAGCGTGGCGGTCCTGCTCGCGCTGACCGCCGCCATCATCTTCTTTCTTACGCCGAAGGCCGAATATCTTCCGGAGGGCGAAGAGGCCAAGGCTTTCTCCAACGCCACCGCGCCACCGGGCTACAGTCTCGAGGAGACCGAGAAAGTGGGGCGGGCAATCCGGGCGTTCCTCCGGCCCCATGTAGCCGGCGATCCGGAGAAGTACGATGACGGCGAGACGGAATTCCCGCCGATCGAATTCGCCATCCAGTTCGTCTCCGCCGGGAACGTCCGCACCATCGTGCCAACCGTCTCGCCGGACCACATCGACGAGCTGATCGAGGAACTCTCGACCCATCTGCG
This sequence comes from Gammaproteobacteria bacterium, assembly GCA_050122055.1. GTDB lineage: Bacteria > Pseudomonadota > Gammaproteobacteria > Steroidobacterales > XN24 > CAMYOC01. The sequence continues at coordinate 237 of JASFJM010000028.1, read as the reverse complement.
CGGATACCCGGCCATGCGCAGCTTCGTCACCCGAGGCTCGATCTTCTCGGGCAACTCGGGCGGGACCCGCAGTATCAACGTGGATATCAGCGGGCCCGACATCGAAGCCCTGTACCAGGCGGCGGCGGCGGTTTTCGATCGGGCCCGCACGGTGTTCGAGAACCCCCAGGTCAGGGCCGAACCATCCGGTCTGGCGCTGGCCCAGCCGTTCCTGGAGATCCGGCCCGACTGGGAGCG
>JASFJM010000027.1:0-15991 GCA_050122055.1 Gammaproteobacteria bacterium | reverse complement strand
TGCTCAGCAACGGTCTGAAGATTAGCACTAAAAGTACTGATAGTTAAATGAATATCTTCATCTTCGACCATATCGGTCAGGCCGTCGGAGCAGAGCATGTAAATGTCGCCCGGCTCCACCGTCTCCTCCTGAACCTCCACATCCACCGAGGCTTCGACGCCCAGCGCCCTTGTAACATAATTCTTGTTGGTCGACCTCAGCGCTTCTTCCCTCGAGTAGAAGCCCCGGTCCACCAGTTCCTGGAGCAGGGAGTGATCCAGAGTGAGCTGCTCGAAACGGTCGTTCCGCAGCCTGTATACCCGTGAGTCTCCGACGTGGGCGATGGAGACCCGGTCGTCGAAGAACATGCAGCTGGCGAGAGTCGTGCCCATGCCCTGGCAGTTGGGCTGGGTCTGGGCCGTCTGCCAGATGATCTTGTTGGCCCGGGAGACCGCGTTGCGCAGCGCGATGGTCTGACGCATGAGGCCGCTCTCGGTGTCGGTCTCGCCGCGGTCCGGTCGCGCGGAGGCCTCGCGCATGAGCTTGTTCACCGTATTGGCGGCGAGTTCGGCGGCGACCTCACCGGCGTTGTAGCCCCCCATACCGTCGGCCAGCGCCAGCAGCCCGATATCCATGTCTGAGATCACGGCATCTTCATTGTGATCGCGCACCCGGCCTGTATCGCTGCAGCGGACCACCTTGATCTTGCCCTTGAGGCTCGGATATCTCGCCGTCTTCTCGCTCATGCAGCCTCGGCGCCCGCGCAGGCGCGTAGGGCTTCGGCCATCTCAGCGCCGCAGCCGAATCGTTTCCCCGGGTCCTTGCGCAGGGCCCGCTCGATGACCGAGTCGAGAGCCGGCACCAGATCCGCTCTGTAACTCGAGGGCGCGACATGAGTGTCGTGCAGGATGCTCTGCATGAGCCCTACCATGGAGTCTCCCTTGAACGGCAGCTCGCCGGTCAGAAGCTGGTACAGGGTAACACCAAGACAGAACAGGTCTGAAGCGAATGTTACCGGCTTACCGGCCAGATCCTCCGGCGATTTGAAGGACAGTTTGCCATGGAGGAGGCGGACGGTGGTATGCCCCGATTGCGCCAGGCGGGCAAATCCGAAATCCGTAATCTTGCTTTTTCCCCGATCCCGATCGTAGATGATCTTTGCGGGGCTGATATCCCGGTGTACGACGCCGCGACCGTGGGCATAGTCCAGCGCTTCGGCGGTCAGGGCGATCTGTTCCATTATCTCGGCGGGTTCCAGCGCCGGAGAGCGGTCCGCATACGACTCCAGTGGACTGCCGGCGAGTTCTTCCATGGCCACCCACGCCACGCCCCGGATCTCGCCGGAGTCGAGGATCTGGCGGATGCCCGGATGATCGAGGTCCGAGGCGGTTTCGACTTCCCGGAAGAAGCGGGCGCGGGCTTCCGGCTGGTCCCGGGGAGCAAAGTCGTCCACCAGCCGCAGCGTCTTGATCACAGCCGGGATACCGTCGCCGGCTCGGCGGGCCCGGTACAGGTTGCCTGCCGGCGCCTTGCCGATCTCTTCGATGACTTCGTAGTCCCCGTACATCAGTCGCTTCCCGTGGCTGCCGGCGCATCTATCGACCCAATGTAGGGACGGCGCACGAAATGGCGGCCCGCCCGCGCCAGGGCGGGGCAGACAGCACCCGTATCCAACGGTAAAGTTGCCCTGCCGGGCAATTCCGTGTCCGTGATCCAGGTACCAGAATGGCCAAGCAACGCTCTGTTTTCGTCTGCCGGGACTGCGGGGCACAGGTCCTGCGCTGGCAGGGCCAGTGCCCGGGCTGCGAGGCCTGGAACACCCTGGAGCAGAGCGCCGGCGCGGCCCGCGCGACGGCCCGGCGGGGCGGATACGCAGGCGAGGCCCCGCGCCTGCTGGGCGAAGTCGGCGAGGATCCGTCCGAGACCCGTATCCGGATCGGCGTCGAGGAGATGGACCGGGTCCTGGGAGGCGGTCTGGTGGCAGGCTCGGTGGTGCTTCTTGGTGGTGACCCCGGCATCGGCAAGTCGACTCTGCTGCTGCAGGCGGCTGCCCGCCTGGCCAGCCAGGTGCCGGCGCTCTATGTCACCGGCGAGGAGTCCCTGCGCCAGGTGGCGCTCCGAGCGCACCGCCTGGGTCTCGATGGACAGCAACTCCAGGTGCTGTCGGAGACCTGTCTCGAGACTCTGTTGGAGCGCGCCGACAGCATGCGTCCCGGCGTGATGATCGTGGACTCGATACAGACCGTCTACAGCGAGGCCATCGATTCGGCGCCCGGCGCGGTCGGCCAGCTGCGGGAGTGCACCGCGCGACTCGTCAGGTTCGCCAAGCAGACCGGTGTGTCCGTGTTCCTGGTCGGACACGTGACCAAGGAGGGCGTCATCGCCGGACCGCGGGTGCTCGAGCACATGGTCGACACCGTGCTCTATTTCGAGAGTGATCCGGGCAGCCGCATGCGCATCGTCCGGGCGGTCAAGAACCGTTTTGGCGCCGCCAACGAGATCGGCGTCTTCGCCATGACCGACGACGGGCTGCGCGAGGTCCGGAATCCCTCGGCGATCTTCCTCTCCGGCCACGACGGGCCGGTCACCGGCAGCGTGGTGATGGTGGCGCGAGAGGGGAGCCGGCCGCTGTTGCTGGAGGTACAAGCCCTGGTGGACGACAGCTTTGGCGGCAGCCCGAAGCGGGTGGCGGTCGGTCTGGATCAGGGGCGGCTGGCCCTGCTGCTCGCCGTGCTCCATCGCCATGCGGGCATCGCCATGCATGACCAGGACGTATTCGTGAGCGTGGTCGGGGGCGTGCGGGTGGTCGAGACCGCCGCGGATCTGCCGGTCCTGTTTGCCGCCCTCGCGAGCCTCAGGGATCGCGCCGTGCCGCGTGACGTAGCGGCCTTCGGCGAGGTGGGTCTGGCCGGCGAAGTCCGCCCGGTGCCCTTCGGCGAGGAGCGTCTGCGCGAGGCGGCCAAGCAGGGCTTTCGCCGCGTGCTCGTGCCGGCAGCCAATGCGCCGCGCCAGGCGATCGAGGGCCTGGAGGTGGTGGCGGTCAGCCGCCTTCAGGATGCCATCACGGCCATGTTCTAGGCGGTCGACCGGTCCCTTATGACTCGGCCCCGGGGCCGACCGCGTCCGGGTAGACCCGCACCGCCTTGATGGCGTTGCCGGAGGCCTGGAGGATCTTCAGGGTGAATCCCCCGACCGTCAGACTGGCGCCGGCGTCCGGGATGGTCTCCAGCTGCTCCAGGATCAGACCGTTGATGGTCTTCGGGCCCTCGGTCGGCAGGCTCCAGCCCATGGTGCGGTTGAGTTCGCGAATATTGGCGCTGCCCTGGACCACATAGCTGCCGTCGTCGGCGGGCTGGATGTCCCGATAGAGATCGGCCGGATCGGTGGTGAACTCGCCGACGATTTCCTCGAGGATATCGTCCATGGTCACCAGCCCCTGGATGTCTCCGTATTCGTCGACGACCAGCGCGACCCGCCGCTTGGCGCGCTGGAAGTTCAGCAGCTGCCGGTGCAGGGGCGTGCCCTCGGGCACGAAATAGGCGTCCCGGACGTGGGATTCCAGCGTCTCGACCGTCAACGACCGTTCCGCCAGATCCGACAGGATCGACCGCAGGTGCAGGATGCCGATGGTGTTGTCCAGCTCGTCCCGGTAGACCACCAGACGCGTGTGCCGACTGCGCTCGATCTGCTCCAGGATGTCGTCCCAGTCGTCCTCCAGGTCGATCCCGTCGATCTCGTTGCGCGGCACCATGATGTCGTCGACGGTGACCTTCTCCAGGTCCAGCACGCTGACCAGCATCTCCCGGTTGCGTCCCGGCAGCAGGGCGCCGGCTTCCGCCACGACGGTGCGCAATTCCTCCCGGCTCATGGCGTCCCCGCCGCGCAGGCCCACGTCCACACCCATCAGCCGCAACAGGCCGTTGGCGATGAGATTGACCAGCCAGACGATGGGATAGGTCAGCTTCAGCAGCGGGTAATAGATGATGGAGGCCGGGTAGGCCAGCCGTTCCGGATGCATGGCGGCCAGGGTCTTGGGCGCCACCTCGGCGAAGATCAGGATCACGAGTGTGAGGATGCCGGCGCCAGCCGCCACGGCTCCTTCGCCGCCTATCCGCAGGGCGATGATGGTCACCAGGGACGAGGCGAAGATATTGACGAAATTATTGCCCAGCAGGATCAGGCCGATCAGCCGGTCCGGCCGCTTCAGCAACCGTTCGGCGAGCACCGCCCCCCGATGCCCCTCCCGCGCCCGGTGCCGCAGCCGGTAGCGATTGATGCTCATCAGGGCGGTCTCCGTGCTGGAGAAGAACGCGGAGAGAACGAGCAACAGGCCGAGGACGCTCAAGAGCGCTTCTAGCGGGACCTCGTTCAAGTCGGTGGGTCACCTGGAGGATCTAAGGAGGGTCCAGTTTGGTGCAGCCCCTTCAGGGGTGTCAAATCCGCCGTGTATCAGCCCCACTGGCGGCCGAGCACGAACTCCAGGATCAGGCGGCTGCCGAAGTAGGCCAGGGCCAGGAAGCCGTAACCGGCGAGGGTCCAGTGGATAGCCTTGCGGCCCCGCCAACCCATCCGCCAGCGGCCGATCAGCAGGATGCCGAACACGATCAGCGCGACGATGGACAGCACCGCTTTGTGCAGCAGATGCTGGGCGAAAAAATTGTCCACAAAGATCAGCCCGCTGAACACCGACAGGGTGAGCAGCGCCACGCCAGCGTGGATGGTCATGAAAAGGGTCTGTTCCAGGGTCTCTAGCGCCGGCAGCAGACGGACCCAGGATTCCGGCCGGCGGCTGCGCAGGGCGCGATCCTGAAACCAGATCAGAACCGCGATGAAGGCACCGATGCTGAGTAAGGTATAGGCGATCACCGAGATCGCGATGTGGGCTTTCAGCTCCCAGCTCAGGGACTCGAGTTCGCCGGAGAATTCGCCGACGCCGGTGAACAGCGCCGCCACCGCCGCGATCGGCAGCAGGGTCGCGCACAGCCCGCGGAATCGGGCAGCGAAGGCCGCGAGCAGGCCGATCATGGCGATCAGCATCCCGACCAGCGAGAACACATTGCTGACGCCGAGGTCGGGCCCGTCCGGGATCATCACCGTCTGGTACAGCAGCAAGCCATGCAGGACCAGGCCTGAGAGGCCGATCATGAAGGCCGGGGCGGACGAGCGCATCCGGTCCCGGTCCAGGTCGGAAAAACGCAGGGACACCAGCAGCCATGCCGCGAGCAGATAGAGGACGACGACGGCGAAACGCAGCAGCATCATGGGATCTGGCCAGACCGGGTTCGAGGCGGATGATGTCATAAGGCCAGGGCCAATAGAAGGCCGGGCTGTCGGAGATGCGGCGGTCGCGGGCGGGTATAATGACGATCCGCCGACGCCAGCGGCCACCCCGAAGCAGCAGGGAATCCAGACGCTCATGTTCGAAGGTCTCAGCGATCGCCTTTCCCGTGCCACCGGAGCCCTTCGCGGCAAGGGCCGGCTCACCGAGGAAAACATCGGCGACACCCTGCGGCAGGTGCGGATGGCCCTGCTGGAGGCCGACGTGGCGCTGCCGGTGGTGCGGGGATTCATCGAGCGCGTCCGCGAACGTGCCGTGGGCGCCGAGGTCACCCGCAGCCTGACTCCCGGTCAGGCGCTGATCAAGATCATCCACGACCAGCTGGTGGAGGTCATGGGGGCATCAAACGAGAGCCTGCAACTCAACGTGCAGCCGCCGGCGGTGGTACTGCTGGCGGGTCTGCAGGGCGCCGGCAAGACCACGACGGCGGCCAAGCTGGCCCGTCTGCTGCGGGAGCGCGACGGCAAAAAGGTGCTGGTCGCCAGCGTGGACGTGCACCGGCCTGCGGCGATCCTGCAGTTGCAGCGTCTGGCCTCCGAAGTCGGGGCCGGCTTCGAGCCTTCGGATGCGGGGGAAGACCCGGTGGCGATCACCGAGCGGGCACTGGATACGGCCCGGCGCCGGGGCTTCGATGTCCTGGTCCTGGATACGGCCGGCCGCCTGCACGTGGACGACGACATGATGGCGGAGGTGCAGCGGGTCCATCGCAGCGCCGCACCGGCAGAGACCCTGTTCGTGGTGGACAGTATGGCGGGTCAGGATGCGGTCAATGCGGCCGGAGCGTTCGATCAGGCTCTGCCTCTGACCGGTGTCATCGTCACCAAGACCGACGGAGACGCCCGCGGCGGTGTCGCCCTGTCCGTGCGGCAGGTGACCGGCAAGCCGATCAAGTTCCTCGGCGCCGGCGAGAAGATCGATGCCCTCGAGCCTTTCCACCCCGAGCGGGTGGCTTCCCGGATCCTGGGCATGGGCGACGTAGTCAGTCTGGTGGAGGAGGTCGAGCGCAAGGTCGATCGGGAGGAGGCCGGCAAGCTGGCGCGCAAGCTCCGCAAAGGCAAGGGTTTCGACCTGGCCGACCTGAGGGATCAACTTGCGCAGATGCAGCAGCTTGGCGGCCTCGGCGCGCTGATGGACAAGCTGCCGATGGGCGTGCCGAAAGGAGTCGATACCGCCCAGGGCGAGCGCCAGCTGCGCCGTCAGATGGCGGTCATCGACTCCATGACGCCCAGGGAGCGCCGCTTCCCCAAGCTGATCGACAATTCCCGCAAGCGACGGATCGCGAGGGGTGCCGGGGTGCAGGTCCAGGACGTCAATCGCTTGCTCAAACAGCACACTCGGATGCAGAAGATGATGAAGAAGCTGGGCAAAGGCGGCATGGGCCGCATGATGCGGGCGATGCAGGGCCGGTTGCCGCCGGGCCTGGGTGGCTGACCGGGTCTTCCAATTTCCGGAAATTCAAGTAAAATTTCCGGTTTAGTTCGCCGGCCAGGTTCGCGCTTGCCCGGCTTTAGTTTTCTGAGGACAAGACAGCATGGTGACCATTCGTCTCACCCGGGGCGGCGCTAAGAAGCGGCCCTTCTACCATATCGTCGTGACCGACAGCCGGAATCGCCGTGACGGCCGTTATATCGAGCGGCTCGGTTTCTTCAATCCTGTGGCCAAGGGCAAGGAGCAGAAGCTGTCCATCGATCTCGAGCGCGTCGATCACTGGGTTGGCAAGGGCGCTCAGACCAGCGACCGGGTCGCCGAATTGGTCAAGTCCTGGCGCAAGAGCCAGGGCAAGGACGGGGGGAAGACCCCTTCCGGCGGCAAGGACGAGGCCGAGAAGGCTGCCTGAAGATTCCGGTCCGGGGCCGGAGGCGGCCAGGGCCGCAGACCGGGATATCACGGTCGGGCGGGTCTCGGGTCTGTTCGGCGTCAAGGGCTGGGTGAAGCTGTACTCGTTCACCGAGCCCCGGGGACGGCTGCTGGAGTACGAGCCGCTGCTGCTGGGCAAGCCGGGCGGCTGGCGGACGGTGCGGCTGGTCGAGGGGCAGATCCACGGCAAAGGCCTGATCGGTCGCTTCGACGGCGTCGAGGATCGGGATCAGGCGGCGGCACTGGTCGGCATGGATCTGGCGGTGAGACGGTCCCAGCTGCCGGCCACCGGGTCCGATGAAGTGTATTGGGTCGATCTGCTGGGCCTGACCGTCGTGAATACCCGCGGCGAGACGCTGGGCGCGGTGGAACGATTGCTGGAAACCGGCGCCAACGACGTGCTGGTGGTGCAGGGAGACAGGGAGCGCCTGATCCCGTTCGCCCGCGGCTCGATCGTCAAGGACGTCGATCTGCAGGCAGGGACGATTTTGGTGGACTGGGAACGCGACTATTAGAACGCCGGTCCCCCGGTGAGGGCACAGGCCATGCGTATCGAAGTCGTTACCCTGTTTCCCCGCCCGGTCGAGACCCTGGCCGGGTTCGGCGTGGTGGGCAGAGCCGTGGAGCGCGGGCTGCTGGAGCTGGGTACGGTGGACCCGCGGGAGTTCACCACCGATGCCCACCGGACGGTGGATGACCGGCCCTACGGCGGCGGGCCGGGGATGGTGATGAAGGTGGCGCCGTTGCGGGCGGCCATCGGCGCAGCGCGGCGGCGGTTGCCAGACGGCAGTCCCTGCGTCGTGCTGAGCCCCCAGGGGCGGCTGCTGGAACAGAGCCTGGTCAACGAACTGGCGGTAGCGCCCGGCCTGTTGCTGGTGGCGGGTCGCTACGAAGGGATAGACGAGCGCGTGATGGCGCTGGAAGCGGATCTGGAAGTCTCGATCGGGGACTATGTATTGAGCGGAGGCGAATTGCCGGCGATGGTGCTGGCGGACGCCGTTGCCCGGCGGGTGGACGGCGTGCTGGGAGATGAAGGTTCGGCCCGGCAGGACTCGTTCGAAGAGGGCTTGCTGGATTGTCCGCATTACACGCGGCCCGAGCGGGAAGACGGCTTGGCGGTACCGGAGGTGCTGGTGTCGGGCGACCACGCAGCGATCCGGCGCTGGCGGCGGCAGCAGTCGCTGGGGCGGACCTGGCTGAGGCGGCCCGAGCTGCTGGCGAGGCTGCGTTTGAGCAAGGAAGACGAAGCGTTACTGGATGAGTTTATCGCGGCCCGCGGCGGCGATGATGAGCGGCAGAATCGACAGGAATAACCCTGTTAGCAGGTGGATGTGATGAGCAACATTATCAGCGAATTGGAAAGCGAGCAGATGACCCGCGAGGTCCCGGATTTCGGGCCCGGCGATACGGTCGTGGTCAGCGTCAGGGTCAAGGAAGGCGAGCGCGAGCGGCTGCAGGCCTTCGAGGGCGTGGTCATCGCCAAGCGCAACCGCGGACTCAATTCCGCCTTCACCGTGCGCAAGATGTCTCACGGCGAAGGCGTCGAGCGCGTGTTCCAGACCTTCAGTCCGGCGATCAGCGAGATCAAGGTCAAGCGGCGCGGCGACGTACGCCGGGCCAAGCTCTATTACCTGCGCAAGCTGACTGGCAAGGCCGCGAGGATCAAGGAAAAGGTCTGAGGGATTGCTGCGCCACAGCGCCATCGGACGCTGGTGACGGGCACGCCGTGAGACTCTCTCCGCTCGTTCCCCTGTTTGCGGCCGCCCTGTTGACCCAGGGCGGCTGTTCCCTGTTTATACAACCGGCGGTCGACCGGGCCTCGGACAATCTCAGTGCGGCCATCCTCAACCAGGATGATCCGGCGACAGTGCGTGACGGGGCACCGGCCTATCTGCTGCTGATGGACAGCCTGGTCGAAGGGCCGTCCCCGGATCCCGAGCTGCTGTCTTCCGCCTCCGGACTCTATTCCGCCTATGCCGCGGTGTTTGTCGAAGACCCGGAGCGGGCCGCCCGCCTCGCCGCCCGCGCCCGCCGTTACGCCGCCCGGGCTCTTTGTCTGACCGATTCCGAGGGCTGCGGTTTCGATGCGCTGAGCTTCGACGAGATCCCGGCCCGCCTGCAGAAATTCGACCAGCGGGACGTGCCCGCGCTCTATGCCTATGGCGTCGCCTGGCTGGTCTATATCCGGACCCATGCGGACGACTGGAAGGCCATCGCCGACCTGCCCAAGGTCGAGGCGCTGCTGGAGCGTATCCTCGTCCTCGACGAAACCTACGAGCGCGGCAGCACCCATCTGTATCTGGGCATCCTCAAGACTCTGCGTCCCCCGGCTCTGGGCGGCCGGCCGGAGGAAGCCCGCGAGCATTTCGAACGTGCTGACGAGTTGTCCGAAGGCCGGGACCTGAGCATCAAGGTCGAGTTCGCCCGCAACTATGCGCGTCTGCTCTACGATCGGGAACTTCACGACCGTCTGCTGACCGAAGTTATCGAGGCCGACCCGTATCAGCCGCGCCTGACCCTGACCAATACCCTGGCTCAGCAGCAGGCCGAAGAGCTGCTGGCCTCCGCAGACGACTATTTCTGAGAAGCTACCGCGAGTCCACTATGCTGAAACGAATTCTGTCTCTCATCGTCCTGCTCGCACCGCTGGCGGCCGGCGCGGCGACCACCCAGATCAAACTGGCGACGCTCGCGCCGGAGAACTCCAATTGGATGCGCGAGATGCGCGCCGGTGCCAGTGAGATCGCCGAGCGCACGGAGGGGCGCGTCAAGCTGAAATTCTACGGCGGCGGCGTCATGGGCAACGACAAGAAGGTGCTGCGCAAGATGCGCATCGGCCAGCTGCATGGCGGCAGTTTCACGCCCAGCGGGCTGAGCGAGCGCTGCCCGGATTTCGGCATCTACGGCCAGGTGCTGACCTTCGATTCCCTGGACGAGGTGGCCTTTGTCCGCGAGCGCATGGATGCCAGGGTCATGGCTGCCCTGGAAGACTCCGGTCTGATCGGATTCGGCATCGCAGGCGGTGGCTTCGCGCTGATCATGTCGCAGGATCCGGTGACCCGATATGAAGACCTGAAGGGCCGCAAGATGTGGGTGCCGGAGGGTGATCTGATGACCTTTCAGGCGATGAAGAGCCTCGATCTGTCGCCAGTGGTGTTGCCGATTACCGACGTGCTGACCGGCCTGCAGACCGGACTCATCGACATTATCGGCACACCGCCGGTCGGGGCCGTGGCGCTCCAGTGGTATACCAAGGTCAAGTACGTGACCGACTTCCCCATCGTCTATGCCTATGCGGCGATCGTGGTGGAGAAGAAGATCATGGATCGGTTGAGCGAGGAGGACCGGACCGTGGTCAATGAGGTCCTGACCCGCATCAACCAGGGCTTCGACGAGGAGAGTCAGGTCGAGAATGCCAGCGCCAGGGATGCCATGATCGCCAACGGCATCGAATTCGTGCAGCCGGATACGGGCGCCATCTCGAGCTGGCGCGATCGTGTGCTCGATGCCAACAAGGCGCAGGTCGAGGACGGCATGTTGTCGAAGCCGATGTTCGAGGAATTGAGCGGGCACATCAGCGACTATCGCGCCGCGGCCGCGGCGCAGGCGGCCAGTGACGGCGCCAATTGATGCCCGACCCCGGTCCCGGAACTGACCCCGAATCCGTTGACGGGCCTGGCCGGCTCGAGCGGGTCCAGCGTTTTTTCTTTGCGGCTGAGGACGCCATCCTCATCGGCCTGCTTGGCGCCATGATCCTGATCGGCGCCAGCCAGATCTTCATGCGGAACGTGCTCGGCGAAGGGCTCGGCTGGGCTGACGAGTCCCAGCGGCTGCTGGTCCTGTGGATCGGTCTGCTGGGAGCCATGGCCGCGAGCCGGGATGGACGCCAGCTGCGTATCGATCTGGTTTCGCGTTATCTGGACGGCCTCCTGCGCCGTGGGATAGAGGTTTTCGCCGATCTGCTCACCGCTTCGGCGTCAGGGCTGATCGCCTGGTACGCGCTGGAGTTCGTGCGCGACAGCTACGCTTTCGGAGATGAACTGGTCGGCGGCATCCCCGCCTGGCTGGTGCAGGGCATTCTGCCGCTGGCATTCGCCGTGATCGCCCTGAGGCATCTTGCCAGCGGTGTGGCCGGCGTGCTGGGCCGGCGCCCGGCCCGGGTGCCCGGATCATGACCGTCACCCTGATCCTCGGCTTGCTTGCCCTGTTGGGCGTGCCCCTGTTCGTGGTCATCGCGGTCGGTGCGCTGTGGGGCTATCACCAGTCCGGTATCGATCTGCAGGCGATCGCGATCGAGGTCTTCGGCGTCGCGGAGATGCCGATACTCGCCGCCATCCCGCTTTTTACCTTTGCCGGCTACCTGCTCAGCGAGGGCGGCGCGCCGGCGCGGCTGGTGCGGGTCAGCCGGGTGCTGCTGGGCTGGATGCCGGGCGGTCTGGCGGTCATATCGCTGGCGGCCTGCGCCGTGTTTACCGCTTTTACCGGCGCCTCCGGCGTCACCATCATCGCTCTGGGCGCGCTGCTGTATCCCGCCCTTCGCCAGGCCGGCTATCCGGAGAATTTCAATCTGGGACTGGTCACCACCTCGGGCAGCCTGGGTCTCCTGTTCGCCCCCTCGCTGCCGCTGATCCTCTACGGCGTGGTGGCCAAGGTCTCCATCGACGACCTGTTCGTGGCCGGCATCCTCCCGGGCACGCTGATGCTGGTGTTGCTGGCGCTCTGGAGCTTCTGGGTCAACCGGGGTAGCCGTCAGCCGCGCGGCGCATTCTCCTGGTCCGAGGCGGGCGCCGCGATGTGGGCCGCGCGCTGGGAGATCCCTCTGCCCGTGGTGGTACTGGGCGGCATCTATAGCGGATATTTCGCGGTCTCCGAAGCGGCTGCCGTCACCGCGCTTTACGTGCTGATTGTCGAGATGTTGATACTGAGGGAGATACCGTGGCGGAGACTTCCGGCGGTCATGCGCGAGTCCATGGTGCTGGTCGGCGGCATCCTGCTGATCCTCGGCGTGTCGCTGGCGTCTACCAACTATATGATCGACGCCGGCGTGCCGCAGATGTTGTTCGCAACGGTCAGCGAGCTTGTCTCCGGCCCGACCAATTTCCTGTGGCTGCTGCTGGCATTCTTGCTGGTGCTGGGGGCCATCCTCGATATCTTCTCCGCCATCGTGCTGGTGGTCCCCTTGCTGTTACCGGTGGCGGCCGCCTACGGTATCGATCCGATCCACCTGGGCATCGTATTCCTGGCCGCCATGCAGCTCGGTTATCTGACGCCGCCGGTCGGACTGAATCTGTTCATCGCCAGCTACCGCTTTGACAAGAGCATCACCCAGATCTACATGGCGACCTTGCCGTTCCTGCTGATCCTGCTGGCGGCCGTAGTGGTCATCACATTCTGGCCGGGTCTGACGCTGGCACTCCTGTGATGATGGAAATCGACTCCCGGCGCAATGGGCGCGTAAAGGGTCCGGGGCCGGATTCGGATCGGGCGCCTGTCCCGCATCCCCGGGTCCTTGCAGGATTGCTGTCGCTGCTGGTGCTGGTCTCCGGCTCGCTGGCGGCCGGCGAAATCGACGGACGGCTGGCATCGATCCGGATGCCGGACGGTTTCCACATCCAGTTATTCGCCGACGATATCCCCGATGCCCGCTCGATGGCGCTGGGAGACCGAGACACCCTGTTCGTGGGCACCCGCAAGCTAGGCAAGGTCTATGCGATCCCGCTTGGCGTCGATGCAGAGGGACACTATGAGGCCGGCAAGCCTCGGACTATCGCGCGGGGTTTGAATTCACCCAACGGCGTGGCATTCCGGGACGGTGCGCTCTATGTCGCCGAGATCAGCCGGATCCTCCGCTACGACGACATCGAGACGCGGCTCGATCGACCGTCATTCGAGGTGGTCCGGGATGATTATCCGACTGCCAGCAGCCATGGCTGGAGGTACATCGCTTTTGGTCCCGACGACAAGCTCTACGTACCCATCGGTGCGCCCTGCAACGTCTGTGACCAGGAGGGCTTTGCGGTCATCACGCGTCTGAACCCGGACGGCAGCGGGCGGGAGGTCTTCGCCGAGGGGGTCCGCAACACGGTGGGGTTCACCTGGCATCCGGACACCGGTGAGATGTGGTTCACCGATAATGGCCGTGACTGGATGGGCGACGATCTGCCGCCCTGCGAACTCAACCACGCGCCCCGGGCGGGGATGGACTTCGGCTTCCCCCATTGCCACGGCGCGGATATACCGGATCCGGATTTTGGAACCGGACACCGCTGCGAAGACTTGACGCCGCCGGCCCGGGAGCTGGGTCCCCATGTGGCGCCACTGGGCCTGAAGTTCTATACCGGCACCATGTTCCCGGAGACTTACCGCAGGCAACTGTTTATCGCCGAACACGGATCCTGGAACCGCAGCGAGCCGATCGGCTATCGGATCATGCTGGTACGGGTGGAAGACGACCGGGCGGTGTCGTACGACCCGTTTGCGGAAGGCTGGCTTCAGGACGGCGACTCCTGGGGCCGCCCGGTGGACATACTGGTGTTGCCCGACGGTTCCATGCTGGTCTCCGACGACGCCGGCGGCCGCATCTTCCGCATCACGTACACGCCCGCCTGAAAACGAGGTAGCCTTAGGCCATGGCCAATCCCGTGACCCGTGTCCTGCGTTTCGGCTGGCGCGTTCTGGACTTCCTGCGCCGCTTCCTGCACCTGTTGCTGATGTTGCTGGTGCTGGTGCTGGTGTTCGCCATCTTCTCGCGCACGCCGGTGATCGTGCCCAGCACCGCGGCGCTGGTCGTGGTCCCGACCGGGACTCTGGTCGAGCAGCTTCAGGGACGCCCGATCGATCGTGCCCTGAACGAGGCCAGCGGCGACGGCGAGACCCAGACCCTTGTGCGCGACCTGATCAAAGCGATCGTAAGTGCCGCCGACGACCGGCGCATCCAGGCGCTGGTGCTGGACCTGGACCGGATGGAGGGCGGCGGACTGATCAAGCTGCAGGCTGTGGCGGATGCGCTGGCCACGTTCCGGCAATCGGGCAAACGCGTGGTGGCCTATGGCAGCGGCTTCGACCAGACCAGTTACTTCCTCGCGGCCCAGGCCGACGAGGTCTACATGCATCCCCTTGGAGCCGTGTTCCTGCAAGGCTTCGGTTACTACCGCGCTTATTTCGCCGAAGCCGCGGAAGCCTTGTCGATCGATATCAACGTGTTCAGGACCGGCGAGCACAAGTCCTATCACGACTATCTCATCCGGCAGGACATGTCCGATGCGGAGAAGCAGGAAATCCGCGTGGCCCTGGATCAGCTGTGGCGCTCCTATCGGGAGAGTGTGGCCGCCGCTCGCGGCATCCCGGCGGATGAGTTACAGCGGATAGCCGATGACTATCTGGACCTGCTGCGCGGGCAGAACGGTGATATGGCGATATTGGCTCAACAGGTCGGCCTGGTGGACGAACTGTTGACGTCGCCCGAACTGGAACAGCGCATGATCGCGATCGTCGGCGCGGACGGCAAATCCGGCAGTTACAAGCAGATCGATCACCGCGCCTACCTGGCTGCTCTGGAGCAGAGCCCGAAACGGGAGCCGGGCAGGGAGGTGGCGGTCATCGTGGCCAGCGGCAACATCCTCCCGGGTGACCAGCCTCCTGGTACCGTCGGCGCCGAGTCATTCAGCGAACTCATCCGCACCGCCCGGGAGCGTGACGACATAGCAGCGGTGGTGCTGCGGATCGATTCGGGCGGCGGCAGCCAGTTCGCTTCCGATCTGATCTATGAGGAGCTGCGGCTGCTCCGGGAGTCCGGCAAACCGGTGTTGACGTCCATGGGAGACCTGGCGGCATCCGGTGCGTACCTGCTGTCGATCGGTGCCGACGAGGTGTGGGCGCGCCCGGATTCGCTGACCGGCTCCATCGGCGTCACCGCCATGCTGCCCACCTTCGACCGTGCCCTGGACCGGCTGGGCATCAACATCGACGGCGTCGGCACGGCGCGCTACACCGGCGACCTGAGTCCGTTACGCAGCCTGTCACCGGAGGCGGCGGAGATCCTGCAGATCTCCGTCGACAGCAGCTACCAGCATTTCGTCCGCCAGGTCGCCGACGCCAGAAGCCTGTCGCTCGGCGACGTGGAAGCCGTGGCTGGCGGGCGCGTGTGGACCGGTCGTGACGCCCGGCGTCTGGGTCTGGTCGACAAACTCGGCGATCTGGATGACGTCGTGGCCGCGGCGGCGGCCCGGGCTGGTCTGGGTGATGACTACCGGATCAACTTCCTGGAACAGGAACTGAGTCTCGAGGAGTCGCTCACCCTGGAACTCCTCACCGGTTTCGTGAGGACGCCCCTGTCGTCAACCCGGCCTGCGGTTGCCGGCTGGGTCGACCGTCTGGCCTCCGGCCTCGATCGGGAATTGGGTGGTCTGTTCGCGCTCCGTGACCCGCGCGACCTTTACTATCATTGCTTCTGCCAGCTGCGCTGACCGCCAGCCGCTCAGGTCTGCCAGTCGAGGATAACCTTGCCCGATTGGCCGGAATTCATGATGTCGAAGCCCTGCTGGAATTCGCTGATCCCGAAATGATGGGTGATGACCGGGGTGACGTCGAGACCGCTCTGCAGCATGCTGGACATCTTGTACCAGGTCTCGAACATCTCCCGCCCGTAGACGCCCTTGATGACCAGGCCCTTGAAGATCACCTGATTCCAGTCGATGGCAGTGTCGCCGGGCGGGATGCCGAGCAGGGCGATCTTGCCGCCGTGGTGCATGGTCCGGAGCATGTCCCGGAACGCCGACGGGTTGCCTGACATCTCCAGACCCACGTCGAAGCCTTCTT
>JASFJM010000026.1:0-16328 GCA_050122055.1 Gammaproteobacteria bacterium | reverse complement strand
TTGCCACTTTCGCGTATTCGTCCCGCCGCGCGATGGCCAGCGCCCAGAAATGGGGTGGCGTCCAGGTAAAGATGATCAGGAACAGCAGCAGTGCGTGGGCGTGGATGTCACCGGTGATCGCCACCCAGCCCAGCACCGGCGGGGCCGCGCCGGCAGCGCCGCCGATGACGATGTTCTGTGGCGTGGCCCGCTTCAGCCAGACAGTGTAGATCACTGCATAGCCGATCAGGGACAAAAACGTCAGCACCGCCGTCAGCACATTGACGAAGCTGCCCAGGATCACCATCGATACCAGCCCCAGGGCGAAGGCGAAAATCATCGCCTCGGTCTCGGTCAGCTGGCCCGTGGGCAATGGCCGGCGCCGGGTACGCTTCATGACCGCATCGATGCGGGCATCCAGCACATGATTGATGGCGGCGGCCGACGCGGCCGCCAGTGCGATGCCCAGCGAGCCGAACAGGAGCTTGTCCAGCGGCGGCAGACCGGGCACGGCGAGGAACATGCCCACCACGGCGGTGAACACGATCAGCGAGACTACCTTCAGCTTGCACAGGCCAAGGTAGTCGGCGAGTTTTCCTCCGCTTGCGGCGTCCATTGCCTGCAAGGGTAGCTCAGTTCTCATGCCGGACCACCTTGTTCAGATTGACGACCGCGAGTAACAGCAAGGCGGCCACGCCGTTGTGGGCCGTGGCCAGGCTCAGGGGCAGCTGGGTCATGACCATCACCACGCCGAGGACCAGCTGGGCGGCCAGCACCGCCGCCAGCCAGCCGGCTGCGCCGGCGAGGCCGGGGTGCCGCCAGGCGCGCCACGCCAGCAGACCGAGCACGATAGCGGCCACCACTGCCCCGACGCGATGGGTGAAATGGATCGCCACCCGGGCCGCATTATCGAGGATGCCGCCCTCGTAATCGATGCCTATGCCGTGCCAGGGATCGAAGCCGGTGGCGAAGTCCATGGTCGGCCACCAGCGGCCCTGGCAGGTGGGAAAATCCGGACAGGCCAGGGCTGAATAATTGGTGCTCACCCAGCCCCCGAGGGCGATCTGCAGGCCGAGGATCACGAGGCCGAGCAGAGCGAAGCGCTGCAACCCCGCATCGGCGGGCGTTTCCGTGGCTACAGGTTTCCGTGCCAGCCAGAACAGGATGGCCAGGGTCGTCATCCCACCCAGGAGATGGAGCATGACCACCAGCGGCTTCAACAGCAGGGTCACGGTCCACATGCCCAGCATCGCCTGGAAGATGATCAGACCGAGCAGGAAGATGGGCAGGACGACCGGCTGGCCGGGTTCGTGCCGCCGCCGCCAGGCGGTCACCGCCAGCGCCAGCACCAGAATTCCGAGCGCGCCGGCGGCATATCGGTGGATCATCTCCCGCCAGGCCTTGCCGGTTTCCAGCGGCCGTTCCGGCCAGGCAGCGGCGGAGGCCGGATCGTCGGGCACCAGCAGCTCGCCGTAGCAGCCAGGCCAGTCCGGACATCCGAGTCCGGCATCCGTAAGACGCACCCATGCACCCAGCACCACCACGCACAGACACAGCACCACGGCCAGGCGGGCCAGCTTGTCGAAAGTATTCATCTCGGCGTTCCCGTCAGCCTATCCGCGACAGCTTCAGTAATTTCTTCAGGTCTTCCACCATGTCCTTGGGATCCCCCTCCAGGGGGAAGCGCATCATCAGGTTTCCGAGCGGATCCACCAGCAGCAGCTCATCCGCCGATGCGACCGCCGGCGGGATGGCAGCGATGACCCGGGCCGCTTCGGCGTCGGAGCCGGGCATCACCCGCAAGGCTTCATCCGTGACCAGCACCGAGTCGGGTGGAGGCTCGCCCTGATAGATGTAAAGACGCTCGATGCGGACCTGGCGGCGACCCAGTACCTGACGCGCCTGATGTCCGCGGAACAAGGCTTCTGCGCAGCGCTCGGTGCAGCGGCCCGGATCCACGTACAGCAGCGTCCAGCGCCCACGCAGGTCGCCGGCATAGCCTTCGCGTACGCCGCCGACCGGCGAGAGTTGCGGCAGGGTCACCGGCGGTTGTACGAGGATGCCGTGATTGGTGCTGCCCGCCGGGCGCCAGCCGCCGCTGTAGTACAGGGCGACGGCAGCTATCAGAGGGCCGAGGAACAGCACCAGCAGCAGCGTGGGCTGCCACGGGAACCGTGTCCGTTCAGTCGTCTGTTCCGTCATGTTCCTTCCGTTTCCAATTGACGACGAAATAAATCACCAGCAGGGTCGCGGCCAGCGCGAACCATTGGACCGCATACGCGATGTGCCGTTCCGGACCGAGGCCCGCCGGCTGCCAGCGTCGGAGGAATCCGTCCGGCGCCTCCGGATCCAGCAGCAGCGCCCTGCCGGCAAGCGGTCGTCCCAACGCCTCGGCCAGGGACTCCATGACCGGGAACTGGACGACCCGGGGCCAGTCGCCGTCTCCGCTGCCACCGTCGCTGCCGTCTCCGCTCAGGGCGATCCCGGGCCGGGGCAGTCGCGCCAGCCGGCCGCGAATCTCCCGGGTCTGGCCGTCGATATCGACCGCCGGCGGCAGGGGATCCGAGAAGTCCTTCCTTACCCACCCGCGATTGACCAGGATCGATCGTTCCCAGCCCTCCGGCCGGAAGGGCGTCAGCACGTGGTAGCCTGCCGCCCCGCCATCGGTCATGTTATCCAGCAGGAACTGCCGGGAGCCGTCGAAACGGCCGCTGAGACTGACCTGGCGATAGCGGGCGAAACGCTCCAGTTCCGCCGCCGTCGGCGACACGGCGATCCGGTCACCGGCGGCGAAATCCTCCTCGATCGCACGTTTTTGTGTGGCCCGGTCCAGCTGCCAGAAGCCCAGACCCAACAGCAGGGGCAGCAGCAAGGCCACCGCAATCGACGGCATCAGGCCGGGTCGGAAGGCGCGCGCTCGAGTCCGCCGGGTCAAGATATAATGGTCCTCTTTGGTTCAGGAATCCCGCCATGGAGCTGCTGCAAATCGCCGTCCCCCTCATCCTGCTCGGCATCGTCGGCAGCCTGGCCTCAGCGCTGTTCTTCCTGGTCAGGGACAAGCAGGACTCGAAACGCACCGTGCGCGCTCTGACCGTCCGTGTCGGCCTGTCCGTATCCCTGTTCGTGTTGCTGCTGGTGGCCTATTCCATGGGCCTGGTCCAGCCCCGCCCGCTCGGCTAGGGCCGAGCAAATAAGCAGGGGCGCTGCCGCTGCGGCAGCGCCCCCCATAAAGACCGCCGCCTCAGAGCCAGTACACGAATACGTACAGTCCCAGCCAGACCACATCGACGAAGTGCCAGTACCAGGCGACCGCCTCGAAGGCGAAGTGGTGGGTGGGAGAGAAATGGCCCTTGAGGGCCCTGACCCATATGACCACCAGCATGATCCCGCCGAGGGTCACGTGGGCGCCGTGGAAGCCGGTGAGCATAAAGAACGTCGAGCCGTAGATGCCCGAGCCCAGGGTCAGATTAAGATCTCGATAGGCGTGGATATATTCGTAGGCCTGCAGGCTGACGAACAGAAAGCCCAGGAACCAGGTGGCGAACAGGAACCACGACAGGACCGCGCGATTGTTGTCCTTGAGGGCGTGGTGAGCGATGGTGATGGTGACGCCACTGGTCAGCAGGATCGCGGTATTGATGGCCGGCAGACCGAGGGCACCCATGACCTCGAAGTCGCCGCCAACCTCCGCCGGGCCGTTGGTCGGCCATGCCGTCTCGAACCCGGGCCAGACCAGGAGGTTGGTGAAGAGATTGTTGCCTTCTCCGCCCAGCCAGGGCAGCGCGAACTGGCGGGCATAGAACAGGGCGCCGAAGAAGGCCGCGAAGAACATCACCTCGGAGATGATGAACCAGGTCATCCCCATGCGGAATGAACGGTCCACCTGCGCATTGTAGACGCCGCTTTCGCTCTCGCGGATCACCGCGCCGAACCAGCCGCAGATCATGAACAGCACGATGGCGACGCCGATCCAGGCCAGCCATGAGCCGGCCGCCGCACCGTTGAATGCGCTGGCCACGCCCAGCATCATGATGAACAGCCCCACCGCGCCCGTGATGGGCCAGTTGCTGCCGTGCGGAACGTAATATCCCTGAGTGTGCGCCATCTCTAGAACCCCAAGCGTTATCTTATTCAGTTGTCGTTGCAGAACCCGGGTCTGCCACTGCTACGCGGTCTCGGGCAAAAAACGTGTAGGACAGGGTCACCGTATCCAGGTGTTCGGGAAATTCCGGATCGAGGAAAAAGATCACCGGCATGTCCTTGCTCTCTCCGGCCTCGAAATCCTGAGCATTGAAACAGAAGCACTCGGTCTTCTGAAGATACCGTGCAGCCTGGCCCGGCGCCACGCTCGGCACAGCGTGGCCGACCAGAAACTCATCGGACTCGTTGCGGGCGAAGAAACTGGTCCGGTACATCTCGCCCGGGTGGATCTGCATGCGGCTGACCGAGGGGCGGAATTCCCAGGGCGCGCCCTGATTGACCGAGGCGACGAACTCGAGGGTCACGACCCGGTCCCGGTCCGGCTCCATCTGGACAACCGTGGCCTGATCGCCCGTGCGTCCCCCCAGCCCCGTGATCTCGCAGAACACATCGTAGATCGGGACCAGCAGGTAGCCGAAGCCGAACATCCCCACCGCCAGCAGCAACAGCTTGCCGACCAGTAGCCCGTGTCCCGGCTTCGCGCTCATCCCTAGCTGCCGCCCTGGCTGCGCAGATACTGCGCGAAGATAAAGCTCCCGTAGACGGCGACCGCCACCAGGAACAGCACGACGGCCGTCCGTATGACGCGTCTCCGTTCGGGCTGGCCGCTTTGCTCCATGGTCGTCTACTTGACCACCGGCGGCACGTCGAAGGTGTGATGGGGCGCCGGCGACGGCACCGTCCACTCCAGCCCCTCGGCGCCGTCCCAGACCTGCGAGGTGGCCTTCTCACCACCCCGGGCGCAGGACCAGACCACATACAGGAGGATCAGCTGCGCCGCGCCGAACACGAAGGCGCCGACCGACGAGATTGCGTTGAAGTTGGCAAACTGCGTCGCGTAATCGGGGATCCGGCGGGGCATGCCAGCCAGACCGACGAAGTGCTGGGGGAAGAAGGTGACGTTGACAAAGATCGCCGACAGCCAGAAATGCAGTTTCCCGAGCTTCTCGTTGTACATGTGACCGGTCCACTTGGGCAGCCAGTAGTACACACCGGCCATGATGGCGAAGACCGCGCCGGGTACCAGCACGTAATGGAAATGCGCCACCACGAAATAGGAATCGTGATACTGCAGATCAGCTGGCGCGATGGCCAGCATCAGGCCGGAGAAGCCGCCGATCGTGAACAGGAACACGAAAGCGATGGCGAACAGCATCGGCGTCTCGAAGGTCATGGCGCCCTTCCACATGGTCGCGACCCAGTTGAACACCTTAACCCCGGTCGGGACGGCGATCAGCATGGTGGCGAGCATAAAGAACAGCTGGCCGGCGAGGGGCATGCCTACCGTGAACATGTGATGGGCCCAGACGATAAACGACAGGAAGGCGATGCTGGCCGTGGCATAGACCATGGAGTCGTAGCCGAACAGCGGCTTGCGGGCGAAGGTCGGGATGATCTGGGAGACGATGCCGAAAGCCGGCAGGATCATGATGTAGACCTCGGGATGCCCGAAGAACCAGAAGATGTGCTGGAACATCACCGGGTCGCCGCCGCCCGCCGCCAGGAAGAAACTGGTGCCGAAATACTTGTCCGTGAGCAACATGGTGACGGCACCCGCGAGGACCGGCATCACCAGGATCAGCAGATAGGCGGTAATCAGCCAGGTCCAGACGAACAGCGGCATCTTCAGCAGGCCCATGCCCGGGGCGCGCATGTTCATGATGGTGACGATAATGTTGATCGCGCCGAGGATCGACGAGATGCCCATCAGGTGGACAGAGAAGATCAGGAACGGGAACGCGTTGCCGGTCTGCAGCACCAGCGGCGGATACATGGTCCAGCCGCCGGCCGGACCGCCGCCGCCGATCCCGAAGAGGCCCATCACAACCGGGGCCAGGAGCAGGGTGAAGGCGAACGGCAGGATCCAGAAACTCCAGTTGTTGAGCCTGGGCAGCGCCATATCCGGTGCGCCGATCATGAGCGGCACCATCCAGTTCGCCAGCCCCACGAACGCCGGCATCACGCCGCCGAAGATCATCACCAGGGCGTGCATGGTGGTCATCTGGTTGAAGAAGCCCGGATCCACCCACTGCAGGCCCGGCTGGAACAGTTCGGCGCGGATCACCAGCGCCATGGCGCCGCCGACGAAGAACATGGCAAGGCTGAACACCAGGTACAGGCTGCCGATGTCCTTGTGATTGGTCGTCGTCAGCCAGCGCCTGAGTCCGGTGGGCTCGTGGGCGTGATCGTCGTGGGTCGCGGTCGTCGTGCTCATACTCTTCTCCACCTTGAGCCTATCGGGCTGCGGCAATATCGGCCGGCTTGACCAGATCGCCGGTGTCGTTGCCGAATGCGTTTCTCTGATACGTCACGATCGCAGCGAGCTGCTCGTCGGACAGTTGTGGGCCGAAGGCGGCCATGGCGGTGCCGGGCCGGCCGTTGACTGAAATGTCGATGTGGGCGGCGATGTCACCGGTGGCCACCGGGCTCCCCGCGATGGCGGGGAAGGTGGGCGGCAGTCCCTGGCCGTTGACCTGATGACAGGCGGCGCAGCTGGCGTTGTACTGGGTCTCGCCTTCAGCCATGGCCACTTCCATGGACCATTCCACGGCCGGCTGCGCGGCGGCGGGCGCAGACGCCATCGCGATCTGGACCGGCTCGGCGGCCATATCCATGGCGGCGGTCTGGACCTCCGTCGTACCGCCCTGTTCGACCAGCCAGGCATCGTATTCTTCCTCGGACACCACGTTGACCACCACCGGCATGAACCCGTGGTCACGGCCGCAGAGTTCGGCGCACTGACCCCGGTAGATGCCCGGCTCCTCGGCCTTGAACCAGAATTCATTGACGAATCCGGGTATGGCGTCCTTCTTGCCTCCCAGGTCCGGCACCCACCAGGAGTGGATCACATCCGACGCGGTCAGCAGCAGCCTGACCTTGGCACCGACGGGGACCACCAGCGGGTTGTCCACGTCCAGCAGATAATTGTCCACCTCATAGGGGTCGATACCGGAATTCAATTGCCGGGCCTGGTTGCTGCTGGCGGCGAGATTGCTGAAGAAGCCGACCCCGTGGTCGATGTAATCGTAGTGCCACTTCC
Source organism: Gammaproteobacteria bacterium (assembly GCA_050122055.1). Classification (GTDB taxonomy): domain Bacteria; phylum Pseudomonadota; class Gammaproteobacteria; order Steroidobacterales; family XN24; genus CAMYOC01. The sequence goes on along the minus strand of JASFJM010000026.1, from coordinate 9,109 downwards.
ACTGATAGGCGGTCACCTTGACCGTGATGTCGCTGTTGCGCGTGTCTTCCATCCGCACCAGGGTGTCCGCGGCCGGGACCGCCATGCCCACCAGGATCAGGATAGGGATGATGGTCCAGATGATCTCGGCCTTGGTGCTGTGGGAGAAACTGGCCGGTTTGACGCCCAGGGAACGGCGATGCTTGATCAGGGAGTAGATCATGGCGCCGAATACGATCACGGCGATGACGCAGCAGATGCCGAAGATCAGCATGTGCAGGCCGTAGACCTCCTGGCTGATGGCGGTCACCCCGGCCGGCATGTTGACCTCCCATTCGGCCAGGGCCGTGCCGGTCGAGCCCAGCCACAGCGCCACAGCCGCCGTCATGGCCGACACTCTTTTCAATACGCAGATGGACATCAATCCCAACTCCCGTCTCGTCCCCTAGTGTTCCGTGGCAGCGCACCGGTCCCCATCAGGGGGTAGGGTGCCGGTTGCCCCGATCAATTCCGCCAGTCTCCTGCCGAGGCTGACGCGGTCGCTTTCGATCAGCGATCCGCCTACCTCGCAGCGTCGGCCGTGTGAGCCGATCAGCAATCGGCTCGGATGGCCGTGCCGCCGCGGGGGCGACAATTCCACTCGCGCCCACAGACGCGGGAACTCCAGCCGCTCGCGACGCTCGTGTCCGATCTTGTCGATGATCACTTGATCATCCCTGATCTGTATGACTTCCCGATAACGGCCGCGGCGCATGCTGATCCTGAGCACCACGCCCAGAATCAAGAGCTCGAGCCCGGTGAACGGCAGTACCGGCCAGTAGCCGCGCCAGACGCATATGCCGGCGATCACGATGGATATCCCGGCGATACTCAGATAGAACAGCAGGCCTTCTCTCGGCGTCAGTGAGCAGTTGCTGCTGACGTGGATCCGAGTGATCAACTGACTGTCTGCATCGATGCGCTCTCCCAAGGGGCGCTCCCGGCATTTCGACTGACTGGTGACCGAACGGAGTATGCTAATTGAACGGCTCCGCCATGGCAACTTCTGCCGCGTCGCGACAATGGCAAATTTACTCAATTAGATCAGCTACTTAGACAATAAGCGCCGAATCTGATCGAGGTTCATGGCGGCGACGGCCCGGGTCACCCGGGTGGCATGATCCGCGGCTTTGATCCAGGGCACCAGCCCGAGGCGGGGTGCCTCCAGCGCTTCATCCAGCGTGGCCACGTTGGCGTCCAGTTCCGGCATGGCCGGATCCAGGCAATTCCCGATCCATCCGGCGAGTTCCAGCCCGCGTTGACGGATGGCCTCGACGGTCAGGAGCGTGTGGTTGAGACATCCGAGCCGCATCCCCACCACTAGCAGCACGGGAGCTCCGATTGCCGCCGCCAGATCGGCCATGGTCTCGCCGCGACCCAAAGGCACCAGCCAGCCTCCGGCGCCCTCGGTCACGATGCACTCGGCGCGCCGACCCAGAGCACGGTAAGCCCGGAGCAGCGGCGGGATCTCCAGATCCACACCCGCCCGGGCCGCCGCGATATGCGGGGCGATGGCGTCCGGCAGGGTTACCGGGTTGACCCGGGCATAGTCGAAGGCGACGCTGCTGTGCTCCATCAGCCGCTCTGCGTCTTCGTTGCGCCAGCCCTCCGCTGTCTGACGGGCACCGGCGGCGACCGGCTTGAAGGCCCCCGTGGTGATCCCGCCTGCATTCAGTATCTCCAGCACGCAGCAGGCGACCAGGGTCTTGCCGACGCCGGTATCGGTGCCGGTGACGAACACCCCGCGGCGAGGGCTCACGCGTCCGTCCCCGGCCGGCGGCGGCCTACGGCGCTGACCGGGATCCGTGCTTCGCCGTCCACCGTCATCACCGGCCGGCTGGCGGCGACTCCCCATGCCTGCCCGTAGACGATCTCCCAGGTAGCCGGCAGGCGGCCGTCCTGCCGATACGATTCATAGGCCCGGACCAGCGCCTGGATGCGTCCCCGGCCGGTGAGCCCCCGGCGCCGGCCGTGGGTGGCGTTGTGGGCGCCGATGGCCTTGAGATCCCGCATCAGGCCGTAGACGTCGTCGTAAGTCAGGCTGAAATAATCGACGTCCATGACCGGTTCGGAGAGTCCGGCCCGGATCATGGCGTCCCCCAGATCGTGCATGTCGATAAAGCGGCTGACATGGACCTCGCCGTCGACGGCTCGCCAGGCCTGGCGGAGTTCCCGCAGGGTGTCCGGTCCGAAGCTGCTGAAGCTGAGCAGCCCGCCCGGTTTCAGCACCCGGCGGAATTCCCCGAACACGGCGTCCGGATCGTTGCACCATTGCAGCATCAGGTTGGAAAAGATCAGATCCACACTGTCGTCCGGGAGCGGCAGGCCGGCGGCGTCGGCACAGACCGGGTCCAGACGGCGGAGCAGCGGTCTGCGTCGTCTCGTCTGGTGCAGCATGCCTTCGGACAAATCCAGCGCGACCACCGAGCTGCCCCGGTAGCGCTTGAGCAGCGCACGGCTCCCGTGCCCGGTGCCGCAGCCGGCGTCGAGGATCACCCGAGGCTGCAGCCGCGCGTATTGCAGCCGGTCGAGAAGTTCGTTCCTGACTTCCGCTTGCAGCACCGCGGCGGCGTCATAGCCGCTGCTGGCACGATCGAAGGCGCGCCGGACTTCGGACCGGTCAAGGGCCAGCGGGTCAGAATCAGTCCTGCCGGTCATGCTCTGGCGTGTGCAGCGGACGCGCCGACGCCCAGGAAGCGCTGAACGCAGTCGAGGACGGCGCGGCGATGGGAGAGGAAGGGAGCGTGGCCGGCGCCGGCGATCACTTCCAGCTCTGCCCCGGCAAGCATCCGTGCAAGGCGATGGCTGGCCTCGGCCGGACACAGGCGGTCATGCTCACCGGCCACGATCAGCGCCGGGTGGTCGAGTCCCGCCAGCCGCTCACGCAGATCGGTCCCGGCCAGCACCTCGAGACAATCCGACAGGGCTTGCGGGTCGGGCTCGCCGTGGGCGAAGACGCGGCGGCGCAGGGTCCGCAGCAGTTCGACCGCATGGCTGTCGCCGCGGACCTGCAGGGTCAGAAAGTCCCGCACGGTCTTGCGATAGTCCGCGGCCAGACCGGTGGCGAAGCTATCCAGCACGTCCGGGGCGACACCGCAGGGCCAGCCAGGCCCGTCGAGGAACCGGGGCGTGGTCGCCATGAGCACCAGCCGCTCGACCCGCTGTGGCAGCCGCCGCGCCAGCTCCATCGCGATGATGCCGCCCAGGGACCAACCCAGATAGGTCGCCTTGCGCGGGGCGTTGAAGGCCACCAGCTCAACCAGCCGGTCCAGATCCAGATCCGGGACCCGGGGGCTGGCGCCGTGACCCGGCAGATCCGGACAGATCACCCGGTAATGACGACCGAGTCGGGGCAGCAGATCCGACCAGATGCCGCCGTGCAGACCCCATCCGTGGATCATTACCAGCGATGGTCCCCGTCCCGCCGATTCCAGGTGAAGTTCGACGCTCATGCCGCGGCGGATGCCATATCGGTGGCGGTGATGGCATCGAGCAGATCATCCACGTCCTGTTCACGATGGGCGGCCGAGAGCGTCACCCGTAGCCGGGCCGTCCCCTCGGGCACCGTGGGTGGCCGGATGGCAGCGACCCAGAATCCCTTCTCGAACAGGGCTTCGCTGTAGCCCAGCGCCGCTTTCGGGGTTCCCACCAGGATCGGCTGTATCGGCGAGTCCGAAGGCATCAGCTCGAGGCCGAGGCGGGCCGCGCCGTCACGGAAGCGGGAGATCAGATGACGCAGATGCTGGCGGCGCCATGGCTCCTGGGCGGCGATGGTCAGGGCCCTGTGGGCGGCGGCGGCGATCCCGGGAGGTGGCGCAGTGGTATAGATATATGTGCGGGCACGGTTGATCAGGGTCTCGATCAGCTCGGCGCTGCCGGCGGCGAAGGCGCCGAAAACGCCGAAAGCCTTACCCAGGGTGCCGACCAGCACCGGCGCGGCGGAGGTGGAAAGCCCGGCCGCTTCGAGGCTGCCCCGGCCGGTATCACCCAGGACGCCCAGACCATGGGCGTCGTCCACCATCAGCCAGGCGCCGCTGGCTTCCGCGACCGCGGCCAGTTCCGCCAGCGGCGCCACATCCCCGTCCATGCTGAACAGCCCGTCTGTCACCAGAAGACGCCGGCGCGCCGGCGCCCCGAGACGCTCCGCCGCCGCTGCCGCATCGGCATGGCGGTAGCGCCGCACGCGGGCACCGCAAAGCCGGGTCGCGTCGATCAGCGAGGCGTGATTGAGGCGATCCTCGACCACCAGATCGCCGCGGCCGGCCAGCGCGCTGAGCACGCCGAGATTGGCCATGTAACCGGTGGAAAACAGCAGCGCCCGCTCCCTGCCGGCAAATGCCGCCAACGCTTCCTCGAGGGCGTGGTGGGCAGCGGTGTGACCGCTGACCAGGTGGGCGGCGCCGGCGCCGGTGCCCCATTCCAGGGCCGCGCGCGCCATGGTCTCGGCGAGACGAGGGTCGTGGGCGAGACCCAGGTAATCGTTGCTGCAGAAGACCCGCACCTCACGCCCGTCAATCAGAGCATGGGGGAGCGAAGTGCCGGCCTCTAATACGCGTCGGCTGCGCCTGAGCTGCCGGCGTTCCAGTTGCTTCAGGTCCGGGCTCAGGGCGGGCTCAAGTTCCGGCATGGGCCGTGACCCGTTCCCCCGGGTGGGCCGGATCGCCCCCGCTCACCGGCTCTGCCTCGATGCCCAGTTTCTCGAACAGGTGCTGATCGTGATCCAGGTCCGGATTGTCGGTGGTCAACAGCCGCTCCCCGTAGAAGATCGAGTTGGCGCCGGCGAAAAAAGCCAGCGCCTGGGTCTCGTCGCTCATATCGGTGCGTCCGGCCGAGAGGCGCACGTGGGAGTGAGGCATCAGGATCCGGGCCACGGCGATGGTGCGGATGAAGTCCAGCGGGTCCAGGGATTCGGAATCGAACAGCGGCGTACCGGGGACCTGCACCAGCTGGTTGATCGGCACGCTTTCCGGGTGGGCGGGGAGATTGGCCAGAGTCTGCAGCAGCCGGACCCGGTCGATGGCCGCTTCGCCCATGCCGATGATGCCCCCGCAGCAGACCTTCATGCCGGCCGCGCGCACGTTCTCCAGCGTGTCCAGACGATCCTGATAGGTGCGGGTGGTGATGATCTCGCCATAATATTCTGGCGAGGTGTCCAGGTTGTGGTTGTAGTAATCCAGCCCGGCGGCGCGCAGCGCCAGGGCCTGCTCGCCGGTGAGCATGCCGACCGTGGCGCAGGTCTCCATGCCCAGATCCTTCACCTGGCGGACCATCTCGCAGATGACCTCCAGCTGTTTCGCTTTCGGGCTGCGATAGGCGGCGCCCATGCAAAAACGGGTCGCGCCGCGCGCCCGGGCGGCCCTGGCCTGTTCCACCACTTCCTCTACCGCCAGCAGCGCCTCGGCTTCCAGACCGGTATCGAAGCGGGCGCTTTGGGGGCAGTAGGCGCAGTCCTCGGGACAGGCGCCGGTCTTGATGCTGCACAGGGTACTGACCTGGACCTGGTTCGGCGGGAAATGACGTCGATGTACCTGATGGGCCTCGAACAAAAGGTCGTTGAACGGCAGCCCGAACAGGGTCTGGATTTCGTCCGTCGACCAATCGTGGCGGACTGCGGGCGTGGCCCTTCCGTTGCTCGGATTCATATTCGTCTCTTTTCCCGGTAAACCCGGGCTGTCGCGGCTCGGGGCAGGCGGTTCAATATCGAACGGACCGATGAGCGCGAGTATTCGAGCCCGGGCCCGCAGCTGTCAACCGAAGCCCGATGGAATTGTGAACATCTGTACAAAAATTGCTCAAACCCTGCTGCCCGCGGTGTGTCAGCTTTGCGGTGCCGAGGGTCTCGGACCGGATATCTGCGCCGGCTGTTTTCGTGATCTGCCCCGGGTCTCCCGTCCATGCGGGCTGTGCGCGCGCCCCTTGGCCGGCGCCGGGATCTGCGGCCGCTGTCTCGGGCGGCCGCCCCTCTGGGGGGGCGCGGTCGCCCCGCTCAGGTACTCCTTTCCGGTGGATCGGATGCTGCGAGAACTCAAATACGAGGGCCGGCTGATCCGGGCGCGGCTCCTGGGCGAGCTGCTGGGACACTGGACCCGTGGCCGCCGGGACCAGGTCGATGCGCTGATGCCGGTGCCGCTGCACCGTCGCCGATGGCGGCAGCGCGGTTTCAATCAGGCCCGGGAGCTGGCCGTCGCCGTGGCCCGGGCCAGCCGCCTGGATCTGATCGGGGACGAGTGCTCGCGGGTGAAGGACACCCCGCCCCTGTGGGACCACTCGGCTGCAGAGCGGCGCCGGATCCTGTCGGGGGCTTTCCGGGTTAACTCCGCCCTGGCCGGGCGCCGGATCGCCTTGATTGATGACGTCCTGACCACCGGCACCACCGCCGCCGCCTTGACGGCGGCGCTGCTGGAGGCAGGCGCCGGACGGGTAGAGATCTGGGCCGTCGCCCGGGCCGGGATCGATCAGACCGGCTCGAATACGTAGGCGAGGAGGATCCCGCAGAAGATGGCGAGCCCGAACTGGTTGTTGTTGAGGAAGGCCCGGAAACAGTCCTCGGGGCGACGATCGCGGATCAGCCACTGCTGCCATACTGCGGTCGCCGCCGCTGCCAGCAGACCCGCGTCGAACCATGCTCCCAGCGAGGCGGACGCTCCGACTCGCCACAGGAGTACCAGAGTGGCCAGCTGACACAACGCCACCGCCAGTCGATCATGGCGACCGAAGAGGATAGCGGTCGAGCGCACGCCGATCCGCAGGTCGTCTTCCCGGTCCACCATGGCGTACATGGTGTCGTAGGCAGCCGCCCAGGCCACTACGGCCAGGAACATCAGCCAGGCGACCAGGGGTACCGCGCCGGTCTGGGCGGCGAATGCCATCGGCACCGACCACCCGAATGCAGCCCCCAGATAGAACTGCGGCAGGTGGGTGTAGCGCTTGACGAACGGGTAGCTGGCGGCCAGGAACCCGCCGATGAGCGACAGGCCGATGGTCAGCCTGTTCATCCGCAGCACCAGCAGGAAGGCGATGAACGCCAGGGTGGCGGCGATCAGGAGCGCCTCGCCCGGCGTTACCCGGCCGGCGGCGAGGGGGCGCTCCCGGGTCCGCCTCACCTGGGGATCGATGTCCCGGTCGGCGAAATCGTTGATCGCACAGCCCGCCGACCGCATCAGGAACACGCCGGCCACGAAAACCAGGAACACTTCAGGATCGGGACGTCCGCTGCCGGCCATCCACAGCGCCCAGAGTGTCGGCCACAGCAACAGGAGCGTCCCGATGGGCCGGTCCAGACGGATCAGCAGACCATAGGCTCGAAGCCTGGAAGTGACCCGGCCCAGGGGGCCGGCATGGCCGCCGTCCCCGGCGCCCATCAGTCGTGCCCGATGCGAGCCAGGCCGGGCAGGAACACCTCGTAGACCAGGATCGGGTCACCGTCCACCAGGAACCGGGAACGCCTCGTCCAAAGGGACTCAGGAGCGATATCAGTGCCCTGCAACGCCTCGGCGAACAGCGGATCCCGTTCGTCGATGCGGGTGTATTCGAACGGTGTCCGAACCACCGCTGGCCGATCCGCCAGCGCCTCGCCCAGGGGGCGGCCGCCCAGTTCAGCCAGCCATGGATGGCGCGCCAGGGTCGCCGGAGGCACCAGGGTGCTGGCAAAGACCAGATGGACACCCTGACCGCTCAGGCGGACCCGGCGGGCGTGCACCCGGGCATCGGCACAATCGAGCATGCGCCGATCCTCGGGATCGGCCCGCTCCATGCTCTCGCCGAGCAATTCCAGGCTGAACGCATCCCCGCTGTCGCGGATCCGCGCGGTCAGCGATCCGTCCTCCAGCAGCCAGCTGCGCAGCAACGCATTCTTCGGCAACGCGCCCGGCGCATCACCGGCCTGCCAGTGACGCGCATGCTGATTGGGACGGACGTGGGTCGATTCCATGGCTTCCCGTCATCCCCGGCGGAGGCCGGCTGCCTCCGATACTACGGGAAACTGATTATAGATCGACGTTCCACGCCCGGGCGAACCGCCGCTCATACCTGGCCGTAGCGGGTGGCGTCCCCGATCCAGCGCTCCAGCAAGGCGCCGACGGCGGGGTCGTGCCGGGCCAGCATGCCGTCGGCGGTCCGACGGATGCGCGACAGCAGGTGCTGGTCTCGCATGAGATCGGCGACCCGCATCTGCATCACTCCGGTCTGGCGGGTACCCAGTACTTCGCCGGGCCCCCGCAATCGCAGATCTTCTTCGGCGATCAGAAAGCCGTCGGTGGTTTCCCGCATGGTCCGCAAGCGGCGCTCCGCTCCCTGGCCCAGAGGCGGGTGATACATCAGCACGCAGCTGGCATCGTCACGCCCGCGTCCGACCCGCCCGCGTAACTGATGGAGCTGGGCCAGCCCCATGCGCTCCGCGTTCTCTACGATCATCAGGCTCGCATTGGGCACGTCGACGCCTACCTCGATCACCGTCGTGGCGACCAGCAGATCGATCTCGCCGGCCTTGAACCGGCCCATCACCGCTTCCTTGTCGCGGGCCTTCATGCGTCCGTGCACCAGGCCCACGCTCAGCTCCTTCAGGGCATCGCCCAGCACTCTGGCCGTGTCTTCTGCAGCCTGGTACTGCAGCAGCTCGGACTCCTCGATCAGCGGGCAAACCCAGTAGGCCTGGCGGCCGTCGGCGCAAGCCTGGCGGACCCTCGTGATCACTTCGGCCCTGCGGCTGTCCGGTATGGCCACCGTGGTTACGCGACCGCGGCCGGGCGGCAGCTCATCGATCACCGAGGTATCCAGATCCGCATAGGAGGTCATCGCCAGGGTGCGCGGGATCGGGGTCGCGGTCATCACCAGCTGGTGGGGACGCAGGTCCCCGTCCTCGCCTTTTTCCGTCAACGCCAGGCGCTGATGGACACCGAAGCGATGTTGCTCGTCGATGATGATCAGTCCCAGACGATGGAATTCGACGCCAGCCTGAAACAGGGCATGGGTGCCGACCACCACGCCGGCGCCGCCGGACCCGATCGCCTCCAGTGCCGCACGCCGATCTGCCGCCCCCAGGCGGCCGGTCAGCGTGCTGACCTTTATCCCCATCGGCTCCAGCCAGCTGCTG
>JASFJM010000025.1:0-16651 GCA_050122055.1 Gammaproteobacteria bacterium | reverse complement strand
GACCGCCTGGGCCCGGCGCTCGCCGAGGCCGATGTTGTATTCCCGCGAGCCGCGCTCGTCGGCATGGCCTTCCAGCCGCACGTTAAGGCCCTGGTTACCCACAAGACGCCGGGCGTGGGCGGACAGTGCATCGGAAAACTCCGGGCGGATCCGCGCCGTATCGAAGTCGAAATAGATGGTGGTCTGCTCGATCAGCGTGCTGTCGCCGGGCAGCATACCGGGCTCCAGATACTCGGTGCCGCCGGCGACACCGCCGGTGTCGATACCGGCCTGCCGGCTGATCTCGCCTTCTCCGGCGCCGACCGCGTCGCCGGTGGTTTCATCCGGTTTGGGTTTCTTGGCGCAGCCGACGGCCAGCAGACAGGTGGTCAGCAGAATGATGAGATGTTTGGTTTGCATGTGGATTGTCCAGTGACTAGTTGATGTGAGTGAAGGTGCGGGCCGTAATCCTGACAGCCCCCTCGAAATCCCGGCCCTCTCAGTATTCAGGATAGGGCGACCAGACCGGCTCGCGCACGTCTCCGGCCGCGGCCGCCAGGGTCTGGCTGATACGGCCGTCGGTCGAGACCGCGGCCAATTCACCGCGTCCGGCACGCCGGGTGGCATAGATGATCATGGACCCGTTCGGCGCCAGGCTCGGCGACTCGTCCTGGCGACCATCCGTCAGGACCCGTGTGGCCTTGCTCTCCAGATCCACCAGGGCGATCCGGTAGTTCCCCTGATCATTGTGGACCACCACCAGATTGTTGCCGTCCGGAGTGACTCTTGGCCGGGCATTATACCGTCCCTCGAAGGTGATTCGCCGAGGCCCGCTGCTGCCGTCGGCCGGGACCATATAAACCTGCGGGCCACCACTGCGATCCGAGGTGAAATAGATGGATTTCCCGTCCGCTGACCACGCCGCCTCGGTATCGATCGCGGGGTTCTTCGTCAGTCGCCTGAGCTGCCCGGTAGCAGGGTTGAGCACATGGATATCCAGGTTGCCGTCCTGGCCGGAAAGGGTCAGCGCCAGCCAGCGACCGTCGGGCGAAAATGCCGGGGCCCCGTTGATGCCGGGCCGGGCAGACACCTCGGTACGCTGCCCGGTCGACAGCTCCTGGACGTAGATCGCGGAGCGATTGCCCTCGAACGAGACGTAGGCCAATCGGCGCCCGTCCGGCGACCATCCCGGTGACATCAGGGGCTGACTGGACTCGGCGATCATGCGCGGATTGGCGCCGTCGGCGTCGGCCACGAACAGTCGGTACAGGCTCTGCTCACCCTGACGGGTCACGCTGATATAGGCGATGCGGGTGGAGAACGCTCCCGGGGTGCCGGTCAGCTTCTCGAAAATCATGTCGCTGGCCCGATGCGAGGCGGCCCGCAGCGACCCGGCATCGGCGGGGATCTCGAAGCCCAGCACCCGGACACCGCGGAACACGTCAAACACCTGGAAGCGGATCAGGTATCGATCAGGACCCTGCTCCACCAGTGCCCCGATGACCAGGAAATCCGTCTTCAGCAGCCGCCAGTCGGTGTAGTTGACCTCACGGGCGGAGCTGGGCCGGCTGATCATGTCGTCCTCGGCCAACGGCGCAAAGCGCCCGCTGCGCTCCAGGTTGCCGGCGATGACGCCGGCAGCGTCGATGGGCGCGGCGCCCTGGCCCTGATAAGCGAACGGCACTACCGCCACCGGCACCGCTTCGCTGACGCCGCGGTTGATCTCGATCCGCAGCTGAGCCGCGGCAAATCCGGGCATCAACAGGCTGAGCGCGGGCACCAGCAGGATCCACAATTGTCTTGGGTTCATGGGCTAATGGCCCCTCCTCTTGTCTCCGTGATCGCCTGGCGACCAACGCACACGGTAACGCTTATTCTCACTCAGGCTTGAATTCGAACACCAGGTTCCTTTCGAACAGGGCGGGATTCGACGGTCTCGGCAGCGGCGAGGCCTTGAACACGGCCGCTTCGATGGAGCGGCGGACCACGTCATCGCCGTTACAGCGCCCGAAGCGGACCCCGACGACCTCGCCTCCCGGGATCTGAGTGACGTAGAGTTCGCAACTGAGCCCCGGGCGCGCTTCCGGCGGCCGGATCCAGTTACGGGTCACCCGCTGCTGGATCAGGGCGATGTACTGGGCCAGCTCACCGGAGCGCGCCGCCGCCAGACGCGACTCCTCGGCCTCCAGTTCCCGCGCAAGATCCGCCTCCAGCGCGGCCTGGCGCCGGGCCGCTTCCTCCTGTTTGCGGCGTTCTTCAGCCTGGCGTCTCTCCGCGGCCTGCCGTTTCTCCTCAGCCAGACGCTGAGCCTCGCGCTGTTTGGCCTCTTCGGCCTTGCGCCGGGCCTCGGCGGCCGCGGCCTCCTTGCGCTGGCGTTCCTGCTCGATCGCCTGGCGTTCGCGCTCCTCGGCTACCCGCTGCTGACGGGCGGTTTCTGCCGCCTGTTCCTGTTGGATGCGCAGCTGGTCGAGCCGCTGTTGTTCCTGCTCCGCTTCCCGACGCACTTGTGCCGCCTCTTCTTCCCGCCGCCGTTGTACCGCTCGCTCCGCCTCCCGTTCCCGCGCCCGTTCGGCGCGGATGGCACCCTCGTCCACGACCGTTGCCTTGATGGTGATCTGGGGCGGGATGATCGGCGGCCGGCTAAGGGAGAAGCTCACAGAGAGCACCACCAGAAGCGCCACGTGCAGACCCGTGGCCCAGCCCATCGGCGCCAAATGTTCGCGCAGGAATGGAGGCAGGTAAGAAGGCAGATATTGAGACATCGGGGGCGCAGCCCTACTCCGACTCCGGCTCGCCCAGATCCAGCGGCCCCACATCCAGCGGATCGGTCAGGAAGCCCACCTGAGCGGCGCCGGCCTGCTGCAGCAGGACCATGGCCGTGACCACCTCACCATAGGGCACCAGGGTGTCGGCCTTCACCAGCACCGGCGTCTCCGGCGCCCGGCGCAATACCGCCGCGGTCCGCTTGACCACGGTGCGCTGGTCCAGGGCCGACTCCGTGTCCTCGCCGATGTTGAGATACAACAGCCCTTCCCGGTCGATGCTGAGCACCAGCGGCTCGCTTTCCGTGGGTTCCAGGGGTTCGGCCCCGGCCTTGGGCAGTTCCACCTCGATCCCCTGGGTCAGCAGGGGCGCGGTGACCATAAAGATGATCAACAGCACCAGCATGACGTCGATATACGGCACCACGTTGATCTCGCCCATCAGGCGGCGCTTGTGGTCAACGCGCGCCATGAGCCTGTCCTTCCCGGCGGCTGCTGCGGGCGTAGCGCTGGAGGATGCTGGAGAATTCCTCCATAAAGGTGTCGTAGCGGCTTTCCAGCCGGCCCACCTGGTCGGCATAGCGGTTGTAGGCGATCACGGCCGGGATGGCGGCGAACAGCCCCATGGCGGTGGCGACCAGGGCTTCGGCGATGCCCGGCGCCACCATGGCCAGGGTCGCCTGCTGGACGTTACCGAGGCCGCGGAAGGCGTTCATGATGCCCCAGACGGTGCCGAAAAGGCCCACGTAAGGGCTGGTGGAGCCTACCGTGGCCAGCATGGCCAGGTTCTGCTCGAGCCTGTCGGCCTCCCGCATCTGGGAGACCCCCATGGCCCGCCGGCAGCCTTCGAGTATGGCGCCGGGCGTGATGTCCTCCTGGTCGCGCAGACGGCCGAACTCCCGGAAGCCGGCTTCGAATATGCCTTCCATGCCGGTGTTCGGTTGATCCCGTCCGCTGATGCGCCGGTACATGGCGGAGAGATCACCGCCGGACCAGAATTCGCTTTCGAAACGGTCCGCCCGCCTGCGGGCGTCACGCAGGGTGCCGCGTTTGCGCAGGATCACGGCCCAGGAAGCGATGGACGCAAGCAGCAGGGCCAGCATGACCAGCTGCACGATCAGGCTTGCCTCCATCACCAGACTGAGAAATGACATGTCGTTGGTCATCGATCGCGCTCCATGGCTGCGAGTAATTCGGAAGGGATCGGACGCGGCCGCATGGTGTCGCCGGCGACACAGGCCGCGTCCACGCTCGCCTCGACCAGCCGCTCACTCCTGCTATCGTCCCGATAGATGGCCTGGCGGAACCGCATCGACGCGCGCCGGTGCCGCTCCAGCTCCGCGGTCACGCACAGGAGGTCATTGAACCGGGCCGGTTGCCGGTACCGGACCTCGACACCGGTGATCACGAACAACAGGCCGTCCTGTTCCAGCAGTCGGGTCTGGTCGCAGCCGAGGCTGCGCAGCCATTCGGTGCGGGCGCGCTCGAGGAAGCGGAGATAGTTGGCGTAATAGACCACGCCGCCGAGATCCGTGTCCTCGTAGTAGACCCTTACGGGCCAGGTGAACATGGGCTGTCTTCCGGGGATTCAGGGTTGCAGGGCGGTATTGTGAGGGAGACGGCGATCCGGGTCAAAACTTCAGCTTTTGCGGCTAGTTATCGCGGAAAAGTGACATGCTTTCGGAAGTTTCTTCCGTGTTGGGCGCCGGCAGCCCGAAATGCAGGTAGGCGTGCCGGGTGGCGACCCGGCCACGGGCGGTGCGCATCAGGAAGCCCTGCTGGATCAGGTAGGGCTCGAGCACATCCTCGATCGTACCCCGCTCCTCGCCGATGGCCGCCGCCAGACTCTCCACTCCGACCGGTCCGCCGTCGAACTTCTCGATAATGGTCAGGAGCAGCTTGCGGTCCATGACGTCGAAGCCGTGGGGATCCACATCCAGCATGTCCATGGCGGCCGTGGCAACGCTCTCGGTGACCCGGCCGTCGGCCTCGACTTCGGCGTAGTCCCGAACGCGCCGGAGCAGACGATTGGCGATCCGCGGCGTGCCCCGGGCGCGGCCCGCGATGAGCGCCGCCCCGGGCGGGTCGATGGGCAGACCGAGGATATCGGCCGAGCGGCGGACGATGCGGCCGAGTTCCTCTTCGTTGTAGAACTCCAGCCGCTGGACGATGCCGAACCGGTCACGCAGCGGCGAGGTCAGCAGACCCGCACGTGTGGTCGCGCCGACCAGGGTAAACGGTGGCAGCTCCAGCTTGATCGAGCGGGCCGCCGGGCCTTCGCCGATCATGATATCCAGCTGGAAATCCTCCAGCGCCGGATACAGGACTTCTTCCACCACCGGGCTCAGGCGGTGGATCTCGTCCACGAACAGCACGTCGTGGGGCTCGAGGTTGGTCAGGATCGCGGCCAGGTCTCCCGGCCGTTCCAGCACCGGGCCGGCGCTGTGGCGCAGATTGACTCCCAGCTCGTTGGCGATGATATGGGCCAGGGTGGTCTTGCCCAGACCGGGCGGGCCGAAGATCAGACAGTGGTCCAGGGCTTCGGCGCGCTGGCGCGCCGCCTGGATGAACACGCCCATCTGCTTCTTGACCGCCGGCTGGCCGACGTATTCCTCCAGCAGCCGCGGCCGGATGGCCCGCTCGATGGCCTCCTCGTCACCCTGGGTGGCGGCGGATATGAGTCGGTCCTGCTCGATCATGGTGGCCTACTTTACCGCGCCCTGAAGCGCCCGGCGGATAATTTCCTCGGTGGCCAGCCCCTCGGTGTCGATGTTCTTGAGCAATCGCGTGGCTTCGGCGGGCTTGTAGCCCAGGGCGACCAACGCACCGAAGGCTTCGCCTGCGGCTGCCGCCGGGCCGGCCGGGACCAGCGGCCCCGGGCTGCCGGCCGGGGATTCGCCGTCCAGACGGTCGCGCATCTCCACAATCAGCCGCTCCGCGGTCTTTTTGCCGATGCCGGGGACTTTGACCAGGCTGGCGGTGTCCTCTGTCTGCACGCAGCGTACGAAGCCGGAGACGCTGATGCCGGAAAGGATGCCGAGCGCCATCTTGGCCCCGATGCCGGAGATCCGGAGCAGGCTGCGGAACAGCCGTCGCTCGTCCTCGGTGGCGAATCCGAACAGGATCTGGGCGTCTTCCCGGACCACCAGGTGGGTGAGCAGGGTCAGGGGCTCGCCGATGGCCGGCAAATCGTAGAAGGTGGACATGGGCGCCTCGACTTCATAGCCCACGCCGTTGACGTCGATCACCAGCTGCGGCGGGTGCTTCGCCGCCAGCCGCCCGCGGAGGAATCCGATCATCGCCGGCGACCCGCCCCGGCTGCAGAGCCGGTCAGATTCCGCATAGTGCGCATGTGGCCGTGGCAGATGGCGACGGCCAGGGCATCGCCGGCATCACTCTGCAGACGCCCCTCGATCCCCAGCAGCCGTTTAACCATGGTCTGGACCTGGTTCTTGTCGGCCCCGCCGGTGCCGGTCAGGGTCTGCTTGATCTCCCGGGCGGCATATTCATGGATCGGAAGCTCGTGGCCGAAGCCGGAGCACAGGGCCGCCGCTCGGGCGTGGCCCAGCTTGAGCGCGCTGTCGGCGTTGCGATGCATGAACACACGTTCGATCGCGACCTCGTCGGGGGCATATTCGGCGAACACCTTCCCCATCTGCTGGAAGATCTCCCTGAGGCGGTCGTTGAACGTCTCGCCCCGGGTCCGGACGCAGCCGCTGGCGACGTAGCGTATCTGTTGCCCCTCCATCTGCACGACGCCGAATCCGGTTGCCTGGGAGCCGGGATCGATGCCGAGGATGGTCAGCGGTGTCGCCATCCGGTTCAGCCGGCTTGCTCCAGCAGATCCGGATCCATGTCGGCATTGGTGTAGACGTTTTGCACGTCGTCCAGGTCCTCCAGCATGTCGAGCATCTTCATCATGGATACCGCCTGGGCATCCTCCAGATCGGCGCTGGTCGTGGGCCACATGGTGACTTCGGCGGATTCGGGCTCGAGCGCCGCGGCGAGCATCTTGTCTCTGACCCCCTCGAAATCCTCCGGGGTCGTGATGACATCCATGGAGCTGTCGTCGTTGACCACCACGTCCTCGGCCCCGGCCTCCAGGGCGGCCTCGAGGACGGCGTTCTCGTCGGTCCCCGGGCCGTAGCTCAGTACGCCGCAGTGCCGGAACAGGAACGCCACTGAGCCATCGGAGCCCAGGTTGCCGCCGAACTTGGTGAAGGCGTGGCGGACATCAGCCACGGTCCGATTCCGGTTGTCGGTCATGCATTCCACCATCACCGCGGCACCGCCCGGCCCATAGCCTTCGTAACGCACTTCCTCGAAATCCGCGCCTTCCAGTTCGCCGGCTCCGCGCTTGATGGCCCGCTCGATGTTGTCCTTGGGCATGCTCTCGGCCTTGGCCTTGTCGACGGCCAGCCGGAGCCTGGGATTCATGGCCGGGTCCGGGTCACCAAGCCGCGCGGCCGTGGTGATCTCCCGGATCAGCCGGGTAAAGATCTTGCCTCGTTTTGCATCCTGGGCGCCCTTGCGGTGCTTGATGTTCGCCCACTTACTGTGTCCAGCCATGGAAAATCGTCGTCGAGCAGAGATTGGAGGAAAATACGCGACCCCAGCCGCTGGGCTGACGCGTCCGGTCGTTAACCCGCAAGCTTACCCGGCTCCGCGGCCGGGCGTCCACGCGGTGAACTCAGAAGCGGGCCCTGACGCCTATCAGCCAGCCGCCATCGATGTTTCGGGAACCGGCCTCGTCCAGGTCCACCCGAGCCCGTCGCCAGCCCACGTAGACATCGGCGTTCGGAATAATGGCGTATCCGCCCCAGACGGTGAAATCGAGGAAATTATCGGTATCACCGAACGCCAGCACGCTGGGCGCGTAGTAGAGACTGGTGCCGAGGCTGAAACGGTCATACCGGGGGACGGTGTAGCGCAGGAAACCGCCGATGCCCAGGTTGGCGCCGTCTTCGTCGGTGATGTCGTCGTAGTTGACGTAGCTGAGCCGGAGACCGACCCCGCCCCGCACCGCGCCGCCCGCCAGCGCATCGCCGGTGACGTGGCCAGCCACGCTGACGGCATCGCCGTTATTGCTGTGCAGCCAGGAACCGTCGAAGGCCAGGTTGTTGCTCGGCACGGGAATCTCGACGGTAAGCCGGGCCGCATTGTTGTTGACGTTCAGGTCCACCTCGGCGGCGGCCAGGGAACCGGCGGCCGCAAGGGCAGCCAAACAAAAAGCAGATCGGGTTGTGAGCGAAAATTTCATGGAGTTTCCATTACGCTTCGCGCCGGCTGACGCTTTCGAAGCGCGTATGATAACGGCATTGCCGTCCATCGCACAGGAGCCTGGGACATCGCCGAGAGACTGCACGAGGAGCAGGTCGCTGCCGACGCCCTGATGGTGGATGCGGCTCGGCTGCGTGACGAAATCCGGGTCGCGTCCGATTCGGAAGCGGCTGCCCGCGCGGCGGCCGAGGGCGCCAGCCTGGTCGAGATCCTCGACGGCCTCAAGCCGGATCCCGAGATCCGAGCCGCCGCCCTGCTCTTCCCCCTGGCCGCGGCCGGAGTGCTGCCTGCCGATGTCATCACCAAACGCTGCGGCGCCGAGACCCGGCGGCTGGTCCGGGAACTCGTCAAGCTCGGCTCTTTTGGCCTGCCGCCCCGCTGGGAGCCAGGCAAGCCCCTGCCCGCCGCCCAGGCCGAGACCCTGCGCCGGATGCTGCTGGCGATCGTGGCCGACGTGCGCCTGGTCACCGTGAGGCTGGCCGAACAGTTGCGACGCATGCGCGAAGCCAAGCAGGCCGGTGAAGCCCAGCGCCAGCGGGTAGCGACCGAGACCCGCATCATCTTCGCGCCGCTGGCCAATCGCCTGGGCATCTGGCACCTGAAATGGGAGCTGGAGGATCTGGCGTTCCGCTATCTGGAGCAGGATACCTACCACGGCATCGCCAAGGCGCTCAGCGAGCGGCGATCCGAGCGCGAACGCCGGATCGCCGAGGTGATCAAGCTGCTCAATGGCGAACTGAAGACGGCGGGTATCGAGGCGTCGATCAAGGGCCGGCCGAAACACATCTACAGCATCTGGCGGAAGATGCAGCGCAAGGGCGTCGGGCTCGAAGCCATCTACGACGTCAGCGCCGTCCGGGTGCTGGTAAGCAATATCGCCGATTGCTACGCAGTGCTGGGCATGGTCCACAGCCTCTGGCCCTATCTGCCCGGTGAATTCGACGACTATATCGCCAATCCCAAGGGCAACGATTACCAGTCCCTCCATACGGCGGTGATCGGTCCCGGAGACGAACCGCTGGAGGTGCAGATCCGGACCTTGGAGATGGATGCCCACGCCGAGCTGGGTGTCGCTGCCCATTGGCGTTACAAGGAGGGCGGCGGCGCCAGCGCCGCCTTCGAACGCAAGATCAAGTGGCTCCGGCAGCTGCTGGAACCTGGTGAAGAAGACCCGGACCGGGACTTTATCGAGCGTATCGGTGAGGAGGTCTTCGAGGACCGGGTCTATGCCATCACCCCCGAGGGTGATGTGGTGGATCTCCCCGCGGGGGCGACCCCGCTGGATTTTGCCTATTACGTCCATACCGACGTCGGCCACCACTGCCGCGGCGCCAAGATCAACGGCCGCATGGTGCAGCTGACCCACAAGATCCAGAACGGCGACAAGGTTGAGATCATCACCGCTCAGTCCGCCCGTCCCAGTCGCGACTGGCTGATCCCCCAGCGGGGCTATCTGGCTTCAGCCCGCAGCCGCAACAAGGTCCGCGGCTGGTTCCGTCGCCAGGACCAGGAACTGAACCGCAAGCAGGGCCGCGCCATGCTGGAGAAGGAGCTCCAGCGGCTGGCTGTGGCGCCGGATCTGCAGCGGCTCGCCGACGAACTGCATCAGTCCGATGTCGAGGCGCTCTATCTGGCCATCGGCGCGGGTGACGTCACCCTCGGCGCGGTCGCCCATGCGGTGGACCGGATCCAGCCGGCGCCGCCGGAACCTCGCGCTCTTCCGGAAACCCGTCGCCGGCCGCGTCCGGGGCGCAAGGCCGGCGCCATCGTCGTCTCCGGAGTCGGTGACCTGATGACGCACCTGGCCCGCTGCTGCCGCCCGGTGCCGCCGGAGGACATCGCCGGCTATCTGACCCTGGGGCGGGGTGTCAGCATCCACCGCCAGGACTGCAGCAACCTGCTGCGGCTGCGGAATACCAATCCCGAACGGATCATGGCGGTGGAATGGGGGGAAGCCGGCGATGACGGATTTACCGCCGAGATCACGGTCGACGCCTACGACCGCCGGGGACTGCTGCGCGACATCTCCTCGGTACTGACCGACGAACACATCGACATCATCGCCAGCAACACCCGCACCGATCGCGCCCGCAACGTGGCCACCGTCGATCTGACGGTCGTCATCCGGGGCATGGACCAGCTCAGCCGGCTGCTCCACCGGATCGGGGGTCTCAGCAACGTCTACGCCGTGCGCCGGCGCGGCTGAGCGATCAGCGGCGTTAGGCCTTTTGCATGGTTCCCGGCGCATCAGCTGGGGCGTTCCATGCGGCCGCAAATTTCAGGGTCTCGCTGACCTGCCGGCCTCAAGCGGGATAAGGGACGCGGCCCGCAGGTCGGCGATCTCTTCGTCGCGGGCGAGGCGGTGTCCCCGGAAACGTGCGATGAACCTTATTTGTTGATGGCGTGGATAGCCCGTTTGTCCACGGCCAGGGCCGCTTCATGCACCGCCTCGGACAGGGTCGGGTGGGCGTGGATGGTCCGCTGCAGATCCTCGGCGCTGGCCGAGAACTCCATCCCCAGCACGATCTCGCCGATCAGTTCCCCGGCCATGGGCCCCACGATGTGGGCGCCGATGATGAGATCGTCGTCGGCCGACGCGATGATCTTGACCAGCCCCACGGCCTGTTCCATGCCCTTGGCGCGGCCGTTGGCGGCGAAGGAGAAGGTCCCGACCTTGTAGTTGATACCGGACTCCTTGACCTGCTCTTCGGTCTTGCCGACCCAGGCGACTTCCGGCGCGGTGTAGATGATCGAGGGGATGAGATCGTAGTTGACCTCGGCCACCTCGCCGGCGATGAGGTCGGCCACCATCACGCCTTCCTCGGAGCCCTTGTGAGCGAGCATCGGCCCGCGCACCACATCACCGACCGCCCAGACCCGCTCGACGTCGGTGCGGCATTCCTGGTCCACCTTGATAAAGCCGTGCTGGTCGAGTTCGACGCCGGTATCCTCGGCCAGGAGGCCCTCGGTGTGGGGCCGGCGACCGACGGCCACCACGACCTTGTCGACCTCTACCTGGTGCTGCCCGCCCTTGTCCTCGTAGTTCAGTGTGATGCCGCGATCCGTCACCGCCGAACCGGTCACCCTGGCGCCCAGCCTGATATCCAGGCCCTGACGCTGGAATTGACGCTGGGCGTCCCTGGCGATCTGGCGGTCCGCCATGAACAGGAAATCGTTCATGGCCTCCAGCACAGTGACTTCGGAACCCAGGCGCTTCCAGACGCTGCCCAATTCCAGGCCGATGACGCCGCCACCGATGACCCCGAGCCGCGGCGGGACGGCGTCGAATTCCAGCGCGCCCCAGGAATCGACCACGGTCTTGCCGTCGAACGGCACCGAACTCAGTTCGATCGGCTCAGAGCCGGATGCCAGAACCACGTCATCGGCTTCCAGCACGCTCTCTTCGCCCTCATGGGACACATAGCGGACCTTGCCGCCGCCGAGGAACTGGCCGGTCCCCTGCAGCCCGGTGACCTTGTTGGCCTTGAACAGGGCGGTGATGCCGCCGGTGAGCTGATTGACGATGCCGGTCTTGCGCTTCTGCATGGCGGCGATGTCCATGCTCACCTTCCCGGTACTGATGCCGTGGGTGGCGAATTCTTCCTGTGCCCGGTGATAGAGCTCGGAACTCTCCAGCAGCGCCTTCGACGGGATGCAGCCGGCGTTGAGACAGGTACCGCCGAACGCGGTGCTGCCGTCGTAGTTCTTCCACTTGTCGATGCATGCGGTCTTGAGCCCATGCTGACCAGCGCGGATCGCGGCCACGTAGCCGGCAGGCCCGGCACCGATGACGATGACGTCGTACTTGTCGCTCATTGTTTCGTCCTGTTGAATTTTGTGACGACCGGCCAGTCCGCCGGCCGCGGATGATCGTGACCCGCTCAGATCCGGATCAGCAGCCGCGCCGGATCCTCCAGCGACTCCTTGACGCTGACCAGGAACTGGACCGCTTCGCGACCGTCGATGATGCGGTGATCATAGGTCAGTGCGATATACATCATCGGCCGGATGCGGATCTCGCCGCCCACCACCATCGGCCGCTCCTGGATCTTGTGCATGCCGAGGATGGCGCTCTGCGGTGGGTTGATGATCGGCGTAGACATCAGCGAACCGAACACCCCGCCGTTGGTGATGGTGAAGGTGCCGCCGGTCAGTTCGCCGATCTGGATCTGCCCGTCCCGGGCGCGGGTCGCGTAGTCCACGATCTGACTTTCGATTTCGGCGAAGCTCATCCCCTCCGCGTTGCGCAGGATCGGGACCAGCAGCCCGCGCTCGGTGGAGACGGCGATGCCGACGTCGTAATAGTCGTGGTAGACGATGTCGCTGCCTTCGACCGAGGCGTTGACCACAGGGAACTTCCGCAGGGCCTCGATGGCCGCTTTGACGAAGAAGGACATATAGCCGATGCGCACGCCGTACTTCTTCTCGAAACCCTCCCGGTACTGTTTGCGCAGGCGCATCACTTCGGTCAGGTCGACCTCGTTGAATGAGGTCAGCAGGGCGGCGGTCTGCTGGGCCTCGACCATGCGATCCGCGATGCGCGCACGCAGCCGCGTCATGGGCACCCGACGTTCGCCGCGAATGCCCGTGGGACCCGCCTCGGATGCTGCCGTCGGCGCTTGCGCGGGTGCCTCCGCCGGGGGCGCAGCCGGCTTGCCACCCTCCAGGAATTTCATGACATCGGCCTTGCTGATCCGTCCGTCACGCCCGCTGCCGGGTATCTGCGTGGCATCCAGACCGTGTTCTTCCACCAGCCGGCGGACCGCCGGGCTGAGCTTGTCCGCCGCCCCCGGGCGCGCGGTCGCCGCGGCGGCCTCGGCGGCGGGCTCTGGCGATTTCTCCTCGGCCGGTTCCGGGGCGGCCGGCGCCGGAGCGGGTTCCTCCGCTTCCCCCTCCTCGATCACGGCCAGGGCCTCTCCGCTGGTGACCGTGGTGCCGTCCTGGATGAGGATCTCCTTGAGCACGCCGTCCGAGGGCGACGGCACCTCCAGCACCACCTTGTCGGTCTCCAGATCGACCAGATTCTCGTCTCTGCTGACCCGGTCGCCGGGTCCCTTGTGCCAGGATACGACGGTGGCATCCGCCACCGATTCGGGCAGCTGCGGGACCTTGACTTCGATACTCATGCCTTCTTCCTGATTTTGGATGATTCGGTGTGGGCGGCCGACTCGTCGGCCGCGATGTCCAGCGCCGCGTTCACCAGCGCTTCCTGCTGCGCCACGTGGAGCTTGTAGTAACCGGCGGCCGGTGCAGCGGCGCCCATCCGTCCCGAGTAGAACAGCTCGCGCTCGTCATCGAGTGGTTCCTGCAGGCGGTGACGGATCTGATACCAGGCCCCCTGGTTCTGAGGTTCTTCCTGGCACCAGACGATCTCCCGGGCATTGCGATAATGCTCCACGATGGCAGCGTAGCGGTCGATGGGGAACGGGTAGAGCTGTTCCAGCCGCACGATGGCGATGTCCCGGATCGATTCAGCCCGGCGCTTCTCGATCAGGTCGTAGAAAACCTTCCCGCTGCAGAAGACGACTCGTCTGACGGCCTTCGGATCCAACTCGTCGACCTCCGGCATCACCTCCCGGAACTCCCGGCCCGTACCCAGCGCTTCCAGTTTCGAGACCGCCAGTTTGTGACGCAACAGACTCTTCGGCGTCATGACCACCAGCGGCTTGCGGAAGTCGCGCCGGATCTGACGGCGCAGCAGATGGAAGATCTGGGCCGGGGTGGAAGGGACGCAGACCACCATATTGTTCTCGGCGCACAGTTGCAGGAAGCGCTCGAGGCGGGCCGAGGAGTGTTCCGGCCCCTGCCCTTCATAGCCGTGCGGCAGCAGCAGCGTCAGCCCGCAGACGCGGCCCCATTTCGACTCGCCGGAGCTGATGAACTGGTCGATGACCACCTGGGCCCCATTGACGAAATCGCCGAATTGGGCTTCCCAGATCACCAGCGTGTAGGGGTCGGTGGTGGCGAATCCGTACTCGAAACCCAGTGCCGCTTCCTCGGACAACAGTGAGTCGGTGACCACGAAGCTGGCCTGGTCCGGGTCCAGGTGCTGGAGCGGCAGATAGGGCTCGGCGCCGGTCTGGTCGTGCAGCACCGCATGGCGATGGAAGAAGGTGCCGCGGCCGCTGTCCTGGCCGGTAAGCCGGATCTTGTTGCCGTCCGTGAGCACGCTGGCGTAGGCCATGGTCTCGGCGAAACCCCAGTCCATGGGGATCTCGCCTGCCGCCATACGCCGCCGATCCTCCATCAGACGCGCAACGCGGGGATGCATCTTCAAATCGTCGGGATAGCGGCAGATCGCCCTGGCCAGCGATTCGATCCGGGCCGGGTCGAGACCCGTCTCGACCGGCGCATCCCAACCGGCGGTCATGAACCCGGTCCAGTTGATGGTATACGGCGTCCCGATCATGCCCAGAGAGAACGGCAGGACGACGGTCCCTTCGTCCAGCCCCTTGCGGTAGTCCTCCAGCATCTGCCGGACCTGCTCGTCGGTGACCAGTCCCTCGGCCACCAGCTTTTCCCCGTAAAGCCGGCGCAGGGTCGGATGGCTGCGGATGGCCTGGTACATGGTCGGCTGCGTCGCCGCCGGCTCGTCGGCCTCGTTATGGCCGTGGCGCCGGTAGCAGACCAGGTCGATGACCACGTCCTTGCGGAACCGCTGCCGGTAGTCGACCGCGAGACGGGTGACCAGGAGCACCGCTTCCGGATCGTCGCCGTTGACGTGGAAAACCGGCGCTTCGATCATCTTGGCCACATCGCTGCAGTAGTGGGTCGAGCGCGCATCCTGGGGGTTGCTGGTGGTGAACCCGACCTGGTTGTTGCAGACGATATGCACGGTGCCGCCGGTGCCGAAACCGCGCGTCTGCGACATCTGCAAGGTCTCCATCACCACGCCCTGGCCGGCGAAGGCTGCGTCGCCATGTATCAGGACCGGCATGACGCGCTCGCCGGAGGCGTCCTGCCGGAACCCCTGGCGCGCCCGTACCGAGCCCTCCACCACCGGGTTGACGATCTCCAGGTGCGAGGGATTGAAAGCCAGCACCAGGTGCATGTTGCCGCCTGGCGTGCGCATGTCCGACGAGAAGCCGAGGTGGTATTTCACGTCGCCGGAGCCGGTGCGGTTGTTGACGTCGTAGGCGCCTTCGAACTCGGAAAACAGCTCTGCGGGCGACTTGCCCATAACGTTCACGAGGACGTTGATCCGGCCCCGGTGCGCCATGCCCATCACCATCTCTTCGACGCCGCTTCCCCCCGCATAGCGGGCCAGGTCGGAGAGCAGCGGGATCAGGCTCTCGCCGCCTTCCAGCGAGAATCGCTTCTGCCCCACATAGCGCGTATGCAGATAGCGCTCGATGCCTTCTGCAGCGGTCAGCTCCTGCAGCGTCCGCAGCTTGGCTTCATTCCTGAGATTGCGTTCGGCGGCCACGGTCTCGAAACGGCTCTGCAGCCAGGCACGCTCTTCGCCGGAAGTGATATGGGCCAGCTCGGCACCGATCGTGCCCCGGTAGATCTGCTCCAGTCGTTCGATGATCCGGCCCAGGGACATGCTGGTCCGCCCCTCGACACCAGTGACCGCGAAACGGGTGGAGGCGTCTGCCGCCGACAGGCCATAACGAGCCGGGTCCAGCTCTGGCGGTGTCTCCGGCCGCACCAGGCCCAGGGGATCCAGGTCCGCCAGCAGATGGCCGCGCATGCGATAAGCCTCGAGCAGCTGCATGACCGCAGCCTGTTTCGCCAGCAGTGCTTCCGGGGCGCCGGCTCTGAGCGGCTCGAGGGCGAACTGCCGCAGGCTGGCCTCGACCGGACCCCGGGGCACCTCGGTGGTATCCCGTGGGCCCAGGCTGTCGAAATAGGCCCGGAGCGCTTCGCTGACCGACCCGGGATCCTGCAGATATCGTTCGTACTGCTCTTCCACGAAGGGCGCGTTACCCCCAAAAAGCGGGCTGCTCCGATACCTGTCTTCTAGGCTATTGCTCATGGTCCTGTCCGGGCCCCTCGGCCGGAGGCGCCGACCGCGCCCCTGGCGATCCTGAGGCTCACCGGGAGACGCTGTCGCTGCGGGATTTGTCGATCAAGTGTCGCATCGGGGACGGGCGCTGATAACCGGCATCTCGCAGCACCTTCCCCAAGGCCGGATAGTTTAGCCGATGGCCGTGCCCGATCAAATGTCGCGGGCGTTTTTCGGGGCCGTGGGACGGCGCTCCACCAGGCGCTAGAATCGGCGTTCCCGATACCCTCTGCCACCAGAGTCTGGAGTCATGCCCGTCAATCCCCTGCCGCTGCTAGAGCCGCCCGGAAGCCTGTGCCTGCTGCGGCTGTCGGCGCTCGGCGACGTCTCTCACATGGTGCCGGTGCTACGCAGCATCCAGGCCCAGTGGCCGGCGACCCGGATCAGCTGGTGCCTGGGCAAGCTCGAGCATCAACTGGTCGGGGACATCCCGGGCATCCGGTTTCACGTATTCGACAAGGCCCTGGGCTGGCGGGCCCCGTTCGCCCTGAGGCGCCTGTTGAGCGGCGAGCGCTTCGATATCCTGCTCCACGCCCAGGTCTCGATGCGGGCCAATCTGGCCAGTCTCGCCATCCATGCCCCGGTCCGGCTCGGATACGACCGCGGACGATCCCGGGACCTG
>JASFJM010000024.1:0-16893 GCA_050122055.1 Gammaproteobacteria bacterium | reverse complement strand
GCTGACGTGCGGCACCTTCCAGGAAGCGGCCGCCCAGCAGACCCATGCCTATACCGACGGCCAGGGCGCCCATACCGATCATCAGCGCAACGGCGATCGCGGTCATTCCAATTACAAATTCCATCGAGATCTCCTGACTACGTTGTTCGGGCATGTGCCCGGAGGAAAAAGAAACCCAAGAAAACTAGTGCTCCTCGGCCGCAAGTGAGAGATAGACAATCGTCAGCATCATGAAGATAAACGCCTGCAGCACGATGATGAGCACATGGAACACGGCCCAGACGAAATGCAGAGGCAATTGCCAGATCCCTATTAGGGCGATGAGGATGAAGATGAGTTCGCCGGCGAACAGGTTGCCGAACAGTCGCAGCGACAGCGATAGGGGCTTGGCGAGCAGGGCCACGCCCTCGAGGATGAGGTTGAACGGGATCGCTGCCCAGTGGTTGATGGGCTGCAGCGTGTAATCCTTGATGAAGCCGCCGACGCCCTTGAATTTGATCGTGTAGATGATGATCAGCGCAAAGACCGTGAGCGCCATCGCCAGCGTGATGTTGACGTCGGTGGTAGGG
Organism: Gammaproteobacteria bacterium; assembly: GCA_050122055.1. GTDB lineage: Bacteria > Pseudomonadota > Gammaproteobacteria > Steroidobacterales > XN24 > CAMYOC01. Next base: position 16,324 of record JASFJM010000024.1, on the reverse strand, counting down.
ACCACCTTCATATAGGGGATGCCGATCGCATGCGCGGTGAGCGGAATCCAGTCCACCGGGACCAGGTCCATCAGATTCATGAAGAAGACCCAGACGAAGATGGTCAGGGCGAGCGGCGCGATGAGGTCGCTTTTCCCCCTGAAGGTTTCCTTCACGCTCGTGTCTACGAATTCGACGATGGACTCGATGGCGGCCTGGAAGCGGCCAGGCACGCCGGACTCGGCATTTTTCGCAACCTTGCGGAACAGGAACACGAACACCAGGCCGAGGGCGATGGACCAGAACATGGAATCGACGTTGATGGCCCAGAAGTTCCCCGCGCATTGGTTCCAGACCCACTCGCCGTCGACGCGGCAGACCTGGAGGTTCTGGAGGTGGTGCTGGATGTATTCGCTGGACGTCTGCTCTGAACCGGCCATCGTCGCTACCCGTCAACCCTTTCTCTAGGTTCCTGTTCCCCGGTCCGCGACCAGGAAAATCCAAACTATCGCCTGCGTCAGCACGAAGGCGCCGAACAACCAGCCTGCGGCCAGGGGCCGCACCAGCGCGAAAACCGCTGCGAACAGTGCGGCCGTCAGCAGCAGTTTCCCCGCCATGCCCACGTAGGACGCTCTCAGCATCCCGCGGGCGTCACGGCCAGAGCCGCCGACGATCATCCGCAGCCCCAGGAAGGCGTTAGGGATCACGCAGATCAGCCCCCCCAGGATCGCAGACAGTGCGGCGGTGCGATCGGCCAGAACCAGTGCGATGGCTCCGATCAGCAGGCCCGCAGAAAGCTGTGCGATCAGTATCCTGGAAATGGCCGCCAGGGGCTTTACGTCCGGCGCGACATTCACGCTGCAGAGAGCCCCCGACACCCGATTTCATCGAAATTCCTGTTGAACGTCCGGGTGGAAATAAAAACGCCACTACCCCCGGTCGAGCGGTGTGTGGCGTAACCACCGGGCCCCGATCCCGAGACCAATACGGATGACCGGCTCGGAGCCCCATTATTATAGAGTCTGCCGCTGCCGCGGCGCAACGTGAGGCCCCCTTACTTGAGGTGGGCGAGGATGCCCTCGAGTTCATCGAGGCTGTTGTAGCCGATCACCAGCTTGCCCTTGCCTCCCGCGCCGTGCTGGATGCTGACCCTGGCGCCCAGGCGGTCGCTCAGATCGGCCTCCAGCCGCTGGATATCCGGGTCCTTGCGAGACGGCGCCTTGCCCTTGCCGGCCGACGGATGACTGGCCAGCCGCTTGACCAGCCGCTCGGTCTCCCGCACCGAATAACCGGCCGCGGCCACCTTGTGCGCCGCCGCCGCCTGTTCCCGGGCGTCGCTCAGCGCCAGCAAGGCCCGGGCGTGGCCCATCTCCAGCTTTCGCTCCTCCACCAGGGTCTTGGCCTCGGGGCACAGGTCCAGCAGCCGCAGCAGGTTGCTGACCGCCGCCCGGGAGCGCCCGACAGCCTCGGCGGCCAGCTGGTGGGTCATGTCGAATTCATCGATCAGCCGTTCCAGAGCCCGGGCCTCCTCCAGCGGGTTGAGATTCTCCCGCTGGATGTTCTCGATCAGCGCCATGGCCACGGCCGCCGAATCGCCGACCTCCCTCACGACCGCCGGGATCTCCTGCAGACCCGCCAGCTGGGCAGCCCGCCAGCGCCGTTCACCGGCGATGATCTCGTAACGCACCTGGCCGGGGCCGTCCGCTATGGCCCGGACCACGATCGGCTGGACCACGCCCTGGGCGCGGATGGAACTGGCCAGTTCGTCCAGGGATTCGGGCCGCATGTCGACCCGCGGCTGGTACTGGCCCCGCTGCAGCTGATCCACCGGCAGCGCACGCAATTCGCCGTCGGCGCCGGCCGGGCTCTCCTGGCCGGTGGAAGCAGGGCTTAACAGGGCGTCGAGGCCGCGGCCGAGAGTGCGTCGCCTGGCAGACATGGATGCTAACTCTTGAATCTGATCGGGAATGGGCCCCGAAGTGTAGCAGAGCTCAGTCGCTGACCCGGGTTTCCGTCTCCTCCCGCCGGATCATCTCCCCGGCCAGGGCCAGATAGGACAGAGCGCCACGGGAGTATTTGTCGTGGAACAGCACCGGCGTGCCGAAGCTGGGCGCCTCGGCCAGGCGGACGTTCCGCGGGATGACGGTCCGGTACACCTTGTCGCCAAAATGCATGATCAGCTGCCCGGACACTTCATTGGCCAGATTGTTGCGCGGATCGAACATGGTCCGCAGCAGACCCTCGAGGCGCAGCCCGGGGTTCACGGCGCCGCGGATCTGCTCCACCGTCGACATCAGGGCCGAGAGCCCCTCCAGTGCGTAGTATTCGCACTGCATGGGGATCAGGACCCCGGTGGCGGCAGTCAGCGCATTGACCGTCAGCATGTTGATGGACGGAGGGCAGTCGATGAGGACGTAGTCATAATCGGCCTGCACCGGCGCCAGGGCGTTGCGCAGCCGGGTCTCGCGGCCGAATTCGCTGATCAGCCGGACTTCCGCCGCGGTCAGATCAGCGTTGGCGGGCAGGAGATCGAAATCGCCCTGAGGCGCGGGCAGGATCACCTCCGCCGCGCCGGCATCACCGAGCAGCACCTCGCAGCTGGTGAACTCGAGTTCGTTCTTGTCGATGCCGCAGCCCATGGTGGCGTTGCCCTGGGGATCCATATCCACCAGCAGCACCCGCCGCTTGGTGGCGGCCAGGGAGGCAGCCAGATTGACGGTGGTAGTGGTCTTGCCCACCCCGCCCTTCTGGTTGGCAACCGCGAGTATTCTGGTCATGGCGTCAGTCGGCGCCGCGGCGCACGATCTCCAGCAAATGTCGTTCTCCGGCCGATCCGGGTACCGTGAGCCTGCGGCTGTCCCGGATCACCCATCCCTCCGGCACAGCTTCTGTTTCTGAGGGATCGAGCCGTCCCTTCATGGCGAGCAGACGCCCCCCGGGTCCGCACAGGTGCCCGGCCATGTTGACGAAATCGGCCAGGGCGGCGAACGCACGGCTGATCACGGTATCAAAGCCCGCTTCGTCGGCATAGTCCTCGACCCGGGCGTGGATGACACGCACGTTCTCCAGCCCCAATCTCGCCACCACGTGGCGCAGGAAGCTCACCCGTTTGGCCGCGCTGTCCAGCAGCAGGAAACCGAAATCGGGCCGGGCCATGGCCAGCGGCAGACCCGGCAGACCGGCGCCGCTGCCCACGTCCGCGATCCGCGGGCCGTGCAGCCAGGGCAGGACCACCAGACTGTCCAGAAGATGTCGCGTCACCATCTCTTCCGGATCCCGCACCGAGGTGAGGTTATGGCTGCGGTTCCAGCGATCCAGAAGCTCCAGATAGGCCGCCAGCCGGTCCGCCAGAGACGCCGGCCCGGTGATGCCGCAGTCGGCGAGGGCCGCGCTCAGGCGTGCGGTAAGTCCGCTCCCGGTCAAGGCTGATTCTGCCGCGGGCGCGAGCGAAGTGCTGACGAGGAACGGATCAGGCTCTCAACCCGCCACCAGCAGGGCCACGAACTCATCCACCGGCATCGCCTCCAGCCGCTCCTGGTCGGCACAGATTTCACGCAGGGCGGTGAACTGCTCTCCACTCAGCTTGCCCTCAAGGCTGCGCTCGAACTTGCCGATCAGAACCGGGATGCCCTCGTCCCGCCGGCGGCGATGACCGATGGGGTATTCCACCTCGACCCGCGGCGTCGCCGTGCCGTCCTTGAAAAACACCTGCACCGCGTTGCCGATGTAGCGCTTTTCGGCGTCGTAGTAATCCCGGGTGAAACGCTTGTTCTCCTTGACTCTCATTCGCTCCCGCAGGATATCGATGCGCGGGTCGGAGGCGACAGCGTCCTCGTAATCCTGGCCCGTGAGCCGGCCGAACACCAGGGGCACCGCCACCATGTACTGGATGCAATGATCCCGGTCCGCCGGATTGTCCAGGGGCCCGGTCTTGTCGATGATGCGCACCCCGGGCTCCTGGGTCTCGATCACGATCTCCTTGACCTCATCGATCCGGTCCTTCACCTCCTCGTGCAGCCCCATGGCGCATTCCACCGCGGTCTGGGCGTGGAACTCGGCCGGGTAGGAGATCTTGAACAACACGTTCTCCATTACATAGCTGCCGAAGCCCTGGGGAAAGCTGAAGGGCTTCCCGCCGAACAGCACATCGTAGAAACCCCAGGTCGGTGCGGATAATGCAGAGGGGTAGCCCATCTCCCCGGCCATGGCGATCAGGGCATGGCGGACGCCGCGGCTGGTGGCGTCCCCCGCGGCCCAGCTCTTGCGGGACCCGGTATTGGGCGCGTGGCGATAGGTCCGCAGGGCGCCGCCGTCGATCCAGGCGTTGGAGACGGCATTGACGATCTGCTCGCGGCTGCCACCGAGCATGGCCGTGACCACCGCCGTGGTCGCCACCCGCACCAGCAGCACGTGATCGAGACCGACCCGGTTGAAGCTGTTCTCCAGGGCGATGACGCCCTGGATCTCATGGGCCTTGATCATGGCCGTCAGGACGTCTCGGACTGTCAGGGGTTCGCGCCCCTCCGCCCGGGCCTGCCGGCTCAGGTAATCGGCCACCGCCAGGATCCCGCCGAGGTTGTCGGAAGGATGGCCCCATTCGGCCGCCAGCCACGTGTCGTTGAAATCCAGCCAGCGGATCAGGGCGCCGATATTGAATGCGCCCTGTACCGGATCCAGCTCCCATGCCGTCCCCGGCACGCGGGCGCCGCCAGCCATGGTGGCGCCGGGCACGACCGGCCCGAGCAGCTTGGTGCAGGCCGGATAGTCCAGAGCCTGGAAACCGCAGGCCAGGGTATCCATCAGACAATAACGCGCGGTCTCGTAGGCGAGCTCGCTGCTGACCACATATTCCCCGGCGTATTCGGCGATATCCACCAGGGGCTGATCGGGGTCCGGACGCTTTGCCGAACGGACGTCGAAGGATGTCATGCTTGCTCCTGTGAGCTGATTGGAATGTTGAACGGCCCTAGGACCGCTGCTCCAGCGGTACCCAGTCCTGCAGCGCCGGACCGATATAGTCGGCGGCGGGTCGGATCAGGCGATTGTCGGCCCGCTGCTCCATCACGTGGGCCGACCAGCCGGTGGTCCGGGAGCACACGAAAATGGGCGTGAACAGCGGCGTCGGGATGCCCATGAAATGATAGGCGCTGGCCGAGTAAAAGTCGGCATTGGGGAACAGCTTCTTCTCGTCCCACATCACTTTCTCGATCGCCTCGGACACCGGGAACAGGCGCTGGTCGCCGACTTCTTCGGCTAGCTGGCGCGACAGTTCCTTGATCACTTTGTTGCGCGGATCCGAAGTGGTGTAGACGCGATGGCCGAAACCCATGATCTTGTCCTTGCGCGCCAGCGCTTCCCGGATACCCGCGTCGGCATCCCCGGCGGAGTCGAAACGCTGGATCAGTTCCATGGCGGCCTCGTTGGCGCCACCGTGCAGCGGGCCGCGCAGGGCGCCGATGGCGCCGGTGATCGCGGAGTGGAAGTCGGACAGCGTGGCGGCGATGACCCGGGCGGTAAAGGTCGAGGCGTTGAACTCGTGCTCGGCATAGAGGATCAGGGACACGTCCAGCACGCGCCGGTGAAAATCGCTGGGCGGCCGGTCGTGAAGCAGATGCAGGAAATGACCCGCGACGCTGTCGTCCCCGGTCTCGGTATCGATCCGCTTGCCGTCCGCATGGAAGCGATACCAGTACAGCAGCATGGATGGAAAACAGGCCAGCAGCCGATCCGCTATGTCGCGCTGCTCGGCGAAACTCTGCTCCGGCTCCAGGTTGCCGAGCATCGAGCAGCCGGTCCTCAGGACGTCCATGGGATGAGCGCTGCCGGGGATCTGTTCCAGGGTCTGGCGCAGGGTCGCGGGCAGACCGCGCATCCCCTTCAGCCGGTTGATGTAGGCGGACAATTCACCTGCATCGGGCAACTTGCCGTAATGGAGCAGATAGGCCACCTCCTCGAAGGAGGCGTTCTCCGCCAGATCGTAGATGTCGTAGCCGTAGTAGGTGAGTCCCGCGCCCTCCTTGCCCACCGTGGCGATAGCGGTCTTGCCCGCTGTGACGCCGGCCAGACCGCCGGCTTTCTTCTTTTCGCTCATGGTCTGTCTCCTTCTTTGCGGAGGGCCCGGCCGTCAGTCCCGTTCGTCGGCGAACAGCCGATCCAGCCTGGCCTCATAGTCGTGATAGCCGAGAACCTCATAGAGTTCGTCCCTCGTCTGCATCAGCTCGAGCGCGGCTTTTTGCGTGCCATCGCTGCGTAATGCGCCGTAGACCGCGATCGCCGCCTTGCTCATGGCGCGGAAGGCAGACAGGGGATACAGAGCAAGACGCACGCCGGCCCCGGCGAGCTCGTCGCTGGTAAACAGGGGTGTCTTGCCGAATTCCGTAATGTTGGCCAGCACCGGCACGTCGATGGCGGCGGTGAAGTCGCGATACTCGTCCAGGGTCTGCAGGGCCTCGGCGAAGATCATGTCGGCGCCGGCCTCCACGTAGGCCGCGGCCCGATCCAGGGCAGCCGACTGACCCTCCACCGCATGGGCATCGGTGCGGGCCATGACCACGAAGCGGTGGTCCGGGCGGGCATCCACTGCCGCCCGGATCCGGTCACACATCTCCGGACCGGTAACCAGCGCCTTGCCGGGCCGGTGTCCGCAGCGCTTGGCCTGGACCTGGTCCTCGATATGCATCCCCGCCGCGCCGGCCCGGGTCAGATCCCGCACCGTGCGGGCGATCATGAACGCCTGGCCCCAGCCGGTATCGGCGTCCACCAGCAGGGGCAGATCCGTGATGCCGCAGATCCGGCGCACGTCCTCGCAGACGTCGTTGAGACTGGTGATGCCCAGATCCGGGAGGCCGAAGGAAGCATTGGCAACCCCCGCCCCGGACAGATAAAGAGCCCGGAACCCGGCCCGGGCGGCCAGCAGGGCGCTGTAGGCGTTGATGGTACCCACGACCTGCAGCGGCCGTTCGGCCTCAAGCGCCTGCCAGAGACGCTCGCCCGCAGAGGGGACCGCCGAAGGAGAACGTGACATGTGGATCGACTCCCGATTGCTGGGCGGCCGCGCGCCGGATGCGGGTGGCCGGAGGACCGCCTATTTTAGCGCAGCGATCAGGACCGCGACAGGCGGATCATGATTCGAGGTCGACGATGGTGCGGCCCTGGACGGTGCCTTCCATGTAGCCGTGGAAGATATTGCCCAGGTCGTCCAGACCCACCGTCCGGGTGGCGATGCTGTCCAGATTGCGGGGCCTGAGATCCGACGCCAGCCGCGCCCAGACCGCCAGCCTGGGCTCCCGGGGCGTCTTGACCGAATTGATCCCCAGCAGATTGATCCCGCGGAGGATAAATGGCATCACCGTGGCCTCGAGCTTGTAGCCCTGAGCCAGCCCGATGCTGGCGATGCTGCCCCACCAGTCGGTGGTGCGGATCAGCCAGCTCAGGGTCTCACCGCCCAGATTGTCCACCGCTCCGGCCCAGCGGGCGGCTTCCAGTGGCCGCTTGCCGTAGTCGATCTCATCCCGCAGCAGGATCTCGTTGGCGCCCAGTGATTCGAGATAAGCGGCGGAGTCCCGCTTGCCGGTCACCGCGGCAACCTGATACCCGAGCCCGCTCAGCATGTCCACGGCGAGGCTGCCGACGCCGCCCGTGGCCCCGGTCACCGCGACCATGCCCCGCTCCGGCGACAGGCCGTTGAGCTCCAGCCGGGAGATAGCCAGACCGGCGGTAAATCCGGCAGTGCCGAAACACATGGCCTGATAGGCGTCGAGTCCGTCCGGGATGGGGATGACGGAATCGCCATCGATACGCACGAATTCGGCATACCCGCCGTCGCGCTCCTCACCCAGTCCGCACCCGGTGACCAGGACCGGGTCACCGGGTTCGTAGCGGGGGTCCGCCGAGGATTCGACCACGCCGGCCACATCGATACCGGCCACCAGGGGGAAGGTCTTCATGATGCGCCCGGCACCGGTGGCGGCCAGCGCGTCCTTGTAGTTGACGCTGCTGAACCGTGCCCGGATCACCACGTCCCCGGGGGACAGATCATCCAGTGACAGATCGTCCAGCCGGCCGGCGAAGGCGTCGCCATCCCGATGCACTCGAAATCCCCTGAAATGACTCATCTGTCTTCTTCCTTGTGTTTCGCCCTCTGTATCCGATCGCCGGATTGCCGAGGGTGCGCGCTTCAGCGCCTCTGCCGCTGCATCCAGACCAGTATGCCCGCCGCGTTCAGCTCGATGTCAGTATTCAGGATAGACGATCGCCAGTCCGGGTCCGGTTTGCAGCCGTGCTTGTCCAGCCGGGCGAACAGCCGCTCCCGGATCGCCGACTTCAGCCACTCCCCGGGATCCGTCTCGTCCGCGGCCTTCGCGGCGAATCCGGCGTAGGCCCGGATGTCGTCGCGCAGGTCTTCCGCCAGCCGCGGCAGGTCCTCCACCCGGCTGAAGTGAGTGAGATAGATGGCCTCCGGCCCGGTTTCCATGAGCCGGTCGACGCTGGCCAGGGCCGCATCGGGATCGAACTGCACCGGCGTCGTGCTGGGCAGGATGAAGGGCCCACGGTGCGTGTCGAGTTCCCGATAGGAGAGCCCGAAGCTGTCACCGGAGAAGACGACGTGGGCACCCGGATCGTGGATGCAATAATGATGGCGGGCGTGGCCCTCGGTGTGCAGGAAGCGTAAGGTCCGTCCCGCCAGCCCGATCTCCTCACCGTCCTCTACCACCCGGATGCGCGCCTCCGGGATCGGCCGGATGCGGCCGTACATGGCATCGAAGGCTTCGTCCCCATAGACGGCCCGGCTGCCGCTCTCCAGTTTGGCCGGATCCGCCATATGGGGCGCTCCGCGGGGATGGAGCACGGCAACGGCATTGGGCAGCAGCGCCATCAATTCACCGGCGCCGCCCGCGTGATCGAGGTGGACATGGGTGAGACAGACCAGGTCCACATCGGCCGGAGCCAGTCCCGCGGCGTCGAGAGCCGCCATCAGACGCGGCACCGCGCTGTTGGGCCCCGTGTCGACGAATGCCGCCCGGCCGTCCTCCACGATCAGATGGCTGGCGGTCATGGACGGACGCACGTATCCGGTATCGATGGCCGTGATGCCGGCGGGAAATTCGGTGATCAGCGCATCGATATCCAACTACGGTCCCCCTGGATGGCTGCGCTGCCCGGTATCGTCGGGAACCGGTCTGTGTGCCGCGAGCCCGGTCCCCGGCGCCCTGCGCCGGAACGCGGACGGGCGCGGACGATCTTTACGCGACTTGTGGTCAGCGTCTGGCGGTCTTGAGGCCTTCCATGCTGGCGTACCAGGCGGCCAGATCGGCGATGTCGTCGTCGCTGAGATTGGCGGCAAAACCCGCCATGATCGCGTTCTTGCGCTCGCCGCTCCGGTACTGGGTCAGGGCATAGGCCAGATATTCCTCATACTGTCCGGCCAGCACCGGGTAATTGGGTGCCGTGCCGCGGCCGTCGGGGCCGTGGCAGGCGGTGCAGGTCGTGGACTTGGCCCGACCGAGCTCCGTGTCCCCGCCGGCCTGGGCCAGAGCCGGAGCACACAGGGCGATCAGGGCGGCGGTGAGGATGGCGGCGCGACCCATGTTATTTCCCCTCATAGCAGAAAGCCGGATCGGCAAAGTAGGCGGCGATATCCTGGATTTCCTTATCGCTCAGCGTCGCGGCCTGGGCATGCATGGTGCCGTGGGCCCGGTCACCAGCCGTGTAGGCCCGCAGGGCGTCGGTCAGATACTGGGCATTCTGTCCGCACAGCTTCGGCACCGGGAAGGTGGGGTATACATTCTTGTAGTTCTCGATGCCGTGACAACCGAGGCAGGTCTCCGCAGTCCGCCGGCCCTGTTCCGGGTTGCCGTCCGCAAAGGCCGGCAGCGCCAGCGATATGGTCACGATGGCGCCGGCCAGGGTGGCTCCGAAGAACCTGGCCACACCCGGGATCTCCTGGGAAACAGCGACGCGCTTGAACAACATGCATCCTCCGCGGCCTGCCGACATCCGCAGGCGTCCGTTCAGGGGGCGATATGGTAATCAGACCCACGTAATATTGCCACAAGCCCAACCAGTCCTCAGGAGGATGGCAGACATGCCCCGGATATTGCTGACCGTGCTGTTGATTACCCTGTTCATCGCCGACGCCGGCGCGGATGAAGAACCCCGACTTGTGAGCGTATCGGGGTCCGGGGAGATCCTGGTGGTGCCGGATATCGCCATCGTCGGTGTGGGGGTGGAGGAACGGGCATCGACCGTCGACGAGGCCCGCCGCCGGGTCAATGAAACCGTCAAGGCCGTGCTGGCCCTGACCCGGCGGCAGGGCATCCCCGAGGAACAGGTGGCGAGCGCCGCCCTGATCGTCCGTCCGGACTACCAGTGGTTACCGGAGAGCCGGCAACAGAAGCTGCTCGGATACGTAGTGACCCGCCGGATGAGCATCCGCCTGACCGACATCTCGAATCTGGGCGAATTGTTCGAAGGCGTGCTCAAGCTCGGTATCAATCAGGTCAATCCCCCCGTGTTCGATACCGCGAACCGGGCCGGCCTCGAGCATCAGGCGCTGGCGGCGGCTGCCTCCGATGCCCGGTCCCGGGCCACCGTGCTGGCCGAGGCCCTCGGCATGAAGCTCGGCCCGGTGCACCGGATCGAGGCCACCGGCGGCCCGGTCGTCCGGCCGCTGCCGGAGAGAGCCATGGCCATGGCCAGTGCCGACGACGGGGCCAGCTATCAGGCCGGTGAGATCCGCATCATCAGTTCGGTGAATGCCAGCTTCGAGCTGGTCGGGCACTGAGCGGGGCTCAATCCTGCCCCAGGGCTTCCGCGATGTCCTGCAGCAGGACCGGATCCCGGGGGGCGGTGGCGGCAGGATAGCGGGCGATCACCCGCCCGTCCCGTCCGATCAGGAATTTCTCGAAATTCCAGGCGATGTCGCCGGGATGGCCGTTGACCGGATCGGTCAGCCAGGCATAGAGCGGGTGGCGATCAGGCCCGTTGACCTCGATCTTGACGCCCAGCGGGAAACTCACGCCGTAGCGCTGCTGGCAGAATCCCAGAATCTGATCCGCCGTGCCCGGCTCCTGACCGCCGAACTGGTTGCACGGCAGGCCGAGTACGCTGAAGCCCTTAGGCTCCAGTTCCTCATGCAGCGCCTGCAGGCCGGCATATTGGGGCGTATAGCCGCATTCGCTGGCCACGTTGACCACCAGCACCACCCGGCCCCGGAGACCCGCAAGCACGTCAGGCTCGCCGCCCAGACTGTCGATCTCGAAGTCGCTGAATTGCTTCATCCGGTTCGCTCCCCCTCTGCGACCGATCCTAGCACGGGCAGCGACCTCGACAGGTCGCGATGCGGATGACACCATCCCATACCGATGCCCGAAGCCGGGCGCATCCCGCGGCGCTGAATTGAGACGACCACTCATCCTCCTGTTCCTGGCGGTATTGCTGCTGATGTGCGGGGCACCTCCTTTGATCGGCAGCGTAGCCGAGGACCGTCATCAGTTCCTTCTGGATCAGCTGACCCGGGCCACCACCGGCGCGGTCCCGGAGGTCGAGCAGTACGAGACCGGCTGGTTTACCTCCCGGGCCCGGCATCGTCTGTCGCTCACCGATGAGCGTGCGCAGCGTCTGGCGCATCTGTTGGCGGGCGCCAGGGGCTCGCCGCCGACTTCCCTTGTCATCGACAGCGTCATCGCCCATGGCCCATGGCCTCTGCTGGAAGGCGCCCCGGGCCTGGCCCGCATGCGCTCGAACCTGCTGGTAGAAGGCGCTGACGGCACCCGGACGGCGATCCCGGGTCAGGCAGTCACCCGGATCGGCTTCGGCGGCGGCGGGCGCACGCGATTCCTGGCCGGGCGCGCCGAAGGGCCCATGGCCGATGGCCAGGGTGTATTCACCGCTGCAGGCGCGGATATCCTGATGGTATTCGACCGTCATGCCGCCCGGCTGCGTTCCTCCGGCAGGCTCGGTCCCATCGAAGTGGCGGGCACCAACGGCCTGATGCGGTCAGGAGACATAGACTTCGAAAGTGATACTCGTCCGACCCCATTCGGGCTGCGGGCAGGCCGCAGCCGCGTCAGCCTCGAGAGCTTCCAGTTCATCGACCGGCTGGGCCGGGAAGTCAGCGGCTCCGGATTGGAGATCGATCTGACTGTCGAGGCCGATGGCGACACGGTCGACTACGCCGCGGAATTCGACCTGGCGACCATCGAGGCCGCCGGGGGTGCGCCGGTGTCCGCCCGCCTGCGGCTCGCCCTCGAGGCCCTGGATGGGGTCATGCTCGGCGCGCTGTTGCAGCGGGTCCAGCAGGGCTTCCCCCTGCGCGAGGCAGGCGTCGAACTTGCCGACGTGGTGCGGCCGGGCTCAAGCCTCGAACTTTCGGAGCTGGCACTCAGCGCCGGAGACGGCCGCGCCACCCTGGAACTGGATCTGAGCCTGCCTGACGATCATCAACGACCCCTCAGCGACGGCAGCGATCTGCTTTCCGTGGTCGACGGCAGCGGCCGCCTGACCCTGAATCGGCCGATGCTCAATAACGCGCTCGGCTTGCAGGGAGACGAAAATGGCGATCCGATCGGTCTGCTTTCCGCCGGTTATCTGCGTCGCGAGGATGACAGCTTTGTGAGCGACCTCCGGGTCAGCGGCGGGCTGATCACGCTCAACAAGCTGCCGCTGCCGCTGCCGTTCAACCGTTAGAGCGGACCGTCCTGCTCCGTCGGCACCGCCCCGGGGTGATGACAGGCCACCATGCGCCCCTCGTAATGACGCAACGCCGGCCGCTCCGTGGCACACCGCGCATCCGCCAGGGGACACCGGGTGCGGAAGGCGCAGCCGCTGGGCGGATCCAGCGGCGACGGCAGATCGCCGAGTATGGAGACGTGCGGCGCGCCCTGTTGTATGGCCGGATCCGGGACCGGAACGGCATCGATCAGCGCCCGGGTATAGGGATGCATGGGCTCATCGCAGACGTGATCGCTGTCGCCGATCTCCACTACACGGCCCAGGTACATGACCATGATGCGATGGCTGATATGTCGCACCACCGAAAGGTCGTGGGCGATGAACAGCAGGGACAAACCCAGATCCTGCTGGATGTCCATCAACAGATTCACGATCTGGGCCTGGATGGACACGTCCAGGGCGCTGACCGGTTCGTCGCAAATGATCAATGACGGGTTCAGGATCAACGCCCGCGCGATACCGATGCGCTGGCACTGCCCGCCGGAGAATTCGTGGGGATAGCGATTGATGAGACTGGTCCCGAGACCGACGCGGCTCATCATCTCCTCGACCCGTGCCCGGCGGCCGGATCGATCGAGCCCGGGTTCGAACACGCGCAGCGGCTCGGCGATGATCTCGCCGACCGTCATGCGGGGATTCAGGGAAGCCAGCGGGTCCTGGAAGATCATCTGGGCTTCGCGGCGGCGCTGACGCAGGGCGTCGCGGCCGAGTCCGGTGAGCGGCCGGCCCGAAAGATCCACCGTGCCCTCCGCTATCGGCACCAACCCGAGGATGCCCCGGGCCAGGGAGGATTTGCCGCAGCCGGACTCCCCCACCACGCCCAGTGTCTCCCCGGTGCCCAGCTCGAAACTGACGGCGCTGACCGCTTCCAGCATCCGCGACGGCCGCAGCAGGCTCTCGCCCGGGATACGGAAACGGACCGAGAGATCCCTGACCTGCAGCACCGCTTCTGAGGACGGGTCGTTCATGGCAGCGAATCCCGGTGACAGGCCTTGAGGTGGTTTTCACCGACCCGCTCCAGCGCCGGCCGCTGCTCCAGACAGCGCGGTTCCTGGTATTCGCATCGGGCGGCGAACGGGCACCCCACCGGCAGCGCCAGCAGGCTCGGCGGGTTGCCCGGGATGGTCTCCAGGCGGGCCAGACCGGGTTGATCCAGGCGCGGCACCGATCGCAGCAGCCCGCGGGTGTAGGGATGCCGGCTGTGATGGAAGATCTGCTCCAGATCGCCGTACTCCATCAGCTGCCCGCCGTACATGACCAGCGCCCGGTCGCAGCTCCCTGCCACCACCCCCAGATCATGGGTGATGAGGATGATGGCGGTGCCGAATTCACGCCGGATCTCCGACAACAGCTCGAGGATCTGCGCCTGCACGGTCACATCCAGCGCCGTCGTGGGCTCGTCGGCGATCAGCAGGTCGGGGCGGCACAGCAGTGCGATGGCGATCATCACCCGCTGGCGCATGCCGCCCGAGAACTCGTGGGGATAGCGGTCGATGCGCTGGCGGGCGTCGGGGATGTGGACCGCATCCAGCATCTCCAGCGCCGTGCGTCTCGCGTCCGTCTCGCTCATGCCCTTGTGCAGTACCAGCACCTCCACCATCTGGCGGGCCACGGTCAGGTAGGGATTGAGCGAGGTCATGGGGTCCTGGAAGATCATGGAAATACGATCGCCGCGGAAGCGGTTGAGTTGAGCCGCGGGCAGATTGAGGATCTCCTCGTCCCGGTAGCGCACGCTGCCGGAACAGCGGCCGTTGGCCGCCAGCAGTCCCATGATGCTCAAAACCGTCTGACTCTTGCCGGAGCCGGACTCGCCGACGATGGCCAGGACCTCGGACGGTTCCAGGGCGAAGCTGATGCCGTTGACCGCCTCCACCGCCCCATCGGGAGTGTCGAAACGCACGACCAGCCGATCGACTTCCAGCAACGGCATGACGCTCAGCGGTCCTTCGGGTCGAGGGCGTCGCGCAGCCCGTCGCCGATGAAGTTGAAACAGAACAGGGTCGCCGCCAGGAATACCGCCGGGAAGATCAGCAGCCAGGGCGCACTCTCCATCTCCTGGGCCCCGTCGTTGACCAGCGCGCCCCATGAGGTCATCGGCTCCTGCACGCCGAGACCGAGGAAGCTCAGGAACGACTCCACCAGTATCACCTGGGGGATGGTGAGGGTGACATAGACCACGACCACTCCGAGCAGATTCGGCACAATATGCCGGCGGATGATGTCGAAGCTCGATGTGCCCAGCGCCTCGGCCGCCTCGATGAACTCCTTGTGTTTGAGGCTCAGGGTCTGGCCGCGGACGATGCGCGCCATGTCGAGCCAGTTGATGGCGCCGATGGCGACGAAGATGAGCACGATGTTGCGCCCGAACAGCACCATCAACAGGATGACGAAGAACATGAAGGGCATGGCGTAGAGGATATCCACGATCCGCATCATCACGTGATCCACGCGGCCGCCGACGTACCCGGCGATGGCCCCGTAAGCGATGCCGATCACCAGGCTGACCAGGGTCGCGACCAGGCCCACCAGTAGCGAGATGCGTCCGCCATGGAGGGTGCGCACCAGCAGGTCCCGCCCGAGGCTGTCGGTGCCGAACAGATGGCCGGTGGCCAGATCCGGCCCGATGGCGATGTGACCCCAATCGGTGAAATCGTAATCGTAGGGGATCAGCCAGGGACCGACGATCACGGCCACCGTCATCAACGCCAGGATGAACCCGGCGACCACCGCGGCACGGTTGCGCAGCAGCCGGCGCCATGCGTCGACCCAGAGGCTGCGCCCCTCCACCGGCATGCCCTGCACCGCATCCACGGCGGCCATCAGTATTTCACCCGCGGGTCCAGCAAGGCGTAGATCATGTCGACCAGGAAATTGAAGACGATGATCAGGACGCCGTAGAAAATCACGACGCCCAGGACCAGGGTGTAGTCCCGGTTCAGCGCGCCCTGGACGAAGTACCGCCCCAGGCCCGGTACGCCGAAGATCTGCTCGATCACTACGGAGCCGGTGATGATCGCGGCCGTGGCGGGGCCCAGATAGGAGACCACCGGCAGCAGCGCCGGCTTGATGGCGTGGCGCAGGATCACGACCCGCTCCGGGAGACCCTTGGCCCGGGCGGTGCGGATGTAGTTGCTGTGCAGCACCTCGATCATGCTGCCCCGGGTCAGCCGGCTGATGTACGCGATCTGGGGCAAAGCCAGGGAGATCACCGGCAGCACCAGATTGGCCGGAGAGCCGTCGCCGAGACCACCGGCCGGCAACCAGCCCAGGTAGACGGCGAACAGCAGGATCAGCAGCGGCGCCATGACGAAATTGGGGATGGAGATGCCGGTCATGGAGACGGCCATGACCGAGTAATCCGTCGGCGTGTTTTGCCTCAGGGCGGCGATGGTGCCGGCCGCCACGCCCACCACCAGCGCCAGCAGCATGGCCAGCCCGCCCAGACGCAGAGAGACCGGGAAACCGGCCATCACCAGTTCGCTGACCGCATATTCCTTGTACTGGAACGAGGGTCCGAAGTCGCCCTGGATCAGGCCACCCAGATAGCGGCCGAACTGCTTGTAGAGCGGCTCATCCAGGTGATAGGCCTCCAGCATGCGGGCCTCGATCTCCG
>JASFJM010000023.1:0-17126 GCA_050122055.1 Gammaproteobacteria bacterium | reverse complement strand
GGCGAGGACGAGACCGGTTTCCGGCGCGCGCGCCCCGGCGAACGGCCGATGCTGCCGGCGGATCACGGGCCGCACCCGGATTTCCGTTCCGAATGGTGGTATTTCACCGGCAATCTGGAGACGGCCGCAGGCCGACATTTCGGTTTCCAGCTCACCTTCTTCCGCTTTGCGATGGCGCCCCGGCCGGTGCGGCGGGCGTCGGCCTGGGGGACGCGTCAACTGTGGATGGGCCACCTGGCCCTGACCGACACCGAGGGTCGGCGCTTCTTCAGCCATGAGCGGCTCGCCCGCGGAGCTCAGGGTCTCGCCGGAGCCGAAGCACAGCCGTTCCGGGTCTGGCTGGAAGATTGGTCCGCGGCCTCGACCGGAGAAGAATTCCTGCCGCTACGACTTGCGGCTGCCCATGACGGCTTTGTGCTGGATCTGCGTCTGGAGCCCGGCCGGCCGCCGGTCTTCCAGGGCGAGGATGGTTACAGCGCAAAGGGCCCGGAGGCCGGCAACGCCTCCCTTTACTACAGTTTTACGCGCATGCCTGCCGCCGGCGTGCTGGAACTCGACGGTGAGCGCCTCGAGGTGAGCGGTCTCACCTGGCTGGACCGGGAATGGAGTACAAGTGCGCTGGGTCCCGGCCTGGCCGGCTGGGACTGGTTTTCGATCCAGCTCGATGACGGCAGCGATCTGATGTTCTACGGCCTGCGCCGGGAGGACGGTTCCATGGATGAATTGAGCGCCGGGACGCTGTTCGAGGCGGACGGCAGCCTGGTACGGCTGGATCGCGACGGCGTCGACCTGGTGCCGGGCGAGCGCTGGCGCAGCCCGGCGACGGGTGTCCGCTATCCGCTTCGATGGTCACTCGGGATCCCTGCACTGGATCTGCGGCTGGAGGTGGAACCGCGCATAGAGGGCCAGGAGATGGACCTGTCCGTCCGCTACTGGGAGGGAGCGATCCAGGCCCGCGGGGAGCGTGGCGGGCGGCCGGTGCTCGGGAGTGGCTATCTGGAGATGACCGGATACGACGGCGGCCGCTGACTTCAGTCCATGATCAGCACGGCGGCGCCGCTGAGCCGGCCCGCGCGCAGGTCGTCCAGAGCCTCGTTAGCCCGCTCCAGGGGATAGCAAACCGTGTGAGTGCGCACCGGCACCCGGGGAGCCAGCTCCAGGAATTCCATCGCATCCCGCCGGGTCAGGTTGGCCACCGAGCGCAGGACCCGCTCGCCCCACAGCAAGGAATAGGGGAAGGTGGGGATATCCGACATGTGGATCCCGCCGCAGACCACCACGCCGCCCTTGCGCACCTCCGACAGGGCCCGCGGCACCAGGTCGCCGACCGGCGCGAAGATGATCGCGGCGTCCAGCGGCCGCGGCGGCGATTGGTCCGAGTCCCCCGCCCAGTTCGCTCCCAGTTCCCGGGCAAAGGCCTGGGCCGCCGAGTCGCCGGGTCGGGTGAAGGCGTAGACGCGCCGGCCCTGCCACAGGGCCACCTGGGCGACGATATGGGCGGCCGCGCCAAAGCCATAGATCCCCAGATCCGTGGCCTCACCCGCCATCACCAGCGAGCGATAGCCGATCAGGCCAGCGCACAGCAGCGGCGCCGCCTCCACATCACTGTAGGAGGGATCGATGGGGAAGCAGAAGCGATGGTCCGCGAGCACTCGGTCGGCGAAGCCGCCGTCCAGCTGATAGCCGGTAAAGCGGGCCCGGTCGCACAGGTTCTCCCGGGCGCTGGCGCAAAACCCGCAGTGGCCGCAGGCATAGCCCAGCCAGGGCACGCCCAGGCGCTGCCCCGGTTCCCAGTCAGCGCCGGCTCCGCTCGAGATGACCTCGCCCACGATCTCATGACCGGGCACGATCGGCAGGGGGATATCCGGCAGCTCGCCGTCGACCACGTGCAGATCGGTGCGGCAGACCGCGCAGGCCCGGACCCGCAACAGGACCTGCCCGTCGCCGGGCGCCGGATCAGGCCGCCGCTCGGGCACGAGGGGCTGCCCTGGCCGTTGAAGCACCATGGCTCTCACAAAGCGTGGCCTCCTGAGAGAAGTTTAGACGGGGGAACCGGGTGTGGCGTGTGCGATTCAGGCGAACAGGGACGCGTGCAGGGGTTGCCCGCTCTGCTGTTCGATCAGCAGTTGGAGATAATCTTCGCCGTCGAGGGCATGGCCGAACAGGTGGCCCTGACCATAGTGACAGCCGTGAGCCCTGAGGAAGTCGAGCTGTTCCTGGGTCTCCACCCCTTCGGCCACCACATCCATGCGCAGGTTCTGACCCATGCTGATGATCGTGGTGACGATGGTCGCCGGCTCGGTCTCGTGGTCGGCGCCGTGGACGAAGGACTGGTCGATCTTCAGGGTGCCGATGGGGAAATGCTGGAGAGCGCTGAGGGAGGAATAACCGGTGCCGAAATCGTCGATCGAGAGATGCAACCCGAGCTGGTAAAGGCGGTCAAGCATCCGCAGGGTCGCCTCGCCATCGCGCATCAGGGTCGACTCGGTGATCTCGAATTCCATGCACGAGGGCGTCAGCTTGTGACGCTCGAAAGTGTTCTCGATGCGGCGCAGGAAGTCCTTCTCCCGCAGTTGCCTGAGCGACAGGTTCACCGACACGCGACCGGGCCAGGCCAGGCGGCTCTGCCAGTGTGAATAATCCGCGCAGACCCGATCCAGCACCCAGGCGCCGATCTCGAAGATCAGACTGCTGTCCTCGGCCATGGGGATGAACACCGACGGCGGCACTTCGCCGCGCTTCGGGTGCCGCCATCTCAGCAAGGCCTCGGCGCCGGTGATGCGGCCGTCCCGGAGGTCCACCCGCGGCTGGTAACGGACCTCGAACTCCTGGCGCTCCAGGGCGCGGCGCAGCTCGCTCTTGAGCATCAGCCGGTCCACGGCGTCGGCATTCATCTGCGGCGTGTAGAAGCCGTAGGTGTTCCCGCCCGCCTGTTTGGCGTGATACATGGCGGCGTCCGCGTTGCGGATGAGATCCACCACGTTGTCGGCATCGTTGGGACAGATCGCGATGCCGATGCTGGCGGTCACGAACAACTCGCGCTTTTCGATATAGAACTCACGGGCGACCCGGTCCAGTAGCATGCGCGCGGTCGCCGCCAGGGCCGGCCGCAGCGAGTCGTCCAGGGGCAGGTTTTCGATCAGGATGGCGAACTCGTCGCCGGCCAGGCGTCCGATCAGGGTGCCGGGGTCCATGGCATCCACGATCCGTCTGGCGGTGATCTCCAGGCTGCGGTCACCCACCGGGTGGCCGAAGGTGTCGTTGACGTCCTTGAACCGGTCCAGATCCAGGTACAACAGGGCCGCCCGCACATTGTTGCGTTTGGCCCTGGCCATGGCCTGCTGCAGCTTGTGCTGGAATTGCATGCGGTTCGCCACCCGGGTCAGGGCATCGAACCGGGTGAGGTACTGGATGCGTTTCTTGGACAGCTTGTCTTCGCCGATGCTCTGCAGGAGCAGCATGCCGGGGCTGCCGGGGACCGACTCCACGGTCGTGAATCTCACCGCCACCGGCTGGCCGATCTTGGTCACCAACTCGGTCTCGCCCTCCTTACGCAGGCGTTTGTCCGGACCGATGATGGCGTTGGAGTCTGTCGGGAAAAGGGAAGCCAGCGTCTGACCGAGCAATTCCTCGGGGTCGTAGCCCAGCAATTGGCACGCGGCCGGATTGACCCGGGTGATCAGGAGTTCCGGCGAGATCAGGATCGCCGCGTCGCTCATGTCCTTGATGACCGAATCGACGAATTCCAGCGGCAGGCTGCTTACCTTCGCCTCTGCGGTCTCCGGCTCCTCAGGGGGTGCAGACTGGGCCGGCGCCAGATCGATCCGGGGTTCCGGAATTCTGGCCGAGAAATCCGGATCCGGACGCGGTGTCCGCCGGCGCAGCATCACCAGGCTGAGCAACAGGCCGATAAGCAGGCCCGAGGAGGCGGCGATCGCGGCTCCCCGGAGCAGTTGCCGCAGACTCGCGCCCACGGCGGACTCCAGCATCTCGGGGTTGATGGGGCCCCTGATCTCGGGCAGTTCGACGATAACCCGGGCACCGGCGGCGGGGCCGCCACTGACCATGGCCTCACCGGCGATGGGGGAGCCCGTGCGCGGGGCAGTGCGTACCAGGCTTTCGCCGCCTGCGGACAGGACCTCGGCCACCGCACCGCTCTCGACCGGGAGCATCCTGGCTAGATCGGCCTCCACGCCGCCGGTCCAGTCGCCGCGACGGGACAGGAACACCGCCATTGCCTGGGCCAGGTCGTTGGCGCGCCGGCGCTGGGCTTCCTCGCCCGCCGAGCGGGTCTGATCGGCGCTGATGCGAGCCGTCTCCTGGACCGTATCCACGTAATGGACCGCGAGATAGAGCACCGGCAGGCCGATAGCGACGACCAGGGTGGCAACGAAACTGGCCAGGAGCCTCGGCTTCATCCGGCCGCACTCCTCTCGCTTCCCGCGGTACCGGACCTGGGAGCCTTGGGGGTGGGACCGGCCGACCAGGGCCTTCCCGACGATTGGCGCGCCTTGTTCACCGTCTTCTACGCTCGCGGTGATTTCTGGACCATCAGGAAAACACAAAGCACCGACCGATGCCAGATGCGCTGCGGCATAATGCCGGCTGCCGCCGCCTCTCGCGGTCCGCCAAGGGGGATTTCAAGACATGAGTGCTTCAGCTATCGCTTTGACCGGTTTTGCGGCCTGGACCCTGCTCCTGGTCCTCTGCATCGGGTTGTTCCGGGCATCGCTGGTGGCGACCCGGCGCCGGGCGCCAAACCAGTTCGATCCCGGGGGCGCGGATATTTCGGAGTTCTCCCGGCGGCTTTGCCGGGCCCATGCCAACTGCTATGAAAATCTGCCCATCTTCGGCGCTCTGATCGCCGTGGCGCTGGCGACGGGGCGACAGTCCCTGACCGACGACCTGGCCCTGATCGTGCTCTATCTGCGCATCGGCCAGTCTCTGGTCCACCTGGCTTCCGGCAGCAATGCCGCCGTCAATTTGCGCTTTTTGCTCTATCTCGGCCAGTGGGGGGTGATGGTCGTGATGGCGGCGCGCCTGTTGCTGGCCTGACCGGGACGCGGATCCGCATCGGGCCGGGCGCCCGCCGGTCAATCGTCCGCGGCGCGCTTCTCGGCGAAACGCTTGATCTCCTCAGGGGTCCGGGTATGCAGCTTCCCGTCGACCCTCGCGCCTTCGCCGATGGCGATCTTGGCGGCCGTGACGCTCCCGGTCACTTTGGCCGTGGCGCGAATCTCGGCCTTTCCGGAGGCCTCTATATCGCCGTCCACCGTGCCGGCGACGATGACGTCGGTCGCCTTGAGACAGCCATCCCAGCGGCCGCCGGGGGCGATGGTCACCGGGCTTTCCAGATCGGAGTCGCCCTTGACGGCGCCTTTGACCAGCACGTGGCCCTGACCGGACAGCTGGCCGGTGAATTCGGCATCCTCGCCGATGATGGTAGCCGGGGCGCCGATCGCATCCCGCGTCCGTCTGAGATTGCTGAGGGCCAATTTATTATCTCCGTGAAGCCGGTTGAAGAGCACGCATTCTAGGCCAAGGCCGGGCCCGGCGGGGAACTCCAGCCGGCTCTTCCCGGTCCGAACCCCCGTCGCCGGCCATAGCCGCACGCCCGCGGGCAGACGTCGGGTGCTGCGTCACAGCATCGACCAGGGCCGGACATCTGGTAGGATGCGCGGGTTTTTTCCCGCGAAATTAGCCCAGCGAGATTGACCTGATGCCCCGTGTCCTGATTTTCGTCATCCTGCTATCGGCGCTGGCCGCTTGCGATCCGGGCGCCACCGGCCCGGCAACGACCGCCGAACCCGCCGCCCCGCCTTCCTCCGGTCTGGATCCGGCCGACATGGACACCACCTCAGACCCGGGGGACGATTTTTATCGATTCGCCAACGGCGGCTGGCTGGACCGCACGGAGATCCCGCCCGAGCGGGCGTCTTATGGTGCATTTGTCGAGGTCCACGAGCGGAATGAGAAGCGGCTGAAGGCGGTCCTGGAGGACGCAGCGGCCGCCGCCGCGCCCGCCGGCAGCGATCTGCAACTGGTCGGCAGCTTCTACGCCAGCTACATGGACGAGGCCCGGGCCGACCGCCTCGAGATCGAGCCCCTGAGCGGACTGCTCGCACAGATCGACAGCGCCGAGACCCATGACGACCTGCTCCGTCTGTTCGGTCAGTTTCTGCGGCTGGGGATCGAAGACCCTTTCGACTACTACGTGGATCGGGACCGGGGCGACACCCGGCGCAGCCTGTTCTATTTCTGGCAGGGCGGGCTGGGTCTCCCGGACCGGGACTATTACCTGAAGGATGACGAGAAGTTCGTGGCTATCCGGGCCGCGTACGCCGACTATGCCGACACCCTCCTCAACCTGTCCGGCAGCACCGATGCCCGCGCGGCGGCCGATGGCATCCTGGCGCTCGAAACCCGCCTGGCGGAAATTCACTGGCCGCGGGAAAAGCTCAGGGACCGGATCGCCACCTACAATCTGAACGACCGCGATGGCCTGGCCTCGATGGTGCCGGGTTTCGACTGGAGCCTCTATCTGGAGGCGGCCGGACTCGGCAGCCAGGAGGAACTGGTCGTCGGCACGCCCAGCTTCTTCACCGGTTTCGGTCAGATCTTCGCCGACACCGGGCTGGATCTGTGGCGCAGCTATCTGCGATTCAAGCTGCTCAGCAGCTTCGCCGAGCAGCTGAGTGCCGATTACGCGGACGCCCACTTCCAGTTCTACGGCAAGACCCTGCGCGACAAGGAACAGCCCCTGGAGCGCTGGCAATACGCGCTCACCAACATCAACCGCGTCCTGGGCGATGCCCTGGGCCGCCTCTATCTGGAGCGATACTTCCCGGATTCGGCGAGGACCCGCACCGAGGCCATGATCGAGAACCTGCGGGCCGCCTTCCGGGAGTCCATGGACGAACTCGAATGGATGTCGCCGGAGACCCGGGAGGAGGCCAGGCGCAAGCTCGAAGCGCTCACCGTCTATGTCGGTTATCCCGGCACCTGGCGTGAGTACGCCGGTCTCGAAATGCGCCCGGATGACCTGGTCGGCAACAAGATCCGCGGTCTGCAATTCGACTACGAGGCCAAGCTCAGGGAGCTGGCCGAGGGCCCCAGGGACGGTGAATTCGGACTTCCGACCCATGTGGTCAATGCTTATTACCGACCGACCGCCGGGGAACTGGTGTTCCTGGCCGGCGTGCTGCAGCCGCCCTTCTTCGATCTCGACGCCGATGACGCCATCAACTACGGAGCCATCGGCGCCGGTATCGGTCACGAGATGAGTCATGCCTTCGATGACCAGGGCCGCAAGGTAGACGAGAAAGGCGAGAACCGTGACTGGTGGACGCCCGAGGACGCCGAGCGGTATGAGAAGCGGGCGGCGGTTCTGGTAGATCAGTTCGCCCAATACGAACCCATCGACGGCGTGCCCATCAACGGCCAGCTCACTCTGGGGGAGAACATCGCCGACCTGGCGGGGCTGACCATCGCCTATCGGGCCTACAGGCGATCGCTGGACGGGCGCGAACCGCCGGTCATCGACGGCTACACCGGTGACCAGCGTTTCTTCCTCGGCTTCGCCCGCATCTGGCGGACGAAGACCCGTGAGGGGCGTATGCGGGAGCTGCTGCTGAGTGACCCGCACTCGCCCGGCCAATACCGGGTGATCGGTACCCTGAGCAACATGCCGGAGTTCCATCGCGCCTTCGACGTCGGGGAAGGGGACGCGTTGTACCGGCCGCCACCAGACCAGGTCCACATCTGGTAGGTGATTCCGGGCAGGAATGCCCTGCCGCATCGACTCGGAAACCTTCCCGATAGTTTTCCAACTCATGAATAAATGACCAGAGACCTTTGACATGACCAGACGAATCGTGATGCCGATCCTGACCCTGTTGGCGTTGCTTGCATTGGCCGCCTGCGGCGACGCCGAGCAGGCTGCCACGCCCTCGGGCGACGCCGAGGCGGAGGCGACCATCGGCAGCCTCACCGAAAACAGCGACCGCTTCGAGGGCCTGTTCGACCTGTTCGTGGATCGGGACACGGGCGAGGTGCGGATGCTGATCGAGCCGGAGGACCTCGAGCATGAATATCTCTACGTGGCCACTACCCAGGACGCGCCGCTGGAGAGCGGCCGGTTCCGCGGCCGCTACGAGGGCACCGATGCCATCCTCGCCATCCGGCGGCATTTCAAGCAGATCGAATTCGTCAAGGAGAACGTCAACTTCTATTTCGATCCGGACAGCCCGCTGATCCGGGCGGCCGATGCCAACATCAGCGAGGCGGTGATGGCCGTCGCCGCCATCATCGCGGAGGACGAGGACAGCGGGGCTATGCTGATCGACGCCGGCCCGGTATTCCTGAGCGAGTCCCTGACCCAGATCAAGCGGGCGCCCGATCCCAAGGCAGAACCCGGCCAGGCGCTGGATCTGGGCGGGCTCAGCGACGAGAAGACCAAGTTCCTCCAGGTCCGTTCATATCCGGATAATGCTGACTTCTTCGTCCAGTACGTCTATGAGAATCCTGCCCCGGTCTACACGGGGGAGGAAGAGATTACCGATGCCCGCTACATCAGTATCAATTTCCAGCACAGTTTCGTACGGCTGCCGGACAACGACTTCCAGCCCCGACGCGACGATCCCCGGATAGGCTTTTTCTCCACCTTCAAAACAGACATGTCGGACCAGAGTGCGGCCCCCTGGCGCGACGTGATCAAGCGTTGGCATCTGGAGAAGGAGGATCCCGGCGCGGCGCTGTCCGAGCCGGTGGAGCCCATCGTGTTCTGGCTCGAGAACACCATGCCGGAAGAGTACCGGGAGGCGATAAGGAACGGCACCCTGGCCTGGAACGAGGCATTCGAGTCGGCGGGTTTCCGCAACGCGGTGGAAGTCCGCATCCAGCCTGACGACGCCGACTGGGATGCCGGTGACATCCACTACAACGTGATCCGCTGGCAGGCTTCGCCGACACCGCCCTTCGGCGGTTACGGGCCGACCTTCGCCGATCCCCGGACCGGTCAGATCCTCGGCTCGGACATCATGCTGGATCACGCCTGGGTGACCAATCGCCTGCGTACCGATGTGTTGTTCAGCCAGGGCGGGGCGGAGCATCCGGCGCAGGGCTTCTGCAGCGCCGGGGCGCACATCGCCGCGTCCCGTATCGCCGGTCAGGCCATGCTGAAGGCCCGCGACGCGGGTTATGAAGAAGAGAGCGTGATGCTGGAACAGTCGCTGTATGAATTGGCGCTGCACGAGGTGGGCCATACGCTGGGGCTCAATCACAATTTCCGCGCCAGCCAGATGCTCACGCCGGACGAGCTCTACGACCCGGAGATCACCGGGGAACGAGGGCTGAAAGGCTCGGTCATGGACTACACCGGGCCGGCCCTGGCGCCGCCCGGCAGGGAGCAGGGGCTGTATTACGACATGGCGCCGGGCCCCTATGATCACTGGGCCATCGAATACGGGTATTCGGAGGCCCTGGATGATCCTGTGGCCGAGGCCGCGCGGCTGGAGTCCATCCTGGCCCGCTCCACGGAGCCGGATCTGACCTTCGGCAACGATGGCGACGATATGCGCAGTCCGGGCGCCGGCATCGACCCGACCATCATGATCTTCGATTACAGCAGCGATGCCATCCGCTACGCTGCCGATCGCTTCGACCTGGTGGACGAGACCCTGGACGAGTTGCTGGCGAAATACCGGAAACCCGGCGAGACCTACAGCGATCTGGCGAACGCCCACAGGATGCTGATGGTGGACCTCCAGCGCCAGGCGGTTGCCGTCTCCCGCTACGTGGGCGGCGTCGTCATCGACCGGGCGGTGGTGGGTCAGTCTGGTGCCCGGGAGCCATTCCAACCGGTGGCCCGCGGCGAGCAGCGCCGGGCGATGGATTTTATCGCCGAACGGGTCTTCGCTCCGGGAGCCTTCTCCGCGTCAGCGGAACTCTATCGTCATCTCCAGGTGCAGCGGCGCGGATTCGAACTCTACGGTAAGACCGAGGACCCGAAGATCCACGCGACGGTGCTGACGATCCAGCGCGGGATGTTCGACCATCTCCTGAACCCGGTGGTCCTGGCCCGCATCGGCGACAGCGCTCTCTACGGCAATCAATATCTCCCGGCCGAGGTGTTCGCGGACCTGAGCGACGCTGTGTTCAGCGCCGATCTAGGCGGCAGCGTCAATGGTTTCCGCCAGAATCTTCAGCGCGAATATGTGGACCGGCTCATCGCGATCGTCGCGCCCGGCAATGCCGGAGGCTTCGACAGCGTCAGCCGGTCTCTTGCCCTGTATGAGCTGATGGAGATCCGGCGCCGGCTGGGATCGGCCGCGTCGCCGGATCGTGCCACCCGGGCCCATCGCGTGGCCCTGGTGCACGCCATAGACCGGGCGCTCGACACCAGCAAGCCCGTCGCCTGAGGAGCCGCAAGCCACGGTCTGGCCCGGGTCAGGCGTCAGGGCGGCGTCGGCTGCTGACGCGCGGCCGGGCCCCCGGATCCGGCGCCCGTGGCGCGGCCGGCTGCTGCGTGTGGCCGGACCGCCATGTGGTAGATTGCTGGACCCCGGACCGAGGATATCGGTCCGCTCGGTCAGCGCTGGAGGTGAAAAAGCGTGGACAAGGTCTGGCTGAAGAACTATCCGCCCGATGTGCCGGCAGACATCTCCATGTCTCCCGGCGACACGGTGGTCACCATGCTGGAGGACAGCTTCCGGGCTTTCCCGGACCGCCCGGCATTCGCCTGCATGGGCAAGACCCTCAGCTACGGAGAACTCGACCGCCAGTCTGCCGCGTTCGGCGCCTGGTTGCGGCATCGGGCCGGGCTGGCGCCCGGCGCCCGGGTGGCGATCATGCTGCCGAACATCCTCCAGTATCCGGTAGCCATGTTCGGCGCCCTCAGGGCCGGCATGGTGGTGGTCAACGTCAATCCCCTCTACACCGCCCGGGAGCTCCGCCACCAGCTGGCGGACTCGGGCGCCGAGGCGATCGTCATCCTGGCCAACTTTGCACACGTGCTGGAGAAAGTGATCACCGAGACGGACGTCCGGGCCGTGGTCGTCACCGGCTTCGGGGATCTGCTGGGCTGGCCCCGCTCGGCGCTGGTGAATTTCGTGCTCAAGCGGGTCAAGAAGATGGTGCCCGCCTATTCCCTCCCCGGACATTTCAGGTTCGGGCGCAGCCTCGAGGAAGGTAGAGACCTGTCTCTCGAGCGGCCGGAGCTGGATGGGGAGACGCTCGCCTTCCTGCAGTACACCGGCGGCACCACCGGCCCTTCAAAAGGCGCCATGCTCCCGCACCGTAGCGTGCTGGCGAACGTCCTGCAGATGTCGGCGCTGACCGATCCGGTGACGGAACCGGGCGAAGAGATCGTCATCACTGCGCTGCCCCTCTACCATATCTATGCGCTGGTGGTGAATTGCATGTGTTTCATCCGCATCGGCGGTCTGAACGTGCTGATACCGAATCCCCGGGACGTGCCGGCGTTCGTCACCGAACTGAAACAGTGGAAGTTCACCGCGTTCTTCGGCGTCAATACCCTCTACAACGCACTCGTCCACGATCCCGATTTTCCGGATGTGGACGTATCACATCTGAAGTTGAGCGGCGGTGGCGGCATGGCTGTACAGAGCGCCGTGGCCAGCCGATGGCACGCGCTCACCGGCCGCGTCTTGCTGGAAGGCTACGGTCTCACCGAGTGTTCGCCGGTCGTTGCCATGAGCCAGCTCGACCGGACCGAAGTCTATACCGGGGACGTGGGCCTGCCGCTCCCGTCAACGGAGATCTCCATCCGGGGCGACAACGGTGAAGAGCTGGCGATCGGCGAACCCGGCGAGTTGTGCGTCCGTGGTCCCCAGTTGATGCAGGGCTACTGGCAGCGGAAAGACGCGACTCGCGAGAGCTTCCATGACGACGGCTTCCTGCGTACCGGCGATATCGCAACCATGGATGAGGGGGGTTACGTCAGGATCGTCGACCGGGCCAAGGACATGATCCTGGTATCCGGCTTCAACGTTTATCCCTGTGAGGTGGAGGACGTAGCCACCCAGCATCCCGGGGTGCTGGAAGCGGCCTGTATCGGCGTGCCGGATGAGAAATCGGGCGAGTCGGTGAAACTGTTCGTGGTCGCCAAGCCTGGCGCCCTGCTCGAGAGCGAGGACCTGATCGCCCATTGCCGGGAGAACCTCACCGCCTACAAAGTCCCGCGCCATATAGAGTTCCGGGACGAACTGCCGAAGACCAATGTGGGCAAGATCCTGCGCCGGGCCCTGCGCGAGGCGTGAACGAATCCGGTCGTCGCTTGATCAAACCCACTATGGAAAGAGGTTTTATCCGCCTGGCCGCTGTGTGCCTCATGATGCTCGTCCCGTTCTCTGCGTCCGCGGTGACACCGTACAAGGCCGAGTACACGGCGCTGATCAAGCTGATCCCGGTTCAGGTTGATATCAGCCTCAGACAAGTCGGCGACGGCGAGTACGCGTTCAAATCCGACATCCATACCCGGAGCTGGGCCTCTTTTTTCGGCGGCAATGTGGTCGAGACCAGCCGCTTCCGGGTCGACGGCGCCGAGGTGGAGCCGCTGGTCTACGAAAAGCGCGACAAGTTCAGCGACGACGACAAGGACATCAGGACGCGCTTCGAGCCTGACGGTGAGATCGTGTCGCTCTATCGCGGCAAAGAAAAGCGTGTCCGCCAGGATGGCCTGGTCGTGGACCTGCTTACTTTCCGCTATCTGCTGGCCCACGATCTCAGCCGGGATCGATTGAGGGACCGCTACTACATCGTGGACGGCAAGGGGCGGATCAAGGAGATCGAGGTCCGTGATCTGGGCTCCGAGACCGTGGACACCGGGGTCGGCCGGGTTCAGGCTCGCCGTCTGCAATACGCTGCGGTGGACGACCCTACCTACATCGTCTGGGCCGCACCGGAACTGGATTTTCAGCTGGTGCGCATCGAGCAGCACAAGAACGGCAAGCTGCGGGCCCGCCTGACCCTGGACAGCTACAAGGTCATCGGCGCCAAGGACTGACCCGGGCGGGCGGAAAACTCATCTCGAACCGTGGCACCGAGAACGCGGCCATCACGTCCTTCGGCTCCAATTCCGGGAACATCGCCGGATCCGTTTGCAGACGTGCGAGCCGCGCGCCGCCCATGGCGCCCCGGGCCGATGGGGCGAGCAGGAACTGGCGTCCCTCGAGTTGCTGGATCAGGGTGCGCAATGTCGCGGGCACCAGGCGGGTGGACACCGGCACTTCAGGACCCCGGGGCCGCCAGGCCAGATCCGCGACTGGCCTTCCGTCCTGAGTCACCTGAAGCCGCCGACTGCCATCCGGATCGTTGTGGAGCGCGAAATCCCCCAGCTCCTTGGGGATCCCCCAATTGGCTCTCCCGCCGGCCACGCTCTCCTTACTGCTGACGAGGATGCGCGTGATCGACCACCGTAACCGGTCACCGGCGCGGAATCGTCCCGGTATGAAGAGCAACTCCCGGTACGGCCCCGCTTCGGAGTGCCAGTAATCCACGAACATCAGCACACCGATCCCGGGGCGGGCGAGTTCATCTGAGCCCGCCATGGCATACCATCGCGGATCTCTCGCTCCGCGGTGCCGCTTGAGCAACAGGATCAGTCCGCTGCCCTCCAGGCGCCAGGGCGCCGGCACGTAAGCGGTGCCGGCCGCGGCCATCGTTGCGTCGCTGATCGATTCCTGGATCAAGGGCAGTCGCGATCCTGGCGGCGGCTGACCGATGAATGTGATGTGACCGTGATGACCGCGGGATAGTTGGACGCCATTCCGGTAGGTATGCGTTCACCGAATTCACCCTTGACGCGGGCGTACAACGGTTCCAGCGGCCGGGTCGCGATGCGATCGTAATCGGCGCGCAAGCCGCTTATTTCCGCCGCGTCCGCGTCGAGCCAGTAGATCCTGGCGTCACCGCAGGGCTGAAAGGTGGTCAGGGGTTCGCCCATCACCAGATACCCTTCCAGCTCGCCTTCGGCCAGGGCCGGCCGTTGCTCCACCATCACCTCGCGGGTGAGCTCCCGGCCGCGCGATGCGATCGCCGTGAGCTCGAAGGTTTCGATCCCGGCGGCCTGGCCTTTCAGCCGCTTGAGCTGTCGGGTCGGTCGGCCGGTCTGGTCGAAGGCCACGAACATCACCACGTCTCCCAGCCCGGGTGGCTCCGGCGGCATGGCGATGAGCTGGCTGCCCTCACGATGGAAATAGGCCAGCCGGCCTCCCTCATAGTAATACCGGTCCCGGGTGGCCCCGTATTCTCCGGTAACGACCTCCTCGACGAAGCGGGTCGAATCCCCGTCCACGTAGGCGCGATAGACCGTCTGCACGTCGCCGTCCCGGCTCTCGCCCTCGATCATCGGCAACTGTCGGGCACTGGCCTCGATCCTGGCCAGCTCGGCCGGCAGCTCCGGCCCATCGTCCGCGCTGCCTGCCGGTGGCGGTGCCGGGCTTTCGCCGCAGGCGACCAGCAATGCCAGCGTGTTCAACATCGTCAAACGCCAGCACCCTGCGTTAGACCATCGGATCATCCCTCGTCCCTCTTCAATCGTTGTGTTTCGGCGCCACAAGCCGGAAAGATCCCTGCATGCTGGCGCATCGCCGGCCCTGTTCGTCGACCGCATCGACCGTAGCCTCGAAGGCGATATTGCCGCGCCGTGTCTCCGCCGGCGGCTGGATCAGGGTCGCGTTCACGCGGACATCCGACCAGACCGGCCGCAAGAAACTGATGCTGGAATCCTTGACGAAGATGTCCCCGTCCCGTCCCTCGGCGGTGGCGCACTCCTCACACAATCGCCAGGCGGACAGCACCATCGCCGAATAGATACTGCCACCGAACATGCTGCCCTTGTCATTGCGGTTGCCGGCCAGGGGCACGGCCATCACGACTTCCGCGGGCGTGGCCGAGGTCTCGCTGAAAGCGAGGCTGCGGTAGGGCTCGATCTGCTCGAGTTTCGTCTTCATCCGTGCTCCGTCGGCGTCCTCAGCTCCAGCAGCAGGCTGCAACAGCTGAGACCGCCTTCCGCCTTCGCCAGTTCATCGTTGGCGATCATGATGGTTTCGATGCCCCGGGCGGCCAGCCGTTCCCGGGTCCGCGGGCCCGAAGCGCTAAGCATGACCCGGCCATTGACGCACACGGCATTGGCGGCTTCGCCCTCGCCGGGCGCGACGGACACCGTCTCGTGGCCGGGGAAGGCATCGCCATCGATCCGATCAGGATCGAACAGGATCAGGCGCTCCCCGATCAGAGTGGCTGCGGTCTTCAGATGCAGGCAGCGGCCGACCTCCAGCGGAAAGACCCGGTATCCGAAGGGGGCAAGCGCGGCCTCGAGCTGCCGGATGCCTTCCCCGTTGGTGCGTTGCGAGCGACCCACGAATACGTCCTTGCCGGAGACCAGCACGTCGCCGCCGTCCAGGGTGCCGGGTGCGCGGATCTGAGCCAGGGTCCGATAGGCAGACAGGGCACCTGCGGTGGTCTCTGTCTCACCGCGTCTCGATTCGGCTCCCGGGCGGGTGATCACGGCGATCTCGTCGAGCACTACGGCGGTATCCTCGACGAACACGCCGTCCGGATGCTTATCGGCCGCAGCCAGCCGCTGGATGGCGCAGCCGGCGCTCCGCAGCGCGTCTTCGTAAGCGGCGTGCTGGCGCGCTGCCCGTCGGGGGTCGATCCGCCGGCGCGCGGCGAAGGCCAGCTCGCAGCTGCCTACGGCCGGGCTGACGGCCCGGGTCATGGCCAGAGTCCGGGGCATCGGTCAGGCCAGGAAACCGCCGTCAACCGGCAGCGCCGCACCAGTGATGTAGGAGGCCTCGTCCGAGGCGAGGAATACGATGGCCGGAGCGATCTCCCCGGGTTCGGCGACCCGGTGCAGGGGGATCAGCGGCAGGATCATGTTCAACATGCGCTCGTTACTGGTCAGGGCGGCGGCGAAGCGGGTATCGGTCAGACCCGGCAGGACCGCGTTGACCCGCACCTTCCAGGGTGCGCATTCCTTGGCGAAGGCCTGGGTCATGCTGATGACTGCCGCCTTGGTGACCGAATAGATCCCCTGATACGGTCCCGGCCGCACGCCGTTGATGGAGGAGGTGTTGACGATGGCGCCACCGTCCTGCTCTTTCATCATCAAAGCGGCTTTCTGAGACATATGGAAGTAGCCACGGACATTCACCTCGACGGTCTTGTCGACCATGGACAAGGGCGTCTCGGCGATATGCCCGAAATGCGGGTTGGTGGCGGCGTTATTGACCAGCACGTCCAGACGGCCGAAGTCGTCGGCGATGGTGGCGAAGGCGGTTTCCACCGCGTCGGCGTCGCCGACGTGGCAGGCCAGAGCGGTCGCCTGTCCGCCCGCTTCCCGGATGGAAGCGGCAACGGCTTCCACCGATTCCGTCTTGCGGCTGGAGACGATGACGTGGGCACCGCGGGCGGCGAACAATCTGGCCGCGGCTTCACCGATGCCGCGGCTGGCGCCCGTGACCATGGCCACCTTGCCGGTGAAGTCCAACACGGTCGGATCTTGCATAGGGAACGTTCTCCTCTAAATGCTGCGCCGTCCGTCGGCGACGGCTTCGGCATTGGCGGAAAGGACCGCGCCGAGCCGGCCGAAGTCGGCGAAGCGCGGGTCCGTTGTCTGGCCATGTGCGTAACGGTAATAGATCTGCTGGACGATCACCGCCAGGCGGAACAGGCCGAAGGCGTAATAGAACACGAAATCGCCCGTGTCCTGACCGGATCGTTCGCCGTAGTATTCGACGATCTGGCGGCGGCTCATCATCCCGGGCAGATGGGTCGGCATCATCCGCGCCGCCTGCATGGGCGCCGGATCACCGGCCTCGATCCAGTAGGCCAGCGAGCAGCCCAGATCCATCAGCGGGTCGCCGAGCGTGGCCATCTCCCAGTCCAGTACGCCGCGGATGCGCAGACCGTGACCGTCATCGCCCAGGACCACGTTGTCGAACTTGTAATCGTTGTGGATGATGGCGGCCCGGGTATCGGCGTCCGGCATGTTGGCGCCAAACCAGTCCATCAGCGTTTCGTTGTCGGGGACGTCCCCGGTCCTCGCGGCGCGGTAGCGTTTGCTCCAGCCTTCGATCTGGCGCAGGACATAGCCCTCCGGG
>JASFJM010000022.1:0-17193 GCA_050122055.1 Gammaproteobacteria bacterium | reverse complement strand
GGCGCCTGGAGTGTGCCAAGCTGGCGGGCTGTGGCCGTGTTGGCCGGTGAAAATCTCGCCAGCGCCGGCGCCCAGGGATCGCTGATCAAGGACGTGGAGGGCGAACAGCAACTTCTGTGGAGCGATCTCCGGCTGGACCTGTACCGGGATAGCGCCCACAGTTACTGGTCGAATCTGGTCGGCAGCGAGCCGGCGCTGTTTGTCATCTGCCACGATCGGGAGGACGGTGGCCTGATGCCGATACTGGTGACGGCCGATCAGGACGAGGCCGGAGCGGCCACCGAGGCCAATAGCGCCGTTTACCGGGTGCCGATCCCGCCCGAGGTCTACGTCCAGCTTGAGCGTTTCGTGGTCGAGCATTACAAGCCGGCGCCGCCGCGCAAGCGCAAGCGCAAGAACTGGAGCAATCAAGGCTGACGCGATGAGTGCCGAAGAAAAAAAGTCCGGAACCGAAGTCGAGGTCGAAGGCGGATCCGAGGACTTCATCAACCGCTGGGCGCGGCGCAAGGCCGAAGCGACGGCCGGGGCCGGGGAGGAGACCGCATCCGCCGTCCCGGCAGCGGTCGAGGACGGCACGCCGGATGAAGACGCGGCGCCACCCGATCCGCTTACCGACGCCGACATGCCGGCGATCGAAACGCTGGAGGAGGACTCGGACGTCAGCGGGTTCCTGTCGCCGGGGGTCAGCGACGATCTCCGCCGCGCCGCATTGCGGAAGCTCTTCCATAGTCCGAAATTCAATATCTGCGACGGGCTCGACGATTATTGCGGCGATTACACCAAGTTCGAGCCCCTGGGCGACATCATCACCGCCGATATGCGCTTCCAGATGGAGCGGGCCCTGGAGCGTCTGGCGGACGCGGACGACGGTGACGGCGAGTCGGTGGCGGCCGCCGGTGAAGAGCCCGACGACGGCCCAGAGGAGACCGTGACCCAGGACGTCGAGTCCGCCAATGACCCATCGATAGAGAAGAAGAGGGATGACGAGCATGATGTATGACCTGCCGGCGTGTGGTCCGGAGGGACAGGCACGAGCCAGCGCTCTGGCCAGTGCCAAACGCGTGGAGGTCGAGCCGACCTCCCTCGTGAGCTATCTGTCCCGGGGCCGCTTGCTGGTGATCGGAGACGAACCGGCGGCGCTGGACGCGGCGGCCCAGGCCGACGAGTCGCTCATCCGCACGGTGCTGGTGCCGGCGGAGGGGGCGCCACCGGTGGTCTCCAGCGAGGCGGGTCTGGTCGTGATCCGTGGCGGCGCCGCAGAACTCTCGGGCAGCCTCGGCGGCTTCCAGCTCCAGCTGAGCGCGGACGGCGAGCCGGTTTCGCTGACGGAGCTGCTGGGGAAGAAAGACACCGGCTTCGACATGGTTCTGGATCTGGGTGACCCGCCCATGCTGACCGCGGAACTGCCGCCGCCGGGCTACCTGGCCCCCGCTCGTGACCCCGGGGCACTGAAGGCCGCGATCGAGGCCCTGCCCGGGATGACGGGCGAATTCGAGAAGCCCAAGTATTTCAATTACAACCTGGACATATGCGCCCACGGCAGCAGCGGCCTGGCCGGCTGCCGGCGCTGCATCGACGCCTGCCCGGCCGAGGCCATCGTCTCCCTGGGCGACCGGGTCGAGGTCAATCCACAACTCTGCCAGGGCGGGGGCAGCTGTGTGGCCGCCTGCCCCAGCGGTGCCATGACTTATGCCTACCCCACGGTACGCGACCTGCTGCGTCACGTCCGGGGATTGATCGAGGCCTATCGGAGCGCCGGAGGCGAGGAGCCGGCCGTCATGTTTCACGACGCCTCCTCCACCGCGCAGCTGCAGGCCTACGTGACCGCCGACATGCCCGAGCGCGTGCTGCCGGTTGAGCTGGAAGAGATCGGATCGGTCGGCATGGACGCGTGGTTCGCCTGTCTCGCTTACGGCGCCTCGGCGGTCATCCTCCTGGGATCCGAGGACACCCCGGGGCGTGTGACCGCCGAGCTGGATCGGCAGATCGAGTATGCCCGGGCCGTGATGGGTGGGCTCGGGATTGCCTCCGCGGCGATCCAGCGGCTCAATGCAGATGAGGAAAGCGCCACGCGCGCGGGATTATCGGCTCTGCCGGAGCATGGCGTGGCGAAGCCGGCGCGTTTCGACGCGCCGGATGAAAAACGCACCATCCTGAAATTCAGTATCGACCATCTCCATGGCCAGGGCCCCGCCAAGAAACGCAGCGTCGCGCTGCCGGCCGGCGCGCCATTCGGCGAAATCAAGGTCGACAGAAAATCCTGCACCCTGTGCATGAGCTGTGTAGGAGTCTGTCCGGCCTCGGCGGTCCGGGACGGGCAGGGGCTGCCCCAGCTCAATTTCCACGAGTGGAGTTGCGTCCAGTGCGGGCTCTGCGAGGCGGCCTGTCCCGAGGACGCCATCGCCCTCAATCCCCGATTCGTTTTCGATCCCCGGCAGCGCGAGCAGGTCCGGACCCTCCATGAGGAGGAGCCCTTCTGCTGCATCGTCTGCGGCAAGCCGTTCGCCACCCAATCCATGCTGGAGGTCATGACCCGCAAGCTGGAGGGTCACTGGATGTTCCAATCCGAGGAGGCGATGCGCCGGCTGAAGATGTGTGAGCACTGCCGGGTCAAGGACATGATGAAAAGCCAGGCGCCCCAGGGCCCGGTCTGACCGGATGCGGGAAAATATGGTCCATATCCAGCGCTCGGCTGGACAATATGTCTCACAACGGAGAATCGGGCGCCATTCGCTGGTGTTATAGAGTAATAATTGTCGCTTATTTACATCTTTGAACTGGTCCAGTTATTGCTAGTATAGGCTTCTATGGGGGATCTGACCGGGACATGAGCATCGAAGCTGCAGGCACCACCGAGCCGACGGCGCAGACCGCCACGGTCGTCGAACCTGAAGATCAGGTCCGGGGTAACACCTACAGCCTGCTGGGTCATCTGCTGGCCGCCCCGCCCGATGCGAACACCCTCGAATTGCTGGCCTCCATCGATCCCGGTCCCGACAACGCAGACACACTGCTGGGTGCCGCCTGGCAGATGCTGCAGACCGCCGCCGCCCGGACCGATGTCCAGCAGCTCGACGACGAATACCACGAACTGTTCATCGGCATCGGACGCGGAGAGCTGATCCCTTACGGTTCCTGGTATGTCACGGGCTTCCTTATGGAGCAGCCGCTGGCCACGCTGCGGGTCGATCTGGAGCGGATGGGTTTCGAGCGGCAGGACGGCGTGCACGAGCCTGAAGACCACGCCGCCGCGCTGTGCGAGGTCATGAGCATCTGCGCCGCAGGCTCCGACGCCATATCGCTGGAACAGCAGGCCGCCTTTTTCGCCCGCCACATGGCGCCGTGGATCGGGCGCTTCTTCCGCGACATGCAGCAGGCACGCAGCGCGAGTTTTTACCGGGCGGTCGGTCAGCTCGGCGAGCAATTCATCGACGTGGAGACACAGGCGTTCCGGATGACGGCACCCGGGGCGATGCAGGCCGAACGGCCTATCAAGATGGTCGGCCGGGAGAGCCGCTCAACGGAACCAAGGTTCGAGCAGGAGGGATAGTGAGATGAGTAGAAAAGCGCTGAGCGAGAGCAACAATCGTCGCGAGTTCCTGAAAGGATTGGCGACGGTGGGCGGTGCCACGGCCCTGGCGGCGGTCACCGGGTCAGCGGTAGCGGCGGAACCGGCGGCAAAGCCGACGGAAAAACCGCGCACCGAGGGATACCACGTCACTCCCCATGTCAGGGCGTATTACGACAAGGCACGTATGTAAGCGCGCCGGATCTGCCAGCGCATACAACAGAACAGATTACTGTCCAGGAGAATCGGCGATGAAGCTGATAAAGAAACGGGACCTCAACCAGTCCGAAATCGAGCAGACGCGCAACGGCGTCCTGGGTGCCGCCATCGATCGGCGCACCTTCCTGAGGCGAACCGGCATGGCGCTGGGCGGCGCCGCCGTCGCGGGCGGTCTCGCGCCACGGATGATCCAGCGCGCTGAGGCGGTGGCCACCGGTGCGGCCGGTGAGGTCGTGACCAAGAAGTCGGTGTGTACCCATTGTTCGGTCGGTTGCGGCGTCATCGCCGAGGTTCAGGGCGGCGTATGGACCGGCCAGGAGCCGGACTTTGATTCGCCGTTCAATCTCGGCGGGCATTGCGCCAAGGGCGCGGCGGTGCGCGAGCATGGCCACGGTGAGCGGCGGTTGAAATATCCCATGAAGCTCGAGGGCGGCAAGTGGAAGCGCCTGTCATGGGATACGGCGATCAACGAGATCGGCGACAAGATGCTGGATATCCGCGAGCGCTCCGGCCCGGATTCGGTCTACTGGCTCGGCTCGGCCAAATTCAACAACGAGCAGGCCTATCTGTTCAGGAAATTCGCCGCACTGTGGGGCACCAATAACGTCGATCACCAGGCGCGGATCTGCCACTCCACGACGGTGGCCGGTGTCGCCAATACCTGGGGCTACGGCGCGATGACGAATTCCTATAACGACATGCACAACTGCAAGGCTATGTTCTTTATCGGCAGCAATGCCGCCGAAGCGCATCCGGTGGCGATGCAGCATATCCTCCGGGGTAAGGAAAACGGCGCCAAGATGATCGTCGTGGACCCGCGCTTCACCCGCACCGCGGCCCATGCGGATCAGTTCGTCCGCATCCGTCCCGGCAGCGACGTGCCCCTGATCTGGGGCATGCTCTGGCATGTGTTCGAGAACGGCTGGGAGGACCAGGAGTACATCAACCAGCGCGTGTTCGGTCTCGAGGAAATCCGCGAGGAAGTGGCCAAATGGACGCCGGACGTGGTGGAAAACGTCTGCGGCGTGCCCGAGGCCGAGGTCAAACAGGCTGCACAGACCATGGCGGAGAACCGTCCCGGCACTATCGTCTGGTGCATGGGGGGGACCCAACACACGATCGGTAACAACAACACCCGGGCCTACTGCGTGCTGCAGCTGGCACTGGGCAATATCGGCAAGTCCGGCGGCGGCGCCAATATCTTCCGCGGCCATGACAACGTCCAGGGCGCGACGGACCTCGGCGTGTTGTCACACACCTTGCCCGGTTACTACGGATTGTCCGACGGTTCCTGGAAGCACTGGAGCCGGGTATGGGGTCTCGACCACGAATGGATCAAAGGCCGGTTCGACACGGGTTATGTGGATGCCAAGGTTGAGGGGGGCAACGTACCCTTCGCCAACCCCATGAACTCCGCCGGCATGCCCGTGTCCCGCTGGATCGACGGCGTCCTCGAGGACCCCGCCAATATCGATCAGCGCGACAGCCTGAAGGCGATGGTGTTCTGGGGGCATGCGCCCAACAGCCAGACCCGTGGTCCGGAGATGAAGCAGGCCATGGAGAAGCTGGAACTGCTGGTGGTGATCGATCCCTACCCGACCCACACGGCGGTGCTGCCGGATCGTCAGGAAGGGATGTATCTGTTGCCGGCGACGACCCAGTTCGAGACCTACGGCTCGGTCACGGCGTCGAATCGGTCGATCCAGTGGCGGGAGCAGGTCGTCGATCCGCTGTTCGAGTCGCTGCCTGATCACACCATCCTGTACAAGATGTCCAGCAAGCTCGGCTTCTCCGACGAGCTGTTCAAGAACATCCAGGTCAACGGCGAAGAGCCGGTGATCGAGGACATCCTGCGCGAGATCAACCGCGGCATGTGGACCATCGGCTACACCGGCCAGAGCCCGGAGCGCTTGAAACTCCATATGGAGAACAAGCACACCTTCAACACCACCACGTTGAAGGCCGAGGGCGGGCCCTGCGACGGCGATTACTATGGTCTGCCCTGGCCGTCCTGGGGTACGCCCGAGATGAAACATCCGGGCACGCCGATCCTCTACGACACCAGCAAGCACGTCGCGGACGGCGGACTCAATTTCCGGGCCCGTTTCGGCGTCGAGTATCAGGGCCGCAATCTGCTTGCGGAGGGTTCCTACAGCAAGGGCGCGGAGATCAAGGACGGCTATCCGGAATTCACCGCCGACCTGCTCAAACAGCTCGGCTGGTGGGATGACCTGACGGCGGAGGAGAAAGCCCTCGCCGAGGGCAAGAACTGGAAGACCGATCTTTCGGGCGGTATCCAGCGCGTCGCGATCAAGCATGGCTGCGCCCCGTTTGGCAACGCCAAGGCCCGCGCCATCGTCTGGACCTTCCCGGATCCGGTGCCGATCCACCGCGAACCGCTCTACACTTCCCGGCGCGACCTGGTGGCCAGCTATCCGACTTACGAGGATCGCAAGAGCCATTACCGCCTGCCCACGCGATATGCCTCGGTCCAGGCGGACGACTACACCGGGGAATTCCCGCTCATCCATACCAGCGGACGGCTGGTGGAGTACGAGGGTGGAGGCGAGGAGACCCGGTCCAACCCGTGGCTGGCCGAGCTGCAGCAGGACATGTTCGCCGAGATCAATCCGGCCGACGCCAACAACGCCGGCATCAAGGACGGGCAGATGATCTGGATCAGCAGCCCGGCCGGGGCCCGGATCAAGGTCAAAGCCATGATCACCCCGAGGGTGGCTCGCGGCGTCGTCTTCACGCCGTTCCACTTCGGCGGCTGGTACGAGGGCAAGGACCTGCTGGACAAGTATCCGGAAGGCGCGGCGCCCTATGTCCGCG
This sequence comes from Gammaproteobacteria bacterium, assembly GCA_050122055.1. Lineage (GTDB taxonomy): Bacteria > Pseudomonadota > Gammaproteobacteria > Steroidobacterales > XN24 > CAMYOC01. Next base: position 10,571 of record JASFJM010000022.1, on the reverse strand, counting down.
GCGAGGCCTGCAACTCTGTATTCACCTACGGTTACGACTCGGTGACGCAGATGCAGGAAACCAAAGCCAGCCTTTGCAACATCACTGCAGCCTAGGAGATCACGACCATGGCAAGAATGAAGTTTTTGTGTGATACCGACCGCTGCATCGAGTGCAATGGCTGTGTCACCGCCTGTAAGAACGAGAACGAAGTTCCGTGGGGAATAAACCGTCGCAGGGTGGTTACTCTCGATGACGGAGTCCCGGGCGAAAAGTCCATCTCGGTAGCCTGTATGCACTGTACCGACGCACCTTGCTCGGCGGTATGTCCGGTGGACTGTTTCTATACCACCGACGATGGTGTGGTGCTGCACGACAAGGACCTGTGCATCGGCTGTGGCTACTGTTTCTACGCCTGTCCTTTCGGCGCCCCCCAGTATCCTCAGCAGGAAGCGTTTGGCGTTCGCGGCAAGATGGACAAATGCACCTTCTGCGCCGGCGGGCCGGAGGACGACAACTCCGCCGCCGAGTTCGAGAAGTACGGCAGCAACCGTCTCGCCCAGGGCAAGCTACCGGCCTGTGCCGAGATGTGCTCGACCAAGGCGCTGCTCGGCGGCGACGGCGACATGGTCGCCGACATCTACCGCGAGCGGATCATGCGTCGCGGCGGGCGGCCGGACAACTGGGGCTGGGATGCTGCTTACGGGGAGAAGGACGCTTGAGGCCTGGAGTCACCATGTCGACGACTAATGTCGGCTGGCGCAGGCTCGGTCTTGCGATCGGCGCAACCGCGCTGCTCGCATTGTCCGGCTGCGGCGAGCCCGTCATTTTCTACGAACCCGGAGAATACAAGGGTCAGCCGGATCCGCTGTTGGCCAAATCCGGCAGTGGCGAACTCGACGAGCAACTCCGGTCCAGATTTGACGAGGTTCAGGCGAGGGAATAGTCGCGCGGGGAGGCCAATGTGCCCGTAGGTGCGGACACGGGTGCCGTGGGAGTCCTCGTAGCGGGAGAGGAAGATGACTGAAACATCTGGAACGGTGAGGAAAACCAGGTCCGGCGGCCGGCGTCGTCTCGTGATCTGGAGCATGATCATGACGCTGGCAGTGTCGATGGCGCTGCCACTGACCGCCCTTGTCATCCCGGCGAGTCAGGCCCAGGAATCGGGCCAGCAGGCCGATGACAAGAGCAATCCTCGTTCTGACTACTGGCGCGAGGTTCGCCGCGGCAATGCCGGATACTCTGCGGTCAAGGGACAAGAGACCTATGTTCTGATCCAGAGCGAAGGTCAGACCTGGAGCGAAATCCGTGACGGTCCCCTGCTCAATCTGGGACTCTGGGGCGTCGGATCGATCATCGTGGTGCTGGCGATCTATCATCTGATGACCGGCGGCTACAAGCTTCAGGGACGCACCGGGCGGAAGATCCTGCGCTGGCCGGGGATCGACCGGTTTATACACTGGTACACGGCGGTGTTGTTCATCGTCCTGGCTATCACCGGGCTAAGCCTGCTGTGGGGAAGGAGCCTGCTGATACCGATCATGGGCAAGGAGGCATTCGCGGCCTGGGCCAACATGGCCAAGCCGATCCATGACTATCTCTCGCTGCTCTTCGCGATCGGCCTGGTCGTGATGCTGGTGAAGTGGTTCCACCACAACATCTGGAAGTCTTATGACTTCAAATGGCTCATCTCGGGCGGCGGTTATCTGGGCGGCGGCCATCCCCCGGCCGGATTCGCCAACGCCGGTGAGAAGCTGCTGTTCTACACGCTTATCTTCGCTGGCGGCGCAATGGTGGTTTCGGGCCTGTTTCTGCTGTTCCCCAACTGGGGCACGGATCGGGCCGGGATGCAGCTGGCGCACGTCGTCCACAGCGTTTCCTCGTTGATCTGCATCATGTTCATTGTCCTGCACATCTATCTGGCGACCATCGGCAGCGAGGGCGCGCTGGAAGGCATGGTGCACGGCGAAGTGGACGAGCAGTATGCCAAGCAGCACCATCCGCTGTGGTACGACGAGCTGATGAAGGGCGAGAGCCGGGAATTGACCGGAGGCGGAGCCGCTACGCCCGCCCCTGCTTCACCCCGGAAGGACTGACGTCCCGGGTCACAAGCGAGAACCCTGGAAAAAGGGGCGCTTTGCGCCCCTTTTTTTGTGTTCTTCGCGCAATAGCGGCGGCACTCGAGGCATCAGCGGATTGCTGCTTATCGCTGACCTGCCGGCCTCAGGCGCGATAAGGGGCGCCGCCCGCAGGCTGGTGATCTCTTCATCGCGGGCGAGGCGGTGTCCCCGCGAAGGTGCGATGGACCTTCCTTGTGCCTGGTCGGCGTGGCTCGCGCCGCCTAATGCAGGGGCCAGATCACCGGGACCAGCAAGATGGTGGTCACGGCGAGGATCAGATGCAGCGGCAGGCCGAAGCGCAGATAGTCTGCTGCCCGGTAGCCACCGGGCCCGTACACCATCAGATTGGTCTGGTAACCGATCGGCGTGATAAAGCTGGCCGAGGCGGCCACGGCCACGATCACCGCGATCGGCATCACATCGACCCCCGCCTGTGTCGCGGCCGCCAGCGCCACGGGAAAGACCAGTACAGCGGCGGCATTGTTGGTGACCAGCGACGTCAGCAGCGAAGTCGTCAGATACACTGCTGCCAGCAGCGCCAGCGGGTGATCGCCACCGAGGGCCAGGATCTGGTCGCCGATGAGCGTGCCGGCGCCCGTGGACTCCATGGCCTTGCCGATGCCGAAGGCGGCGGCTATGACCAGGATGACCTGCAGATCGACGCTGGAGCGCGCCTGGCTTACGGTGCAGCACCGTGCGATGACCATGGCCCCTGCGCCCAGGAACGCGGCCTGAAGCAGGCTCAGCCATCCGCTGGTGGCGGTGGTGACCACGACCGCCAGGATGACCCATGCCAGGGGCGCCTTGTCGCGTCTGCGCAGGGTCACGCCGTCGATGGGCCGGATCAGCAGGAAATCACTGGCGGCCCGCTGACGGTCGGCGAAGTCCTGGGTGGACTCCAGCAGCAGGGTATCGCCGGGTTCGATGAGGATGTCGCCGATCTTGCCGCGGATACGGCTGCCGTTGCGGGCCACGGCAATGACTACGGCTCCACAGCGAGTGCGAAAGCGGCTCTCGCGGATGCTGCGACCGGCGTACGCCGAGTCGCGTCCGACTACCGCCTCGAAAAAACGGCGCTCGCTGCGGGGCCCCTCCAGCTTGAAGACCTGGTCCGTGGCCGGTTCCAGACCGCGGATCTGTTGCAGATCGAGCACCGATTCACTGGCGCCGGCGAATACCAGCCGGTCCCCGTCCCGCAGGATCTCGTCGGAGGACACGGCGGGCAGGGCCATGCCGGCCCGGTCGACCTCGATCAGGAACAGGGCGTTGAGATGCCGGAGGCCCGCTTCCTCGACGGTCTTGCCGGCCAGGGGGCTGTTTTCGCTGATCAACATCTCGACCGTGTACTCGCGGATATTCCGCAGTTCTTCCAGGGCGGGTGACCGATCCGGCAGCAGCGCCGGACCGGCGACAAGCAGGTAGACGAAGCCGATGAGCGCGCAGGGAACGCCGACCCAGGCCAGCTCGAAGAATCCTAGTCCCTGACCGCCGGTAGCGTCGATCAGGAGGCCGTTCACGACCAGGTTGGTGGTGGTCCCGGCCAGGGTGCAGGTACCGCCGAGGATGGCGGCGTAGCTGAGCGACATCAGCAGCTGCGAGGGCGGGAAGCCCCGTTGTCTGGCCCAATCGGACACCGCCGGCACGAAGCTTGCGACGACCGGCGTGTTGGCGACGAAGCCGCTCATGATCATGACCGGTCCGGTCATCCGGGCCGTGGCCTTGCGGATGGTGTGGGTGTCACGGAACAGCGGGCCGACCATGAGATCGAGGGCGCCGGTCTCCCGCAAGCCCGCGGCGATGACGTAGAAAGCCGCGACCGTGAGGGTGCCGGGGTTGGCGAAGCCCGCGAGACCGTCGGCGGGCGACACCACGTCGCCGATCAGCAAAACCGCCAGACCTGCTACCAGGATCGCATCCGGGGCGATCCGGGTCAGCAGCAGGGCCGCGGCGCAGCACCCCATGACGATCAGGGTCATTAAGGCATCAGGACCCATCGGTTCCTCCGCTGCGGGGCGGTGGGCGGTCTGGCCGCGCCATTAACATGCCCCGGGTTCTGCGGCATCATAGAACAAGCCCCGCCCCCGAGGCCTCATCCTGCCTCCTGAAAGGAAATCCGCCTATGCCCCGCGCCGTCTTCCGTATCATTGGAATCGTCATCCTCGTCCTGGTAAGTCCCATGTCTATCGGCGCCGACCGCATCACCGACAAGTCCTTCACCACCCGCTCCGAAGTGATCGCGACCCAGGGCATGGCGGCCACCAGCCATCCCCTGGCGACCCAGATCGCGCTGGAGATCCTGCGCGAGGGTGGCAGCGCCGTGGATGCGGCGATCGCCGCCAACGCGGCGCTGGGACTGATGGAGCCCACCGGCAACGGCATCGGCGGCGACCTGTTCGCCATCGTCTGGGACGCCGGGGAACAGGAACTGAGCGGTCTTAACGCCAGCGGGCGCTCACCGAAGTCCCTGACGCTGGAATATTTCCGGGACAACGGATTCGAGGCCATCCCGCGCTATGGACCGCTGCCCGTGAGCGTCCCCGGCACCGTCGACGGATGGTTCGAGCTGCACCAGCGGTATGGCCGGCTGCCCATGATCGAGGTCCTGGGCCCGGCGATCCGTTATGCCCGGGAGGGGTTCCCGGTGACTGAGGTCATCGCTTACTACTGGCAGCGCAGCGTGCCGAGGCTATCCCGTTATCCCGGGTTTGCCGAGATCTTCGCCCCTGGCGGCCGCGCTCCCGGCAAGGGCGACGTGTTCCGCAATCCGGCCCTCGCGGAGACCTACGAGAAGATCGCCCGGGGCGGCCGGGATGTCTTCTACAAGGGCGAGATGGCCCGGGCCATTGCCGACTATATGCAGGAGAACGGTGGCTTCCTCAGCTACGAGGACCTGGCCGCCCATCGCTCCGAATGGATCGATCCGGTCTCCACCAGTTATCGCGGCTATGAAGTCTTCGAACTCCCGCCCAGTGGCCAGGGGATCGCAGCTCTGCAGATGCTTAATATCCTCGAGGGCTTCGACATCGCGTCCATGGGTTTCGGCAGTCCCGAGTACATCCATGTCCTGGTGGAGGCCAAAAAGCTGGCGTTCGAGGACCGTGCCCGTTTCTACGCCGACATGGAGTTCGCCGAGGTCCCGGTCACGCGGCTGATCTCGAAGGAATATGCTGCCGGACGGCGCGCGCTGATCGAGCCGTCACGGGCGGCAAAATCCTACCCGGCCGGCGACGAAGCCCTGGAACGGGGTGACACCATCTATCTGACCACTGCGGACGCCGACGGCAATATGGTGTCGCTGATCCAGAGCAATTACCGGGGCATGGGTTCCGGCATGACCCCGGCCGGTCTGGGTTTCATCCTGCAGGATCGCGGCGAGCTGTTCAGTCTGGAGGACGGGCATCCCAACATCTACGCGCCCGGCAAACGGCCGTTCCATACCATCATCCCGGCTTTTGTGAAAAAAGACGGCAAGCCCTGGCTCAGCTTCGGCGTCATGGGCGGCGCCATGCAGCCCCAGGGCCATGTGCAGATCCTGGTCAACCTGATCGACTTCGGTATGAATCTTCAGGAAGCCGGTGATGCGCCCCGGGTCCGGCACGGCGGCTCGAGCCAGCCCGCCAACGAGACCCGGAACGACGGCAGCTTCCGTCCCACCAGCGAGCGCATGCGGGACGGCGGCATCGTCTATCTGGAGACCGGTTTCCCGCTGGAGACCATCAACCGTTTGCGCAGCATGGGCCACAGGCTGGGATCGGATCCCGGCGGCTTCGGAGGATACCAGGCGATCATGCGCGACCACCGGCAGGAGGTCTATTACGGCGCATCGGAGTCTCGCAAGGACGGGCACGCCGCAGGCTACTAGCTGCCGGCCACGGCTCCGCCCGGTTTCCACGCTAGCACCAGCCCCGCCACCGCCCATGCTGCGGTGTCGTGGACCAGGTTGGTCAGTGCGAAACCGCGATCGGCCAGCCACCAGATGGTGGTGCCGTAATCGATGAAAAGCGCTGCGGTGAAACCGGCCAGGGCCAGGAATCCGACCCGGGACCAGTAACCGGCCAGGGCCGGCGCCGCCTTGAGCAGCAGCAGACCCAGCAGCAGGCAAGTGACCCACTGATGGACAAAGCCCCAGAAAAGAACCATGGGGTCCATCGGCGGCGCGCCTTCCTGCCGGATGGTGACCATGGCCAGCGGGCCCGCCTGGTGCAGCTTGGTCAGCTGCTCTTCCGGCAGATCGGGCCCCGGGATGAAATAGGTCCCGGATTCGGTGAAATGCTGGCTCAGCATAGACTGGGTCGCGGCATTGTCCTCCACCGTGTGGACTGCCGCGTCCATGGCCGGACTGGCGACATAGAACACGAATCCCCACATGAACATGGCGACAGCCGCCAGGATGCTGCCCAATAACAGTCTGCCCATCACGGTCCCCCCGTTCGCGCCGGCGTTTTGGAACCTAGAGTCTAGGGTACCGGGTGGGGGATTGCCTGCGGCGGTGCAGCGGCAGGTCCGGGACGCTTCAGGCCCGGCGTTTCGACTCCGGCGGGTTGGCCGCCCGCGCGAGCACGCGCTTGAGGAACTGACCGGTGTAGGAACTCTCCATCGCCGCCACGTCCTCGGGCGTGCCGGTGGCGATCACCTCGCCGCCGCCCTCGCCGCCCTCCGGGCCCAGATCGATGATCCAGTCGGCGGTCTTGATGACGTCCAGATTGTGTTCGATGACGACCACCGTGTTGCCGTGATCCCGGAGCCGGTGGAGCACGTGCAGCAGCTGGGCGATGTCGTGAAAATGCAGGCCGGTCGTGGGCTCGTCCAGGATGTACAGGGTCTTGCCGGTATCCCGTTTCGACAGCTCCTTGGCCAGCTTGACCCGCTGGGCCTCGCCGCCGGACAGCGTGGTCGCGTTCTGGCCCAGGCGCACATAAGACAGACCCACGTCCATCAGGGTCTGCAGCTTGCGCTTGATGACCGGCACGTTGCGGAAGAACTCCAGCGCGTCCTCCACGGTCATCTCCAGGACTTCATGGATATTGCTGCCCTTGTACCGGATCTCCAGGGTCTCGCGGTTGTATCGCTTGCCCTTGCACACGTCGCAGGCGACGTAGATGTCCGGCAGGAAGTGCATCTCCACCTTGATCACGCCATCGCCCTGGCAGGCCTCGCAGCGGCCGCCCTTGACGTTGAAACTGAAGCGGCCCGGCTTGTAACCCCGGGAGCGAGCCTCGGCGGTGCCGGCGAACAGGTCGCGGATGGGCGTGAAAAGACCGCTGTAGGTGGCGGGATTGGATCTCGGCGTGCGGCCGATCGGACTCTGGCTGATGTCGATCACGCGGTCGACCTTGTCCAGCCGATCGATCCCTGCATGGGGGGCGGGATGGGTCGCCGACCCGTTGATGTGCTGGGCGGCCGCAAGGTAAAGGGTGTCGTTGATCAGGGTCGATTTGCCCGATCCCGAGACCCCGGTGACGCAGGTCATCAGGCTGAGCGGGATGGATACGTCCAGATCCTTGAGATTGTTGCCGCGGGCTCCGCGGATCCGGATGTCTCGTTTCTTCTTGGGGGCGGTGCGGGTCTCCGGGACCGGGATGCTGCGTCGGCCCGAGAGATACTGCCCGGTCAGTGAAGCCGGGTCCCCCATCACCTGTTTGGGTGTGCCCTGGGATACGATCTGGCCGCCGTGGACGCCGGCGCCGGGGCCGATATCGAGCACGTGGTCGGCGGCGGCGATCGCTTCCTCGTCGTGTTCTACCACGATCACGGTGTTACCCAGGTCCCGAAGCTGCAGCAGGGTGTTCAGCAGGCGCTGGTTGTCGCGCTGGTGGAGGCCGATGGAGGGTTCGTCGAGGATATACATGACGCCGACCAGACCGGAGCCGATCTGACTCGCCAGCCGGATGCGCTGGGCCTCGCCGCCGGACAGCGTCTCGGCGCTGCGGTCCAGCGAGAGATAATCGAGTCCCACATCCACAAGGAAACTGAGGCGGTCACCGATCTCCTTGACGATCTTGCCGGCGATCTCTCCCCGCCAGCCGGGCAGATCCAGATCGGCGAAGAATCGTCCGGCCGCGCCCACCGACAGTGAGGTCAGCTCCGGCAGGCTGCGCTCGTCGACGAACACGTGGCGCGCGCCCTCATTGAGCCGGGTGCCGCCACAGTCGCTGCAGGGGCGCATGCTGAGATACTTGGCCAGCTCCTCGCGCACCGTGTTCGATTCGGTCTCGCGGTAGCGGCGTTCCATATTGGGGATGATGCCCTCGAAGCGGTGGCGGCGTTTGCTGGTGCCGCCGCGTCCGTCCAGATAGCTGAACTCGATCACCTCGTCGCCGCTGCCGTAGAGGATGATCTGCTTGAGCTTCTCGGGCAGTTCGGCGAGCGGTTGTTCGATATCGAATTTGAAATGCCGCGCCAGACACTGGATCAGCTGGAAATAATAGGCGTTGCGCCGGTCCCAGCCGCGGATGGCGCCGCCGGCCAGGCTAAGATGCGGGCTGGCCGCGACCCGGTCCGGGTCGAAGAATTGTTGTACCCCGAGACCGTCACAGGTCCGGCAGGCACCGGCCGGATTGTTGAATGAGAACATCCGCGGCTCGAGCTCGGGGATGCTGTAGCCGCAGACCGGGCAGGCGAAGCGGTCCGAGAACAGCAGCTCCTCCCGCTCCGGCTCGTCCATGTAGGCCACCTGGGCTATGCCCTCGGCCATCCGCAGGGCGGTCTCCAGAGACTCGGCGAGCCTCAGCCGGAGATCCTCCCGCACCCGGAACCGGTCGACCACGGCCTCCACCGTGTGCTTGCGGTGCAGGTCCAGATCCGGCGGGTCGTCCAGTTCGAACACTTCGCTGTCGATGCGCGCGCGGACGAAACCCTGGGCCCGCAGCTCGGCCAGCTGATTGTGGTGTTCACCCTTGCGATCCCGCACGACGGGCGCCAACAGCATCAGCCGCGTGCCCTCCGGCAGCTCGAGGATCTGGTCGACCATCTGGCCGACTGTCTGGGCCTCCAGCGGCTCTCCGTGACGGGGGCAGCGGGGTGTCCCGGCCCGGGCGAACAACAGCCGCAGATAGTCGTAGATTTCGGTGACGGTGCCGACCGTGGACCGGGGATTGTGAGAGGTCGATTTCTGCTCGATGGAGATCGCCGGCGACAGACCGTCGATGGCATCCACATCGGGCTTCTCCATCATCGACAGGAACTGACGGGCATAGGCCGACAGCGATTCCACATAGCGCCGCTGGCCTTCCGCATAGATGGTGTCGAAGGCCAGCGAGGACTTGCCGGAACCGGACAGACCGGTCACCACGATCAATTTTTCTCGCGGCAGATCGAGGTCGATATTCTGGAGGTTATGGGTGCGGGCACCCCGAATCCGGATCGTTTCCATGCACACTGCTGGCGGCGAATATCAATCCTCAACTATACGCGTAATGACCCGGGCGAGCCAAAGTCCGGATGCCATGCGACAGTCAAGTCCGGCTTTCCCGAGGTCAGGGTGTGTTTTCCACCATGTCCGGGTTAAAATGCGCGGTCTACACTTCGATCCGTATGGCCCCACTTCATCAGGCCCAACTTTTCAGGAGCGCTAATGGCTCGCGGCATCAACAAAGTCATCCTGGTCGGCAATCTCGGCGCCGACCCCGAGACCCGTTACACCCCCAGTGGCAGTGCGGTCACCAATATCCGTCTGGCCACCTCCGAGTCCTGGAAGGACAAGCAGACCGGGGAGCAGAAGGAGCGTACCGAGTGGCATCGGGTCGTATTTTTCGACCGCTTGGCGGAGATCGCAGCCGAATACCTGCGCAAGGGATCCCAGGTCTACATCGAGGGCTCGATCCAGACCCGCAAGTGGCAGGATCAGTCGGGCCAGGATCGGTACACGACCGAAATCAAAGCCCGGGATATGACGATGCTCGGCGGCCGCGCCGGCGCGGGCGCGCCCGCGGGCGGTGAAGACTACGGCAACCGGCCCAAGGCCCAGCAGCCAGCGGCGGCTGAACCCGCGCTGGATGACGACATCCCCTTCTAGCGGGCCCGGGCCAAATTTACGATATTCCTTGCCGCGATCCGGTTGCCGGGTCGCGGCGCTTCTTTTGCGGAGACAGACTTATGGATCGCCACGAAACGACCTCGCAGCTCATCCCTCCCCATGGTGGAAAACTCAAAGAACTATATCTGGACAAGGACGAGGCTGACGCGGAGCGACAAAAAGCCCGGGATTTCCTTTCCTGGGACCTGACGCCGCGCCAGCTCTGCGATATCGAGCTGTTGCTCAATGGCGCCTTCTCCCCGCTCGAGGGCTTCCTCGGCAAGACCGACTACGAGGGCGTGGTGGAGAAGATGCGGCTGGCCGACGGGACCCTGTGGCCGATGCCGATCACCCTGGACGTCAGCGAGGCCTTCGCGGACCAGCTCGAGAGCGGCGCCACCATCGCGCTGCGCGACCAGGAAGGCGTGCTGGTCGCCACCCTGGAGGTGACGGATATC
>JASFJM010000021.1:0-17341 GCA_050122055.1 Gammaproteobacteria bacterium | reverse complement strand
CGGGAGCAGCCGCGCTGTCGGGCGATCCGGGCGAGAAATGCCAACAGGGTGCGACCGACACCGAGGCCCCGCGCTTCGGGCTCGACGAACAGGTCTTCCAGATAGAGCCCCGGCTTGCCCCGGAAGGTCGAAAAGTTCTGGAAGAACAAAGCGAAGCCCACGGCTTCCTGCCCATAAAAGGCCAGCACCGTCTCCGCCACCGGGCGTGGCCCGAACATGGCATCGTGGATGTCCTGCTCGCTGGCCTCGACTTCGTGGGCCAGCCTTTCGTAGACGGCGAGCCTTTGGATAAAGTCCAGCACCAGACCCGCATCCCCGGGGACGGCGAACCGTAATCGCAGACCATCGACGGCGGTCGTGATCCATTCCGGTGGCGCGCCGCTCACGGGTCCCTGCCCGCGTCTCCGATGCCTGCCGCCTGTTCCGCCGCCAGGCATTGCTCCACATAGCGAGCGGTCAGATCGTCGTCCTCGTGGTCGAAGGCGCCGACACGAAGAAAACGGATCACCTGGTCGGTGACGCGGGTCGATCGCATGATAAATGCGTGTGTCTGCGGGACGACCAGAAAATCCGCGAGACCCTCGATCCAGGTCCGGCAGACCGAGACCATGCCGTCGTCCTCGCCCGGGATCACCAGCGTGCCGACGGGATTGATGCTGCCGGTCCCGGCGATGACACCGGTCGGCACCGGCGGCATAGGCAGTCGGTTCGGGAAACTGGCGGGATCCGTACCCAACTCGCTGGCGGTGGGCCCCATGATGAACTCGAACAGCCATTGATCGCCCAGCAGGTCCGGCAGCTCACTGCCCCGGTTGGGCGGCGCCAGCATGACCAGGCGGCCCGCATTGGCCGGCGCTTCTGCAGCCAGATAGGCGCGAGCCAGGATCCCGCCCAGGGAGTGGGTGACGTAGTGCACCCTTGGGCTATCCGCGCAACAGGCGGTCACGGACTCCGCGATGAGGGCAACCAGCGCATCGGGCGGCGCCTGGCGTGACGGATAGTCGATATTGTGGACCCGATATCCCGCGCTCTCCAGCCGCTGTTCCAGCAGCGCCATGGACCCGGCGCTGCGGCCCAGGCCGTGCAGCAACACCACCACCTCCTGCTCGGGATCGCTCGCACCCGGGGTCTCGTCCGCAGCCAGGACGGCGGGCACCGGCATCAGCGCGATGGCCAGCGCGCAAAGCAGAACCGGGCGGGATCGAGACATTGCTGCCCGCCGGCGGCTCCATCCTTTCGGCCTGATCATGACGGCCACCTCGGCGCGGTGATGGCCATCAGCCGCCCGGCTTCGTCGTGGTCCGGATCTGTCGGCAGCGTCTCCAGCTCGCCGTCATCGAGGCTCGCGGTAATCGCCAGGGCCAGGGCATCGACCAGATCATCGCGGGCGGCCTCCACCCGGCTGAGGGAGTCCATCGTCTCTGCCAGAAGACGTCGACTGTCAGACCAGCAGGCGCAGAGGATCTCCACTCGTTCCTCAAATCCCGAGTCAGTCTTTTTGTAATGGCACATCGGTCGTCCGCCGGCCAGGGCCGCGAAGCAGACTTCGGGATGGGATTCCCGGACCGTCTGGCGGGCGTCGGGGCGGTTCGCCAGCACCTCATCCACCTCGCGGATCTTGTCCATCAGATTCCAGGTCTGGCGCGACAGTTTGCGGCCGGTGACCTGCCGGTTGCGTTCGCTGGCGCTGGCATAATCGGCGCATTCCAGCGCGGCCCGGCTGGGGGTCGGGAACACGCTGGCGGCCCGGGGACCGAGACGGCGTCTCGCCAGCGTGTCGCAGGGGCGCACCGGGCATTCGCGGCCGGTCAGACCGATGGGGATGTCGACCAGCACCGGGCTGCCGGGCGGCGTCTGGTCCAGGAGTTCGCTGAATCCGGCCGCAAGCCCCCATCGGAAGCCATCATCCTGACCGGAAAAAAAGAACCAGCCGCCCCGGCATCCGTCCACACCGACACCGCTCGGATGCGACACGCGGCCGGGCGGGCGTCCCGGCCTGTCTGGCTCAGCCTGAGACACCGGATCAGCGGCCCTCCATGGGCAGATCCAGACCACGCTCCCGGGCCACTTCCAGCGCCCGCTCGTAACCGGCATCGGCATGGCGCATGACGCCGGTACCCGGATCGTTGACCAGCACCCGCTCCAGCTGCCGCTCGGCCCGATCGCTGCCGTCGGCGACGATCACCACGCCGGCGTGCAGTGAATAACCCATGCCGACGCCGCCGCCATGGTGGAAGCTTACCCAGGACGCGCCACTGGCGGTATTGAGCAGGGCGTTGAGCACCGGCCAGTCCGCGACGGCGTCGGAGCCATCGCGCATGCCCTCGGTCTCCCGGTTGGGCGAAGCGACGGAGCCGGAGTCCAGGTGATCGCGGCCGATCACTACCGGCGCCTTGAGTTCTCCCCCGCGGACCATGTCATTGATCGCGAGCCCGAGGCGGTGCCGTTCCTTGTATCCCAGCCAGCAGATACGGCACGGCAAACCCTGGAAGTGGATGCGCTCGCGGGCGGCGTCCAGCCAGCGGTGCAGACCGGGCTTGTCCGGAAACAGTGCCTTCGCCTTCTCGTCGGTGCGGTAGATATCCTCCGGATCGCCCGACAGGGCCGCCCAGCGGAACGGACCGATACCCTCGCAGAACAGCGGCCGGATATACAAAGGCACGAAACCCTTGAAGTCGAAGGCGTTCTCCACCCCGGCGTCCTGAGCCATGGCGCGGATGTTGTTGCCGTAGTCGAAGGTCGGGATGCCGCGATGATGGAAACCCAGCATCGCCCTGACCTGCCGCGCCATGGAATCCTTGGCCTTGACGACGTACGCCTGCGGATCCTTTTCCCGCAGCTCGGCGGCCTGGGCCAGGTCGTAACCGACGGGGATGTATCCGTTCAGTGGATCGTGGGCGGAGGTCTGATCCGTGACCAGGTCCGGCGCCCGCCCGCCACGCTCGATCTGGTCGAACACCTCCGCGGCATTGCCCAGCAGCCCCACGGACACCGCCTGTCCGTCGGCTCGGGCCCGGTCGAGCAGGGCCATCGCCTCATCGAGATCTTCTGCAGCATGATCCAGATAGCCGGTCTCCAGTCTCTTTTCGATCCGACTGGGGTCTACCTCTACCGCGAGGCAGCTGAGCCCGGCGAAGACCGCCGCCAGCGGCTGCGCGCCGCCCATGCCCCCGAGACCGCCGGTGAGCAGCCAGCGGCCGTCAGCCTTGCCGTCATAGTGCTGGCGCACGGCCTCGGCGAAGGTCTCGTAGGTCCCCTGGACGATGCCCTGAGAACCGATATAGATCCACGACCCGGCGGTCATCTGCCCGAACATCATCAGGCCCTTCCGGTCGAGTTCGAAGAAGTGCTCCCAGTTGGCCCACTTGCCGACCAGGTTGGAATTGGCGATCAGGACACGGGGTGCAAATTCATGGGTCCTGAACACGCCGACCGGCTTGCCTGACTGCACGAGCAGGGTCTCGTCGTTCTCCAGCCGGCGCAGGGACTCGACGATGGCGTCATAACACTCCCAGTTGCGCGCGGCGCGGCCGATCCCGCCATATACGATCAGCCGCTCCGGATGCTCGGCCACCGCCGGGTCCAGGTTATTCATCAGCATGCGCAGGGCCGCCTCCTGAACCCAGCCCTTGCATTGCATGGCCGGACCGGTGGGCGCATGGATCTCACCTTCCCGATAGCGGGGCCCCTCGCCTCCTCGCTGAACACCCTGACGGGCTGCCTCATCCATCGTCCGAACCTGTTCGTCGTCCCGGACCCCGGAGCGTAACGTAGCGCGAACCGTGCTGCCAGAGACCTGCCCGTCCGGGCGCGTCCACACGTGTTCCGGCCAGGCGGTTCAGGGACTCCGGGCCGGGATAAGCTCCGGTAACAGCTCGCCGCTGGCCAGGGCCGGTGCCGGCAGGTCGAGATATGCGGCGATGCTGGCGGCGAGGCTCTCTACCCCCACAGGCCTGGTCACCGACTGCGGCTCTATGCCCGGACCCATCACCACGATCGGGACGTGGGTGTCATAGGGATGGGGAGAACCGTGCATGGCCGCGTGGACCTGGGGTTGGGCATGCAGATGCCAGCCCGGCGCCTGCACCAGATAGACCTGACCGGCCCGGTCGGCCCGGATCGACGCCCGCGCCAGCTCGCGCAGGGGCGATCCCTCACCCGATCCACCGCGCAGGTCGCCAGCGGCGAAGGCGGATTCGATGCCGGGCTCCGCCGCCGCGAGCACCGCCACACGCCGCTCCAGCCACTCGGTATCGATGCCTTCCGAAACCAGCCGTGGCAGATCGAGGAACAGCGCCGGATTGTAGAACCGGCTTATCGGGTCGAATTCCAGCGCCATCTCCTGGCGCAGCTGCTGATTGAGACGCGCGATCATCCCCGGCGTATCGATCCGGGCCACCGGCTCACCCTGCTGCACAAGATACTCCGGCGCCGACGGTATGCCGTGATCCGAGGTCAGGATCACCAGCGTCTGCCCCGGCCCCGTCTGTCTGTCGGCCAGAGCCAGAAGCTCCGCGATGAGCCGATCGAGACGGAACATATTGTCTTCCGCCTCGAGACTGTCAGGCCCGAACACGTGCCCCACGTAGTCCGTGGCCGACAAGCTCACCGCCAGCAGATCCGGACTCGACCGCTGGCCGACCGATTCCGCTTCCATCAACGCTGCGACCGCGGCCAGGGTGAGCTGATCAGCGAACGGGGTGAAGCGCAAGGCGGAGTAGAAATCGCCGGTGCGCGCCAGCTCATGGGGAAACACCCGGCCCAGCCCCCGGTAGTCCCGCTCCCAGGGCTGATCGTCCCGGTCGATAAAACGGTAGTCCCCGGCGTCCCTGGACAGGGTCCATGCCATCTGCCGATAGGCTCCGGCAGGGTCACCCCCATTGAACGCCTCGAGCCATGGCGGGGGGTCCCGGTAATAATAATCGCTGGTGACGAAGCGACCGGTCCGGCGGGAATACCAGAACGCCTTGCCGGCACGCCCCGCCAGCAGGATGGCCCCCCGGTCCTTGAGCGAGACGCCGAATACCCGCGACTCGCCCCCTGTGACTTCTGCGAGCACATCGCCGATGGTCTCCGCCTCGACCAGCGCCGGCGACACACCGTCCCGGGCATGGGTGGCCTCGCCGAGGAGCCGATGACGCTCGTCCTGAACGCAATAGACCGATTCACCGGTTTCGGGGTCGACCCAGTTGTTCCCTACCAGACCGTGGATCGACGGATGGGCGCCGGTGACGATCGTGGTGTGGCCGGGTGCCGTGGCGGTAATGCCGTGGCGGAAGTGTGCCTGCCGGTAATGCACTCCGGCTCCGATCAGTCGTCGCAGGCCCCCGGGTTCCAGTCGCTCGCCGTAACGGTCGAGGAAATCACCGCGCAGCTGGTCGACCACGATCAGCAGCACCAGTCTCGGTCTCTCTGCATCGTCTCGCGGCCTCTCGCACCCCGCCAGCCAGCACAGGGCGAGGATCGCGATCACGCCGGCCAGGAAGCCGCCGGATCGCCAGCCCGAGATCGTGTCCCTGGAGTTCACGGTCCGTGATCCTACGCGGGATTCATGGCAGCCGGGAATCGGTCTAGCCCAGCCATGCCCGCGCGTTGCGCCACAGGCGCATCCAGGGACCGTCCTCGCCCCAGCCGCCCGGGTGCCAGGAATGCTGCACGGTGCGGAATACCCGTTCTGGATGAGGCATGGCGATGGTCACCCGGCCGTCCTGGCTGCTCAGACCGGCGATGCCGTCTGGAGACCCGTTGGGATTGGCCGGATAGGTGCTGGCCGTCTTGCCATAGTTGTCCACGTAGGACAGGGCCACCGTGCCGGATTCCAGGCATCGCTGATGGTGATCGGCGTCGGCGAATTCAGCACGCCCCTCGCCGTGGGAGACGACGATGGGCAACACCGATCCCTGCATGCCCTGGAGGAACATGGACGGCGTCGGTCCGACTTCGACCAGGGACAGCCGGGCCTCGAACTGCTCAGAGCGGTTGCCGACGAAACGCGGCCAATGGGAAGCCCCGGGCACGAGATCCTTGAGCGCCGCCATCATCTGGCAGCCATTGCATATGCCGAGACTGAAACTGTCCTCGCGCGTGAACCAGCCCTCGAATTCATCACGTGCCCTGGCGTTGAACAGGATCGTCTTGGCCCAGCCCTCCCCGGCGCCCAGCACGTCGCCATAGGAGAACCCCCCGCAAGCCACCAGCCCCTGGAACTGGCCCAGGCTGAGGCGCCCGGCGATGATGTCGGTCATGTGCACGTCCACCGCCTCGAAGCCGGCGCGATGGAAGGCGGCAGCCATCTCGATCTGGCTGTTGACGCCCTGCTCCCGAAGCACCGCGACGCGCGGCCGCGCGCCCGTGGCGATGAATGGCGCCGCGATGTCCTCGGACACATCGAAGCTGGGGCGGGCCCAGAGCCCGGGGTCGCTCTCATCCAGTAGACGGTCGTATTCCTCCCGGGCGCAGTCCGGATGATCGCGCAGGCTCTGCATCCGGAACGTGGTCTCCGACCAGGCCCGGTTCAGATCCACCCGCCGCTCGTCCAGCACCATCCGCTCGCGATGATGGATGCGGACCCGCTGGTCGTCGGCGATGCTGCCCAGATCGTGGACCCGGTCACCGAGACCGATCTCTCCTGCCAGTTCCATCACCTCGCCCACGTCTTCATCACGGACCTGGAGCACCGCACCCAACTCTTCGTTGAACAGCGCCGCAACCGGATCGTCACCGAGCCCGTCGAGTTCTATCGCCAGCCCCGTCCGGGCGGCGAAACTCATCTCCGCCAGGGTCGCGAACAGACCGCCGTCGGAACGATCATGGTAGGCGAGCACCCGTTTCTCGCGGGCCAGCGTCCGCACCAGATCGAACAGCGCCCTCAGCAGATTGGGATCTTCCAGATCCGGCACCTCATGACCGAAGACGCCGTGCACCTGAGCCAGCGCGGAACCGCCGAGGCGGTTCCGGCCCACGCCCAGATCCACCAGCAACAGGCGGGTGGCGCCGGCGTCGGTCCGCAGTTGCGGCGTCAGCGTCTCCCGGACGTCGTCCACCGGTGCGAAGGCGGAGATGATCAATGACACCGGCGCCGTGACGCTGCGCGGCCCGTCTTCGGCCTCCCAGGCGGTGCGCATTGACAGGGAGTCCTTGCCCACCGGGATCGCGATGCCGAGGGCCGGACACAGTTCCTCCCCGACTGCCCTGACCGTGTCGAACAAGGCCGCGTCTTCGCCCGCCGCACCGCAGGCCGCCATCCAGTTGGCCGACAGGCGGATATCCGACAGCCGCGGGACCGGGGCGGCGGCGATATTGGTGACCGCCTCGCCTATCGCCATGCGGCCCGATGCCGGCGCGTCCAGCGCGGCCAGCGGCGTGCGCTCACCCATCGCCATGGCCTCGCCGGTCACGGCCTCGAAACCGGAGGTCGTGACCGCCACGTCGCTGACCGGGATCTGCCACGGTCCGACCATCTGATCCCGGGAGCACAAGCCGCCGACGGTGCGGTCGCCGATCGTGACCAGGAAGGTCTTGTCCGCGACGGCCGGCAATCGCAGGACCCGGTAAGCGGCCTCGCGGATGTCGTCCACTACCGGCAACTCGTCGCCGCGGCGGTCGAGACGCTGCACGGTCCGCGTCATCCGCGGCGGCTTGCCCAGCAGTACTTCGACCGGCATGTCGACGGGATCGTTTTCGAACTGCGCATCGTGGACCACGAGCTGTCGTTCGGCTGTCGTAGCGCCGACCACCGCCACCGGACAGCGTTCGCGCTCGCACAGGGCCAGGAACTCGTCGAGGCGCTCCGGACCGATCGCCAGCACGTACCGCTCCTGGGCTTCGTTGCACCAGATCGCCATGGGCGACATACCCGGCTCGTCGTTGGGCACGTCCCGCAGCTCGATACGGCCGCCAAGATGGCTGTGGTCGATCACCTCGGGTAGCGCATTGGAGAGACCGCCTGCGCCGACGTCATGGATCAGCACCACGGGATTCTCGTCCCCCATGGCCCAGCAGGCGTCGATGACCTCCTGGGCGCGCCGCTGCATCTCCGGGTTGCCGCGCTGGACCGAAGCAAAATCCAGATCCTCGGCACTCTGACCCTGCGCCATGGAGGAGGCGGCGCCGCCGCCGAGGCCGATCAACATGGCCGGACCCCCGAGCACTACCAGCTTCGCGCCGGCCGGCACCTCGCCCTTCTCCACATGGCCGGCCCGGATATTGCCGACGCCGCCGGCGATCATGATCGGCTTGTGGTAGCCGCGCAGCACCCCGTCCACTTCCTGTTCGAAGGTGCGGAAGTAGCCGGCCAGATTCGGCCGCCCGAACTCGTTGTTGAAAGAAGCGCCGCCGATCGGTCCCTCGAGCATGATGTCGAGAGCCGAGACGATGCGCTCCGGCCGCCCATGATCCTGCTCCCAGGGCTGCTCGCCGCCGGGGATGCGCAGATGTGAGACCGAAAAACCGGTCAGCCCGGCTTTTGGCTTGGCCCCGGTCCCGGTCGCGCCCTCGTCGCGGATCTCACCACCGGAACCGGTGGCGGCGCCCGGGAACGGCGATATGGCGGTCGGATGATTGTGGGTCTCCACCTTCATCAGGATGTGGACATCCTCCGTCCGCTGCCCGTAACGGCCCGTCTCCGGGTCGGGGAAGAAGCGACTCGCTTTCCAGCCTTCGATGACCGCGGCGTTGTCCTTGTAAGCGGAGAGTACGCCGTGGGGTGAGCAGGCGTGGGTATTGCGGATCATGCCGAACAGGGTCTGCTGTTGCGGCTCACCGTCGATCACCCAATCGGCATTGAAGATCTTGTGGCGGCAATGTTCGGAGTTGGCCTGGGCGAACATCATCAGCTCGGCATCGGTGGGGTTGCGGCCTATGTCCAGGTAGTGGTCCACCAGATAGGCGATCTCGTCGTCCGAGAGCGCCAGTCCCAGCTCCCGGTTCGCCGTCTCCATGGCACCGGCGCCGGCTCCGGTCACGTCGATGCACGACAAGGGTTCCGGCTGATGATGGACGAATAATCGGGCCGCATCATCGGCGACGAAGACCACCGATTCGGTCATGCGGTCGTGCAACAGGGGGAGGATCCCGGCCAGCCGCTCCTGCACCCGGTCCGACTCACCGGACAGCGTGTAACAGGTGCCACGCTCGATCCGGCGGACGGCCTCCAGCCCGCAATTGTGGGCGATATCAGTCGCCTTGCTGGACCATGGAGAGATCGTCCCGAAGCGGGGCAGCACGATGACCTCCAGGCCACGGGGATTCTCCTGCTCGCGAGCCGGCCCATAGGTCAGCAACCGCTCCAGCACCCCCCGTTCGCCGCCTTCGAGGGGTCGCGCCAGCTCGGCCAGATGCAGGTAGCGAGCCGCGAGTCCATCGATGTCCGGGCAGATGGAACGCAGCGCCTCCAGGCGTTTAGCGAGCCGGAAGCGGGAAAGCGCCGGTGCACCGGGGAGAATCAGCATCTGGGCGGGGTCTTGTGGGGCGGATAGGGAGCCGCATGATACCGGAGCGTCAGCGCGCGCTCCACCGGCCACCGGCCCCGCTCCGGGGCAGACTGTTCAGTCCAGGACTCGCCAGTCCAGACCCTGTCTTTGACAGACGATCTCGATCTCGTCTTGCTCAGCACCGGCCGCCGTGGCCAGGGAGGCCCGCGCAAGATCGGAGGTGTTGTTCACTTCGCTGATGTGGACCCCGATGAGGAATTGCAGCGCATCCGTATCCAGATCTCCGACCAGGCCGGCGGCCTGCTGGTTGTTGAGGTGCCCCAGATCGCCACCGACCCTTCGTTTGAGGGACGCCGGATAGGGTCCGCGCATCAGCATCTCCAGGTCGTGGTTGCATTCGACGACGAGGGCATCCAGCGCGGCCAGGTTCGAGACGATGTGAGGGGTGATGTGGCCCGTATCGGTGAGGATGGCGAGGCTGCGAGCACCATCGCTGAAACAGAATTGACAGGGCTCGCGGGCGTCATGGGGCACGGGCATCGGCCGGACTTCGATACCGTCGAGGGCGAAGGGCTCGTGGCAATTGAACAGATGAAGCTCCGGGAGATCCCGGTCCGGCGCCGCGGCCCAGGTGCCGGGCGTCATCCAGACAGGGATGCGATGACGTCGCGCGAAGCGGGCGACACCGCCGATATGGTCCCCATGTTCGTGGGTCACCAGGATGGCGTCCACGTCCTCGGGATCGCGGTCGAGACGGCCGAGCCGCGCTTGCGCCTCGGCCGCGGAGAAGCCGCAATCAACCATCAGACAGGTCCCGTCGGCCTCGACCAGGGCCGAGTTGCCCTTGCTGCCACTGCCCAGATAAGAAAAACGCAGGGACTTCTTCCTCAGACGCGGTGAGGACATGGGGCAGGCTTCAGGTCTTGCTCTTGTCGCCGCCGGGCGCGTACATGGGCATCGGGAACTGGGTCACGTTGCCGCCTTCGGCCTGGGATATCTTGCTGACGCCCTGCTTTTCCACTTCGTCGATGCGCAACACGGAATGCATCGGGATATAGGTACGGTTGACCCCGGCGAATTCGGTTTTGATCCGCTCCTCGCTGGGATCCACCACCACGGAACTGCGCTCGCCGAAGACCAACTCCTCGATCTCGATGAAGCCGAACAGTTCCCCATGACTGACCCGGCGCGCGTAAATCTCGTAGATCTTGCCCTGATTGACAAAAACGATCTTGTAGATGTGTGTGCTTTGGTTCATGGATCCGCTTTGACCTGAAACCTGAGCGCAAGAATACCATTAACCTGCCCCGGCCGTGGGCCGGCGCCGCGATACCGCCGTGGCAGCCGGCGCTCTCCTGCATACTATTGTGGCGACCTGCCCGATCCATTATTTTGGGAAGACGATTTGCCGGTCCGCGCCCCCGGTGTCCGCCTATGCCCCTGACCCTGAAGATCACCTCGGCACAGAAAGATGTGCTCGGCCCGGACCGGCTGAAGGTGTTCAGCGTGCACGGCGGCTCCATCGGCCGGGCCGGCGACAACGAATGGGTGTTGCCGGATCCGGATCTCTACATCTCCGGTCATCATGCACTGATCGATTATCGCGATGGCGCCTACTATCTGACCGATACGAGCAGCAATGGCGTGTTCGTCAACGATGCCGACCTGCCGGTCGGCAAGGGCAGTCCTATCCGGCTTTACGACGGCGATCGCCTGCGCATGGGGAACTACGAGTTCGCCGTCAGCATCGTCAATGTCAGCCGCGACGGTACCGACGATACGGGCGTCTTTATCGCGGACGACGAAGATACCGTGGTGGACCCGGAGTCCCGCGCGGAATCAGCCACGGAGCCCAAGAGTCCCCGAGTGCTCGATGATCCGATCGATCTGGCCGCAGCCGACCCGGGCCGGCCCGATTTCGAGATGGTCGAACGGGTCGACGACCCCGCGATGCCGACGGCGGCGACGGACAGCGAGGCACCGGAGCACCCGGCGCTGGCGGGCAGCGTGAACGAGGGCGACCCACTGTCCGTGCTTTGCCGGGCTATCGGCATCGATCGTGAGCGGATCGAACCCGGAACCGAGCAGCAGTTCATTTCGACCGTGGGCCACGTGGCTCGCAATGCCACCGGCGGCCTGCTGGAGTTGCTCCAGTCGCGGACCAGGATCAAGGGGGAGCTGAAGCTGGCCCAGACCGCCGAGCAGCCGCGCGAGAACAACCCCCTGAAATTCTCCTCGGACGTGGACGAGGCGCTCGACAAAATGTTCTTCTACTCTGGCATCCATCACCTGCCGCCGCTGGATGCGATCGACTCCGCCATGCTGGATGTACGTGCCCATCAGCACGCCGTGGTCGCGGCCATGCGTGCGGCCTTCGACGACCTGCTAGGCAGGTTCGACCCGGAGACGTTGCAGAAGAAATTCGACCGCGGTCTTCGGCCCGGAGCGCTGCTGGGCATGAGCAACGAAGCGAAATACTGGGATCTGTTCCGGGAGTTCTACGCATCGGTGCAGAAAAACTCCGACAAGAATTTCGACGACATCGTAGGGCAGGTCTTTATCCAGGCCTATGAGGCCGAGACCCGGCGGCTGTCGGGGAGTTCACCGGGCAGCCACGAGGACGGCGACCCAGACGGCGTTACAGAGGACTGATCCGGGGTCTCTCAAGGCTGCCCGCGATCCTCCCACCCCACCGGTGTGCCGCCGGCCCGGCGGCCCTCCCCGACTCAGTCCGGGCCCAGGTACGCGAGCCCGTCGGCGTCGAAGCGCCGGGGCTCGATCCCCAACAGCCCGAATATGGCGCGGGAATCTCCCGTATTGCCCTGTACCAGCATCGTCAGCTGGTCCCGGGTCACGGGGAAGGACTCGAAGCGATCGAAGATGGCCGCGATCAACCGGATCGGCCCGACGGGAGCGGGCAGTATGAGCTTGCGCCGCCCGGACGCTGCGGCGATGCGCCGGATTATCTCGGGCCAGGGCAGCGCCTCCGGACCGCACAAGGGATAACAGCCGCCGACCGTATCCGCGTTCTCCAGCGAGCGCACGAACGATTGGGCCACATCCTCCACCTGCACCGGCGACATGGAGAATCCGCCGCGGGAGGGGGACCAGCCGGTAAAGAAGTTCGGGGCCGGTATCGGCGGTCGGATCATGTCGGCCCGGAGCTGAGTGCAGAACTCCATCCGGCCGCGCGGGTCGCCGAAGACGACCGAAGGCCTGAACACGGTCCCGGCCAGACCGCTCTGTTTCAGGTGTTGTTCGGCCTGGAACTTGCTCTCCTGATAGGCGGTCGCGCGGGCGTCGATGCCGTTGGCGCTCATCAGGATGAAACGCTCTATCCCGGCCCGCCTTGCGCCGTCGATCGCGGTCTTCGCTCCCTCATACTGCAGCCCATGGAAGGTGATGCCCCGGGACGGATACTCGCGCAGGATGCCGATGTTGTAGACGACTGCATCGCAGCCCTCCAGCACTGCCTCCACAGCCGCCGGATCGCTGATATCGCCATGGACCAGCCGGCAGGCCGGCGCCTGCCGGACCCGGTCGTCACTGCCCGCGCGGACGAGGAGGCTGGGCCGGTGACCGGCCGCGACCAGGGCATCCACCAGATAGCTGCCGACGAAGCCGGTGCCGCCGAACAGGGCCACCTGCATCTCAGCGCCCCTCGCTGCCGCTGGGGCGCGGCAGGGAACAGGCGCCGTCCCGGCAGCGGCGCCGATAACGGTCCCGATGGGTGGCTCGATAGAAGCGGTCGGCCAGCGCCATCAACCAGGGCGGCGACAGCAGTTTCGCCAGCCATCTGTATCCCGGTAGCTCGGACCACAGTGCAGCGAAGCCCGGCACCCCCACCGCCAGACTCCCGTCGCGGCGTCTGACGTGCAACACGTCCATGGCTTCGGCGAAGCTCACGCCATCGGCTTCCAAGACATCCGGGCGCTCCATCAGGTCCACCCATTCGATACGCCGTGCCCAATCCAGGCGGCGCCAGTGGTCGACTCCGCGCATACACACCGGGCAGCCGCCGTCGTAATACATGGTGGTCTTCGAGGAAAAATCGCCCATCGGTGCGCGGATCTCCGGTTGGGCCGGCTTGCCGCCGGCAATGCTGAGCATCTATGTTAGCCGCCTGAGCGGCGATTGACACGCCGGCCCGGCCCATCGAGGCGATTCCAACAAAATGAACGATCTGTCCAGCAGTTTCGGCGAGAAACAGGTCAGCCCCGAGGATCGCGAGCGGCTGATCCGAAGCGTCTTCCAGCGCGTGGCACCCCGCTACGACCTGATGAATGACCTGATGAGTTTCGGCATCCACCGCTGGTGGAAACGCAAACTCGCCTGGGCCATGGATCCGCGCCCCGGCCAGGTTATCGTCGATCTCGCTGGCGGTACCGGCGACGTGGCCGATCGGGTCGCCGCCCCGGACCGTTCCGTCATCGTCTGCGATCCGAGCCTGGAGATGATGCACGCGGGCCGCGGTCGGGTAGCCGCCGATATCGGATGGCTCTCGGGCGTCGGCGAGGCCATCCCCCTGCGCGACGGAAGCGTCGATACGCTGAGCATCGCCTTCGGCATCCGCAATGTCACCCGGATGGAGACCGCGCTGGCGGAGATCCATCGGGTGCTGCGACCGGGCGGCCGTTTCCTGTGTCTCGAATTCTCCCGGCCCTGGGCGCCGATCCGGCCGTTCTATGAGTTCTTCTCCCGGACCGTCATCCCCCGTCTCGGCGCCTGGGTCTCGGGCAACACGGATGCCTACGAATACCTGGTGGAGTCCATCCGCCGCTTCCCGGATCAGGAGCAGATGAAAGCCCTGATCGAATCCGCCGGATTCGGCGATGTGAGCTACAAGAACTTCAGCTTCGGTATCGCCTGTCTGCATATCGGCATCAAGCAGGCCGGTGCCTGAAAGCCCTTCCAGCCTGATCAGATGGCTGGCCGAAGCCGCCGGCGAATGCCCCGATCGTGTCGCCTTCAGGGACGAGCAGGGCGTCACCCGCTACGGCGAATTCTGGCAGGCTCTGGCTCGATGGCGCCATACCTTTGCCGACGCGGGTCTCGCCCCGGGAGTCCCGGTGGCCGTGATCAGCCGGCATCGACGCCGCATCGCAAGGGCGGCGTGGCTGGCGGTCTATTCCGGCCTGCCGCTGTTGCCGCTGGCTCCGGAACAACTCGGACTGGCCAGCCTGCTGCGCAGCTGTGGCGTGCGCCAGGCCATCACCGACGCGGATATAGCGCTCCCGTCCGGCATCCGGCGTCTGCCGGCGGCCCGTCTGGACGCCATGCCGCAAGGCGCCTCGGCAGACCCGGCGCCGATGGCGGCCAATCGCCCGCAACTGTTGGTCAGCACCAGCGGCACCGGGGATCATCCCAGGGCGGCGATGCTCGACGGCGATAATCTGGCGGCCTCCGCCGCGACCACGGCGGAAATCCTGGAGCTGGATGGCGGCGATGACTGGCTCGTGTGCATACCCCTCACCCATATCGCCGGACTCATGATCCTGTTCCGCTGCGCCCGGGTGGGAGCCAGTGTCACCATCCATGAATCCTTCGATGCCGCCACGGTCTGGTCGTCGGTGAGCGCAGGCGAAATCACCAGGCTGTCACTGGTGCCACCGATGCTCGACCGCCTGTTAGCCGTATCTGACGGCCAACCCGGACAGCGGGGACGCAGCCTGATCGTGGGGGGCGCTCCCGTCAGTCAGGCCCTGGCCGATCGCGCGACTTCAGCAGGATGGCCGATCATGTCGTCATACGGCATGACCGAGACCGCCTCTCATGTCGCCCTGAGCGGTCCCGATCTGGCGGCGGGTCTGATGCCGCTCCCGGGCACCCGTATATCGGTGGTGGCCGAATCCGGAGCTCCGGCTGCCGGCGTCGGACGGATCGTGATCGAGGGCCCTACGGTCATGGCCGGCTACGCCAACCCGGGTCTGCTGCGGGGCGACGGCCTGCTCGGCGAACATCAGCTGCTGACCAGCGATCTGGGTCGCATCGATGAACGCGGGCATCTGCGCATTTCCGGGCGCAGCGACGACGTGTTGATCTCCGGCGGGGTCAACGTGCATCCGGCGGTACTGGAGGATGTGCTGGCGGGTTGCCCCGGCGTGGTCGAGGCCGGGATCGCCGGACGCCACCACCCGGTCTGGGGCCATCGTCTGGTCGCAATCTACGTGGGCCGCCTGTCGACCGAGGAACTGGCGCGCTGGATCGAGCAGCATATCGCTCCGGCCATGCGGCCGCGGGACTTCATCCGGGTCGCCACCCTGCCCCGCAATGCGCTGGGCAAACTCGACCGCGGCCTGCTTCAACTGCTGGCAGAGTCGGCGGCCACCGAAGACTGAATCGGCGGCATCATTGTCGCTGGAAGCCCAGGCCGGGACGGCGGGGCAGTCGACACCAGCCGTCGGCCAAAGGCGGCCCCACCCCGAGGTCCGTGGCCAGCCAGCCGCCGGTATCGAGCCCATGGGCCAGATCGTCTCCCAGGGCCGCCGCGCACTGAGCCACCAGCCATCGCCCCGGAGCCGCTTCGAGGGTCGTGGTCACCACACAAGCGATCCCCAGTTCCCTGACCCGCTCTGCGGCCGCCAGCGTACGCCGGGCGCCGCCCAGGACGGCGGGTTTGAGCACCGCCCGCCGGAGCCCGGTGGCGGCGGGCAGACCCGACGCGAGCAAGCCCGGCAGGGATTCGTCAAGCGCCAGCGGGAAATCGCAGCCCGTTTGAAGCCGTTCCAACGCCTTCAGGGACGGATCCCCTAACGGCTCCTCCAGCGACTCGATCGGCCATCCTTCCAGGACCCGCAACCATTCCCGCGCCGTGCGCTCATCCCAGCCGCCATTGGCGTCCAGCCGCAGACGGACACCCGCCGGCAAGGTCGCCACCAGCTGGGCCAGGGCCGCGCGTTCGGCCTCGGGGGGCGCCGTCGCCAGCTTGATCTTCAGGACTTCGAAACCGGCCGCGATGGCCGAGCGGGCGCGACGGCCCACGTCCCGATCCAACGTGCCGATGCTCGCATTGACCCGGAATCGGTCACCGCTGGACGGGTCCAGCCATCGCCGCAAGGTCCGCCCGGCTCTCGCCGAGAGCAGATCGAGCAGCGCACACTCCACAGCGCAGCTCGCCGCCGGGTGATCGGCACTGGCCGTGAATCCCGCCAGGCTGGCTTCGACACCACACCCGTTCAGAGATGCGGCGGCGGCCTCGAGCCATGACAGCGCAGCCTCCGGCCGCTCGGTGCCGGCCATGGGCAGCGGTGCGCATTCCCCAACGCCGATCCGGCCGGTCTCATCCTCCAGCAATAACAACTGCCCGCACCGGCTCTTCGTATCGCCCCGGGCACTGCGCCAGGCATCGGCGAATGTCAGATCGTAGGGTTCGATCCGATAGCGTGTAAGCGCCGGATCGCTCATGCCGGATAAGTGGCCAGCAAGCCGACGGCCAGCAACAGTCCCACGACCAGCCCATAACGGGCGGTATCGGCGAGCACTCCATTGAGCCCCGGCCCGGGCTCCAGACGGAAAAACGAGTTCAGCAGCCGTACGGCCAGCGGGAGCACCAGCCACGGCAGCCACCACCAGCCGCCAATCTCGTACAACAGCCATGATGCCAATGGCAGTGGCAAAAGCAGCAACAGGGCGTATTCGCGGCGGCTGGCGTCCAGCCCGAATACGACCGGGAAGGTGCGCCGGCCGTTGGCCTCATCCTGTTCCCGATCGCGGGTGTTGTTGACCACAAGCACCGCGGCCGCCGGTAAGCCGACTACCGCACCGGCCGTCAGCGCCGGCCATCCGGGCGCGACCCCGGTGTGGAGGAACCACGTTCCCCCGACCGCCACCAGACCGAAAAACAACCAGACGCAGACCTCACCGAGACAGGAATGGGAGATCGGCCAGGGTCCGCCGCTGTAGGCGAGACC
>JASFJM010000020.1:0-17687 GCA_050122055.1 Gammaproteobacteria bacterium | reverse complement strand
AGTTGCTGCTGGACGGCGCTGTCGGCGCCATACAGACGGCCGGCGCCCATCTGGAGCGCAGTGACCTGCCGGCCAAGGCGCGTGAACTCAGCCGGGCGGTGAATATCGTCGACACCCTGCGGGCGAACCTGGACCATGACAGCGGCGGCGAGATCGCGGCCAATCTGGAGCGGCTCTACGATTATCTGGCCCGCCGGCTGACCCTGGCCAATGCCGGCAACGACGCCGCGGCCATGCAGGAATCGGTGGCCCTGCTGAGCCAGATCCGCGACGCCTGGGCGGCGATCGGCGAGCAGACCTCCGCCGACGCTCTGACCGCGGCCCGCTGAGGACGAGCCCGATGACGGAACTTGAACAACTGGTCGAGCTGACCCAGCAGGTCCAGCGCCTGGTCGAGGCCGGCGACTGGAGCGAGGCGGCACGGCTGGACAGCGACCGACGGCCGCTGATGGAGGCATTTATGGCCCGGCACCAGGACGAGCAGGCCAGGGCCCAGGCCGCCGCCACCGTGCGCAAGGTGATCGCCATGGATCGCGAGACCCTCCAGGTCCTGGGCGAGCGGCGCGGCGCAGCCCTCGCCGAAGCCGGCCGCCGCTTCACCGCAGGACGCGCTATCCGCGCATACCTGGAACAACCCGGATCGGACCGGTTGACGCCATGAGCGGCATCGCCGACAGCAGCTCCGGCCTGGGCTACTCGGACGAGATCCCGGTGGACTTCGAGCCCGGCGATCTGCCCGAGGGCGCGGTCCAGGATCGTATCAATGCCGGCATCGTCCGTATCATCCGGGCCCTGACCGCCTTCGAGGACGTGGCCGGCGACCCGGCCGAGGAAGACTCACCCCTCAGCCATCTGATGGTGCGGGTCGAAGGCAAGCTGGATCTGCTGCTCAATCTTGTCGGCGGTCTGGTCCATCGGCATGTGGAGCTGCCGGCCCGGCACCGGGTCCGGGTCTGCGTCGGCGGTCTCGAGTGGTGCGATGCCCCGGATGGATTCGCCGAGGGTCAGACCGGGATCATCGTGCTCTATCCCCAGCCCGCCATACCCATCTCGCTGCGGGTGCCCGGGACGGTCAGTGGCGAGGGCATCGAGGGTGGCCAGCGGCTGCTGATGCTGGAGTATTTCGGATTGTCTTCCGAGGCCCGCGACCTGCTGTCCAAATACGTCTTCAGGCATCACCGGCGGGAGATCGCCCGCATCCGCGACGCCCAGTGACGGAATTCCGTCGCCCGGGCTGGCAAACGGCGCCGGAAGTTTGGCGACAATCCCTTCGTCCGGGGGGGCATGGGCGTGTAAGCCTCTGAAATAGAGACAATTGCCAGATCTGGCACGGAATCTGCTTCTCTTTTCCATGGCAAAGGACATGCTGACGGACAGGGAAGTCTCAATGGACAGGATCGCAGAGCTGGAACGAGCGTTTTCGACCTTCTCGGCTGCCTCGAAGGACCTTGAAGTCTCCTACGCTATCCTCGAGCGGCGGGTCGAAAAGCTGACCGGCGCGCTCGGAGAAGCCAACCGGGAGGGACGGCGTCAACGGCGGGAGAAAGCCCGGTTGGCCCGGCGTCTGAGCCTGCTGATGGACGCGCTGCCCGGCGCGGTATTGCTCCTGGATGCATCCGGTTGCGTGCGCGAGGCCAATCCCGCAGCCACGGAAATATTCGGCGAGGCGCTGGACGGCCAGAGCTGGTCCGATATCAGCGACCGCTGCGTCAAGACCATGAATCGCAGCGGCGAGTTCGTCACCCGTGACGGACGCCGCCTGGCTCTGGCCCGGCGCAGCCTGCGGCCGGAGTCGGGTCAGATCCTGTTGTTTACCGATGTCACCGAGGGCCGCGCGGTGGATGATCTGATCGAGCGGCATCAGCGCCTTTCCACCATGGGTGAAATGGCTGCCGCCCTGGCCCATCAGATCCGCACGCCCCTGTCTTCCGCACTGCTCTACGCGTCCAGCGCCTGTGCGCCGCGTCTGACCGATCAGACCCGACGCAACCTGGCCGAGCGGGTGGTGGCGCGTCTGCACGATCTGGAACGGCTGGTGACCGACATGCTGCACTTCGCCCGCGGCGGGACGCCAGCGGACGAGGGCATCGCCGCTGCAACGTTGCTGGAAGCGGTGCGTCAGTCCGTCACCCCCCAGTTGTTGCCCGGGCAGCGGTTGGAGACCGATCTGGCCGATGGCTTGCCGCAGTTGTGCGGCAACGAGCAGGCCCTCGCCGGTGCCATCGCCAACCTGGTCACCAACGGCATCGAGGCCGCGGGCGAGAACGCCGTGGTCAGCATCCGGGGCCGCGTGCGGGAGCCGGACAGCGTCGATCTGATCGTCGGCGACAACGGCCCCGGTGTGGCTCAGGGGCTGGAGGAGAAGATCTTCGACCCCTTCTTTACGACCCGCGCCAACGGCACGGGGCTGGGGCTGGCCGTGGTGCGCTCGGTGGCCCGTTCGCATCAGGGAGACGCCTGGCTGGAGCGCCGCGCGGACGGCCGCTCCGATTTCGTCATCCGCCTGCCGGCGGCGCTGGATCAGGACGTCCGTCCGCCCGCTCCGCACGGTGTCCCGGAGGTGGCCGCATGAGCGATGCCCCCATCCTGGTGGTCGAGGACGACAAGGCGCTGCGCGACGCGCTGGCGGAGACCCTGGAACTGGCGGGCCACGAGGCCCGGGTCGCCGCGGACGGCAGCGCGGCCATGGAGATTATCGAATCAGAAGCGATTGCAGCGGTGGTCACGGATTTCCAGATGAAGCCCATGGACGGGCACGCGCTGCTGCAGCGGATCCGGGCGCGACAGCCGGATCTGCCGGTACTGATGATGACCGCCCACGGCACTATCCAAAGGGCCGTGCGGGCGATGCGCGACGGCGCCAACGATTATCTGGTCAAGCCGTTCGAAGTGGCCGAGCTGGTGGAGCGTCTCGAGCGCCTGACGGCGGCCCCCGCCAGCGCGCCCGGGATGGTCGCGGAGGATCCGGTGACCATGGAGATGCTCGGCCTGGCGTCACGGGTGGCACACAGCGACGCAACCGTCCTGCTCAGCGGAGAGAGCGGGACCGGCAAGGAGGTCTTCGCCCGCTACATCCATGCCCGCTCGGGCCGCGCTGACGGGCCGTTCGTGGCCATCAACTGTGCCGCGATCCCCGAGAACATGCTCGAGGCGGTTTTGTTCGGTCACGAAAAAGGCGCCTATACCGGTGCCCATTCGGCCCGTGCCGGCAAGTTCGAACAGGCCCAGGGCGGCACCCTGCTGCTCGACGAAGTCTCTGAGATGGATCTGGGCCTGCAGGCGAAGCTGTTGCGCGTGCTCCAGGAGCGCGAGGTGGAGCGGGTCGGTGGCGCGTCGAGCATCGCGCTCGACGTGCGAGTGCTGGCCACCACCAATCGTGATCTCAAGCACTGCGTGGCGGCGGGTGACTTCCGCGAGGATCTGTTCTATCGCCTCAGCGTGTTCCCGCTCGAACTGCCGCCGTTGCGCCGGCGCCCTGCGGACATCCTCCCGCTGGCGCGTCATTTCCTGACGGCAGCTGCAAGCGGAGACCGGCCGCTCCCGGAGATCTCGCCTGAAGCCGCGCGCACGCTGGAGGCCTATCACTGGCCCGGCAATGTGCGTGAACTGGCGAACGTGATCCAGCGGGCCCTGATCCTCTGCAGCGGCGACACCATCAGGCCCGGCGAACTGCGTTTCGAAACCGTTCCGAACCGGGAGCAGGAAAGCGAGGAATCCAGCGGCAGTCTGCAGGACGGTCTGCGCAGCCGGGAGGAACGGATGATCGCCAGGGCCCTGGCCCAGGGCGGCAGCCGCAAGCGTGCCGCCGAACTGCTGGGGATCAGCCCGCGGACGCTGCGCTACAAGATCGCCCGTCTGCGGGAACAGGGTTGCGATCTGCCGGGCAGCCAGCGGCAGGCTTGAGGCGGGTTTTTCAACTAGCCCCATGGAAGGGAACCGATCATGAGCAACATGGAAATCAGCCGGGTCCTGGATCAGCTCAAGGCGCTGTCCGGGGACATCCAGCCGCAGCAGCCGGATCCGGCTGCCGGCAAGGTGGACTTCAGCCAGGTGCTGCAGGATTCCATCCGTGGTGTCAGCGAGATGCAGCAGGAAAGCTCGGCCATGCGCGGCGCCTTCGAGGCCGGACGTCCGGAAGTCGATCTCACCGAAGTGATGATCGCGACCCAGAAGGCGAGTCTTTCGTTTCAGGCCATGACCGAGGTGCGCAACAAGCTGGTCGAGGCCTACAAGGAAATCATGAACATGCCCATCTGAGGCATAGCGGGAGTCACGAGGGCAGATGGAAACACAATCTTCTCAAGGTCTGATGGCGGCGGTGGACCGGGTGCCGGGCATGCGCCAGTTCCTGTTGCTCATCGGCCTCGCCGCGAGTATCGCGGCGGGCCTGTCGGTGGTGCTGTGGGCCCGGGAGCCCGGTTACAAGGTGGTCTACGGACACCTGGAGGAGCGGGATGCCAGCGAAGTCGTCCAGGCGCTCCAGTCCAACGGCATCCCTCACAGACTGGATGCCGGTACCGGAGCGATCATGGTGCCCGGCGAGTTGGTCCGGGATGCACGGCTGAAGCTCGCCGCCGAGGGGCTGCCCCGGGGCGCCGGTCTCGGTCTGGAGATGATCGAGGGCGACGGCGGCTTCACCGTCAGCCAGTTTATGGAAGGAGCACGTTACCAGCACGCCCTGGAGGTCGAACTGGCCCGGACCATCATGCGGATGCGGGCGGTGGAGTCCGCACGGGTTCACCTGGCGCTGCCACGGCAGACGGCGTTTGTCCGTCAGCGGCAGCAACCCAGCGCTTCGGTCCTCGTGCATCTGTTCCCCGGGCGCAGACTGGAGGAGTCCCAGATCGCGGCGGTGGTCAATCTGGTCGCCTCCAGCATCCCCGATCTGACGCCATCGAAGGTCACGGTCGTGGATCAGCTGGGGCAGTTGCTGAGTTCGCCGGATGACAACACCGAGCTGGCGCTCACTGCCAGGCAATTCGAACAGCAGCGCCGAATGGAACAGGAATTGGGCCGGCGCATAGAGAGCATGCTTACCCCGCTGCTCGGGCCCGGCAGCGTGCGGGCGACGGTGGCGGCGGAGCTGGATTTCACGGTCAGCGAGGAAACCCGCGAGAGTTTCGATCCCAACACGGTGGTGATGCGGAGCGAGCGCACCAGCGAAGACCTCAAGATGCGCGAAGACCCCCTTGAAGGTGTGCCCGGCGCGATCAGCAACGACCCGACGACCCTCCCTGAGGAAGAGGAGACCCTGCCGGCGCCTCAGCCGATCAGCGAGGCGCGCACGGCGACGCGCAATTTCGAGGTGGATCGTACGGTCAGCCACGTGCGGGCCGCGGTCGGTGGCGTCAAGCGCCTGTCGGTGGCCGTATTGGTGGATCATCGCAGCAGTCTGAATGAGGACGGCGAGGTCTCCCGTCAAGCGCTCAACGAGCAGGAGCTTGACGAATTGCGCACCCTGGTCAAGGAGGCCGTCGGCTTCGACGAAGAGCGGGGCGACAGCGTCAGCGTCATCAACGCGTCGTTCCAGGCAATGCCCGAGGCCGAGCCGCTGGCCGAAGGCTCATTCATGGAGCAGGGCTGGATCCGTGACCTGCTGCGTCAGCTTGCGGCAGTCGGTGCGCTGTTGGCGCTGGTGTTCGGTGTGGTACGGCCGGTATTGCGTGGCCTGACCACTGCGCCGGCGCGGCCGGTGCAGGCCCTGGCCGGTGGCGTCCCCGGCACCGGCGGTACAGCCGAGGTGGTGGTGCCTGCGAAACCGGCCCTGACCTATGAGGAACGCGTGGCGGCCGCCCGCAACATGGCAGCGCAGAACCCGGACCGGGTGGCTCAGATCGTGCGTGACTGGGTGTCGAGCGATGGCTGACGACAAATCCGTATCCGGCACCGAGCAGGCCGCGATCCTGCTCATGTCCCTGGGCGAGCAGGAGGCCGCCGCGGTCCTGCAGAAGATGGGCATGCGCGAGGTGCAGAAACTGAGCCGGGTGATGGCATCCATGCGCCGGGTCAATCGTGTTCACGCCGAGGCGGTGCTGGAGAATTTCACCAGCAACAACGACACTGATCTGGATCTTGGCGGCAGCCCGGACTATCTGCGCAAGGTGTTGAGCGGTTCCGTGGGTGCCGAGAAGGCCGGCAACATCCTCGAACGGATCGTCGATGACGGCGAGCCCAAGGGCCTCGAGTCCCTGCACCTGATGGAGGCTCGCGAGGTGACGGAGATGATCCGCAACGAGCACCCGCAGATCATCGCCATCGTCATGGCGCGTCTCGAGCAGGAACAGGCCGCAGAGGTGCTGTCGCAGTTGCCGCCCGGGCTGGCCACGGACGTGGTCACCCGCATCGCGCGTCTTGAAGAGGTCCCGCAATCGGCGCTGGAGGAACTGGACGAAATCGTCGAGCAGCAGTTCTCCCGCTCGAGCAATTTCAAGGCCGCGACCATCGGCGGGACCCGCACCGCGGCAGAGATCCTGAACCTGGTGGACTCCCGCTTCGAGAACGAGATCATGGAAGCGCTGGAGAAAGAGGACTCGGCCCTGAGCCAGGAGATCCAGGACAAGATGTTCGTGTTCGAGAACCTGATGGAGGTCGACGATCGCGGCATCCAGGCGCTGGTCCGCGAGATTACGGGCGACACCCTGGTGGTGGCCCTGAAGGGTGCCGACACCGCAATGCGGGACAAGATCTTCCGCAACATGTCCAAGCGCGCCGCCGAGATCATGGAATCCGACCTCGAAGCCAAGGGGCCGGTGCGTCTGAGCGAGGTCGAGGAGGCCCAGAAGGAGATCGTCTACACCGCCAGGCGACTGGCCGACGAGGGCTCGCTGATCCTCGGCAAGGGCGGCGAGGAATATGTCTAGGATAATCCCGCTGGAATCGGCGCCGGATTGCGAGCGCTGGCAGGCCCCGAACGTGGCTGGCACCGGCGAAGGCGAGGCGGATGCGGCCGGAGGCGGCCATCTGTTGACCCGGGAGGACCTGGAGGCCCTGGAGGCGAGGATCCGTGAAGAGAACAGGGAACTCGGACGCCAGGAAGGGCTGGCCGCGGGGGCCGATGAAGTATCGGCCCGCGTCACCCGTTTCGATGCCGCTCTGACCGCGCTGGCGCGCCCCTTCGATGAGCTGGACCGGGAACTGGAAGATCAGCTGCTGGCCCTGGTGCGTTCCCTTACCCGACATCTGGTCCGGCGCGAGCTGCGTATGGATCCTTCCCAGGTGATCGGCATCATCCGCGAGGCGATACGTACGCTGCCGGCGGCTGCCCGAGAGATCCACGTCCACCTGCATCCCGAGGACGCCGAGGTGGTCCGGGAGTGCCTCGGCGCCGAGATCGCGGAACGCGCCTGGCACCTGGAAGAGGATCCGGTGATGGAGCGTGGCGGATGTCGGGTGGTGGGCGGCAATTCGGAAGTGGACGCGCGGCTGGAACTGCGGCTCGGTCGGCTGATCAACGACATGCTCGGCAGCGAGCGGGCCACGGATGAGTAAGGACACTCCGGGTTCCGTAGCGGGAGATTTCGGAGCGAGCCGGCGATGGGCCGACCGCATCGGTGCCCTGAGCCAACAGGTCAGCGGCAGCGGTCTGATCGCACAGGGTCGCCTGGACCGGATGGTGGGCATGACTCTGGAAGCGGTCGGCTGCGAGGCGGCGGTCGGTGCCCGGTGTCTGATCGACGCCAACGAGGGCAATCAGGTCGAGGCCGAGGTCGTTGGCTTCTCCGGTGAGCGCCTGTTCCTGATGCCCACTGCCGATGTCACCGGGCTGACACCCGGGGCACCCGTCGTGCCCACGCGCAGGGTGTCCGAAGCGCGGGTGGGCGAGGCGCTGTTGGGCCGCGTCATCGACGGTGCGGGAAGACCCCTGGACGGCATGCCGGAGCCAAACTGTGACCGTCATGTACGCCTCGCCGGACGACCGATCAACCCCCTCAGCCGGCAGGCGATCCGTGCCCCGCTGGATGTGGGCGTGCGCTCCATCAACGCGCTGCTGACCGCCGGCAATGGTCAGCGTCTGGGCCTGTTCGCCGGCAGCGGCGTCGGCAAGAGCAGCCTGCTGGGGATGATGACTCGTTACACGGAGGCCGACGTGATCGTGGTCGGCCTGATCGGCGAGCGCGGTCGCGAGGTGCAGGAATTCGTCCACGACACGCTGGGTCCCGAGAGCCTGCGGCGATCGGTGATCGTCGCCAGCCCCGCAGATTGTTCGCCGCTGATGCGGCTGCACGGCGCCTGGCTGGCGACTGCGGTCGCCGAGTATTTCCGGGACCGGGGTTCGAAAGTGCTCCTGCTGATGGATTCGCTGACCCGTTTCGCCCAGGCCCAACGGGAGATCGCACTGGCCATCGGTGAGCCGCCAGCGACGAAAGGCTATCCGCCATCGGTGTTTGCGCGCCTGCCGCAACTGGTCGAGCGGGCCGGCAACGGCGGTGACGGCACCGGTTCCATCACGGCGTTTTATACGGTGCTGGCCGAAGGCGACGATCAGAACGACCCGGTGGCGGACGCCGCCAGGGCGATCCTGGACGGCCACCTCGTCCTGTCCCGTGAGCTGGCCGAAGGCGGCGTCTATCCGGCGATCGATATCGAGGCCTCGGTGAGCCGGGCGATGAACCAGGTGGTTGCGCCGGCCCATGCCGAGGCGGCGCGTCAGCTGCGCCAGATCTACGCCACCTACCGCCAGCACCGGGATCTGATCACCGTCGGTGCCTACAAGCGAGGCAGCGACCCGGAGCTGGACCGGGCGGTCGCTCTGTGGCCGCGGGTCAAGGCCTTCCTGTCCCAGGGCATGCATGAACCCGTGTCTCTTGCGGAGAGCGTCCGGGCCATGCAGGCGCTGGTGGCGCTGCCGGTACCGGACGGAGACCAGGAGCCAAGCGATGGTCCGGCGGATTAAGCGGGTCGAGGCCGTGATCGACGTGGTCGGCCGCTCCGAGCGAGAGCTGGCCCGAGAGCTGGCA
This sequence comes from Gammaproteobacteria bacterium, assembly GCA_050122055.1. Lineage (GTDB taxonomy): Bacteria > Pseudomonadota > Gammaproteobacteria > Steroidobacterales > XN24 > CAMYOC01. The sequence goes on along the minus strand of JASFJM010000020.1, from coordinate 8,730 downwards.
CAGGCCCGCCAGCAGCTGGAGGCCGAGCAGACCAAGTATCAGCGGCTGCGCGCTTACATTGAGGATTATCGGCGCCGCCATATGGGGCGGACTGGATCCATCAAGCCCGCCCTGCTGCGGGAGAATCGCGGTTTCCAGAAGCGCCTCGGCGAGGCAGTCAATCAGCAGCGCCAGCAGGTCGAGATGGCTCAGGCGAGGATCGACGCGCTGGTGGCGAGCTGGCGGGAGAGCCGCACCCGGGTCAGCGCCCTCGAGCGGGCCGCGGATCGTATGCGCGATGATCTGTCGCGCAAGGAAGCCAGGCGCGAGCAAGCGGCTACCGATGAGGCCGGCAGCCGGAGTCCCGGGCGGCGCCTGAGATAGCCATGCCGCCGGCTGGCACGGGGTTTGCATCATCTTCGATGGACACCCGGGACCTGTGCGCGCAGGTCCCGAGACGAAGAGGACGAAACTATCCATGGAAGGAACCCTGCCCGGCATCGGGCTAATGCTGGAAACCCCGGCGGCGCTGAAGAATCCGGCCGATTTGTCGTCCTCGCCGAGCCCGTTTGCGGCGCTGCTCGGCGAGGGCGCAGGAGAACCGGCCGGCGCGCCGGCCGGAAGCGCATTGCCGCCCACCGGTCCGGTCTTGCCGCCATCCGCCCCTCTGTTCAAGGCCGTCGCCGGAACCGGCGAGCCGGTTCCGTCAGCGGCTGTGAGCGCGACGCCGGGGGACTCACTCATCCCGGCCCTGCCGGGGGCCACACCCGCCGTCGCCGGGGAGCCCGGTCTGCCAGCGTCAAACATCCATGCCGCCCTTCAGTCGGGGTCGGGCATCGTGCGGATGCCCGGTGCGGATGAGCAGTCTGTCGCCCTGACCGAACAGGTAAGCCTAAGTGACGTGACCACAGACCGGAACCCGGCCGCGGCGACGGCCGAAGTCGTCGAGATGGTCCGGCACCTCGGTCACGATTTTGCCGGTCACGCTGACACCGGGATGAGGGGGGTCGCGACGGCCTCGTCCCAGGTTATGAGGCCGGAGCCGGCGCCCTCGGATCCCGCCACCCACCCGGCCCTCGCCCGCCTTCCCGAGCGCCCGTCACAGATCGTTGCCCAGAGCGTGTCCGTCGCCCCGGGAGTGGATGGAGATCCAGTCGTGCCGCCGCAATCCCTGGCCACTGCGTCCAGGACGGTCCTGACCCCCGAACCGGCGATCCAGGCGGGGATCGTTAACGCATTGACCCGGCAAGTGGCCCCGGACGCGGCTGCGGCTAGCCCGGACGGCTCGGAACTGCCGGATCTGCCATTCGAATCCATCCGCGTTATGGTCCGCGAAGCGGGCGGCGAAAGGCCGTTGCCGAACCGGGAGCCTGCGTTTCAGCTGCCCGGACCCAGACAGCCCCTGGGCGACCCCCAGTGGGCCCGCTCCCTCGGCGAGCGTCTCGCCGTCGTGGTCCGGGGCGAGCACCAGACCGCGCGCATGAGCCTGAATCCGGCTCACCTGGGACCCATCGACATCCAGCTGAGGCTGCAGGACGATCAGGCCCAGCTCTGGCTGACGGCCCAGCATCCCCAGGCCCGCGAGGCGCTGGAGTCGGCGATGCCGCGGCTACGGGAGATGTTCGCCCAGCAGGGCATCGATCTGTCCCAGCAGGGCAACTCCGGTCAATCGGGAGAACAGGGCCCGGACGAGCGGACCGCACGGCTGACGGGCGAGGCGGCGTCCGGGTCCGGTGGTGACGAATCCGAATCCGGGTTCGCGTCCGGGTCCCGTACCGCGCACGGACGCAGGGACGGCCTTTTTGACGCCTATGCCTGAGCGGCCGCCTGGCGCCCGGAAACCGACGGATTGGCGTCAAATTTCCGGCAGAGCGGGCCCGGGGGTGGCGTGGCAGTTCGATCCCTTTTTCGACACCGCCTGCCTAACCCACTGATTATTCTCGTCTAAATCTCTCATCCCCTAACTGGCACGGGGTTTGCAACATGTTTCCCGGATTCCAACAAAGGAACGGGAAAATGTCAGGGAATGACGCAGCTGTGGCTGGCGAAGAAGCCGAAGTGGCCACACCGGAAGAACCCAGGAGCAAGAAGGCGCCGGCGGCGCTGAAATGGGCGGGGATCGCGATCGGCATGTTCGCCATCGTCACCGCCAGCCAGATCGTCACCGAAATGGTGACCGGACGGATGGCCCCCACCGAGACCCAGGCCGAGGGAGGCGCCGGGGCAGCCGCCGAAGAGGGCGAGACGGCCGGTGAGAAAGACCTCCCGCCGCCGATCTACCTGGCCCTGGAGCCGCCGCTGGTAGTGAGCTTCGAAAGCCCCGCCGCCATGCGGTTCCTGCAGGTGACGGTGGAAGTGATGGCGCGGGACGCCGCCGTCATCGACGCGGTGGAACAGCACAATCCGGTGATCCGCAACAATCTGCTGATGCTGGTCGGAGGCGCCGACCTCAAGACGCTCTCGACCCGGGAGGGCAAGGAAGATCTGCGCAACCAGGCCCTGGCCGAGGTCCAGGCAGTGGTCGAAAGCCAGATCGGTGAACCCGGGGTCGAGGATCTCTACTTCACCAGCTTTGTGGTGCAGTGACCCGCGATGGAACGTGACGAGGTCTTGACCAGGGAAGAGTCCGAGGCCCTCCTCGCGGGAGTGCAGGACGGCAGCGTCGCCACGGATGGTGACGCTGGCGCTGCCCCCGGCACGGTCAGGGACGTGGACATCACCCAATGGGACCGGATCGTCCGCGGTCGGGTACCGGCGCTGGAGTCCATCAACGAACGGTTGGCGGGTCTGCTGCGGCTCAGCCTGTTCCAGCTCTTCCACCGGCCGGTCGAGGTCGTCGGCCAGCCCGTGCAGATGGTCAAATGGGGCGAGTACGCCGGATCGCTGCCGATGCCGACCAGCCTGAACCTGATCCGCGCCGATTCACAGGACACCGCCTTCCTGATCAGCTTCGATGCGGATCTGGTATTCGAATTTGTCGATGCCTATTTCGGCGGCCGGGGCGGGGGTGAGCGCAAGCCGGACGCCGCTTCGTTCACCCCCACCGAGCTGCGCCTGACCCGCAACGTGGTCGAACGCGTGATGGTCGATATGAAGGAAGCCTGGTCGGCCTTCCTGGAGATGGAATTGTCCTGGCTGCGTTCGGAATCCAATCCCCAGTTCGCGGCGGTGGCGGCGCCCAGTGACGCGGTCTACCTGAGCCGGTTCGAAATGGAAATCGCCGGCCATGGTGGCGAGTTCCATGTGGTCTGGCCGTCGGCCCTGATCGACCCCATCCGTCATTTCGTCAACGTCGGCAGTCCGACCGAGCGGGCCCAGGACAAGAACTACTGGGTCAATGCGCTCCGGGAGGACGTGCGGGACGCTTCGGTGACGCTGCGCACCGTGATGGCCGAGACCGAGATCAGCCTGGGCGAACTGGTGAGTCTGAAGCCCGGTGACGTCATCCCCATCGATCTGCCGGCGACGGTAGCCGTCTACTCCGGCGACAGCGTGGTCCTGGAGGGCAGCTTCGGCGTGTCCAGGGGGTTCAACTCGGTAAAGGTCTTGCGGGCCGCGGAACCCGGCCCCGACAACGGGAGAAGTAATCATGAGTGACACAGAACAGGCCGCCCCGGAGTCGGGTGCGGTGGAAAAAGGTGCCGAAGCGAAAGCCGCCGAGGAATTCGCGGCGGCCGAATTCGACAATCTGGAGGCGGACACGCCGGGGAAGGAGCAGGCTCATCGCCTGGACCTGATCCTGGATGTCCCGGTGAACCTGTCGCTGGAAGTGGGCCGGACCAGCATGAGCGTCGGCGATCTGCTGCAGCTCAGCCAGGGCTCGGTGGTCGAGCTCGATCGCCTCGCCGGCGAACCGCTGGACGTGCTGGTCAACGGCACCCTGGTGGCCCACGGCGAGATCGTCGTGGTCAATGACAAATTCGGAATCCGCCTGACGGACGTCGTCAGTCCGGCCGAGCGGGTCCGCAAGCTGCGGTGACGGGGATGAAGATCGTGTCCAGGATCATGGTGGCAGGCCTGACCTTGACGCCCGTCGCGGCGAGTGCCGCGGAGGCGGTGCCGCCGACCAGCGGGATCGCCGGCGTCCTCACCAGTCTGATCGCCGTGCTGGTCCTGATCCTGCTGCTGGCCTGGGGGGTAAAGCGATTCCAGATCGGCGGCAACGCCGGCGCCATCCGCGTCATCGCCGCCGCTTCACTCGGCGCCCGTGACCGGATCCTGCTGGTGCAGGTGGGAGACACCCAGCTGCTGGTCGGCGTCGGCAGCGGCGGCATGCGTACCCTGCATGTGCTGGATCAGCCTCTGACGGTCCCCGCCGGTCCCCAGTCCGATACACCGTTCGCGCGCCGGCTGCGCGATATGGTCGGCGGGAGCCCCCAGTGAGTCGATTCGTGTTCTTTGTCCTTCTGATGGCCATGCCTGCGCTGGGTCTGGCCGAGACCGGTATCCCCGCGGTGGCGGTCACCGACAGCCCCGAGGGCGGGCAGACCTGGAGCGTCAGCATCCAGGTCCTGTTGCTGATGACGGCCCTGACGGTATTGCCCTCGCTGCTCCTGGCGATGACCTCCTTCACCCGCATCATCATCGTGCTCGCCATCCTGCGCCAGGCCCTGGGCACGCCACAGACGCCGCCCAACCAGGTGCTGATCGGGCTGGCACTGTTCCTGAGTTTCTTCGTCATGCACCCGGTGCTGAGCGCGGCGTACACTGACGGCGTGACGCCCTACGTCAACGGCGACATGGAGATGATGCAGGCGGCGGGCCAGGCGATCACTCCATTCCGCGAGTTCATGGTCAGCCAGACCCGGGAAGCCGACCTGTCGATGTTCGCCGGTCTGGCTGGTGACGACGGCTACGAGTCCGAGCAGGACGTGCCGCTGGCGGTGCTGATCCCGAGTTTCATCACCAGCGAGTTGAAGACAGCGTTCCAGATCGGATTCCTGGTCTTCATCCCGTTCCTGATCATCGATCTGGTGGTCGCCAGCGTATTGATGTCCATGGGCATGATGATGCTCTCGCCCATGCTGATCTCGCTGCCCTTCAAGATCATGCTGTTCGTACTGGTGGACGGCTGGGGTCTGCTGATCGGGACCCTGGCTTCGAGCTTCCTGGTGAGCTGAGGACGGTTACGCAAATGACTCCCGAAACTGTCATCACCATCGCCCGCGAGGCCATGACGATTACCGCCCTGCTGGCGGCGCCGCTGCTGCTGAGCGCCCTGGCCGCTGGACTGATCATCGGCATGTTCCAGGCCGCGACCCAGATCAACGAGATGACGCTGAGCTTCATCCCCAAGCTGCTGGTGCTGGCCCTGGTGACCGCGCTGGCGGCGCCCTGGATGCTGAAGCTGATCACCGGCTACACCCACACCCTGTTCTCCAGCATACCGGGGCTGATCGGCTGACGGCCGCGGCCAGCCAGGTACGCCAGATGGTCATCACCACTCAACAGATCGTCGAGACGCTCGGGATCGGCCTTTGGCCCTTCGCCCGGGTGACCGGCATGTGCATGGTGGCACCGGTGATCGGCGGGCGCCTCGTGCCGGTACGCGTGCGCGTGCTGCTGGCGGTGGTGCTGACCCTGGTGGTCGTGCCGTTGAGCGCGCCCGCCGCAGCCCCCGCCATCGGTCTTGGCACGGTGCTGATCGCCGCCCGGGAGGTGGCGATCGGCGTGGCCATGGGATTCGTGGTGCAGATGATCTTCGACGCCATGGTCGTGGGCGGGCAGGCCATCTCCATGAGCATGGGTCTGGGTTACGCCACCATGGTGGATCCCCAGCGTGGCAACGTGCCGGTCCTCAGTCAGTTCTATGTGGTCATCAGCACGCTGTTGTTCCTGGCCTTCAACGCACATCTGGCGCTGATCGGCGTCCTGGTCGAGAGCTTCAATCTGTTGCCGCCCGGCGGCGATGCCATGGGCGCTGAAGACGCCTGGGCCGTGGTCGCGTTCGGATCGCGGATGTTCGCCGCCGCCATACAGATGGCGCTGCCGGCGCTGGCCTCGCTGCTGGTGGTCAATCTCGCCTTCGGCGTCATGAGCCGCGCGGCGCCGAATCTGAATCTGTTCGCAGTCGGTTTCCCGGTCACCATGATCCTCGGTTTCGTCATCCTCGCCCTGGGCGTCGGCAATGTGGTGCCGGCGTTGCAGTCCATGATCGATGACGCGCTGCGGCTGGCCACCAGCCTGGTCGCGGGAGGCTGACCATGGCCGACGAACAGAGCTATCAGGAGAAGACCGAACAAGCGACGCCAAAGCGGCTGCGCGATGCCCGCGAGAAGGGGCAGGTCCCCCGCTCCCGGGAATTGAGCGCGGCGCTGGTCATGACCACCGGTGGCGCGATGATGGTGATGGCCCATGGGCCGATGACCGCGTCCATGCTGAATCTGATCCGCCGCGGGCTGAGTACTCCCGGGCACATGTCGAAGGATCCGGCCGTGCTGCCTGCGGCGCTGGGCGAAGCGCTGGGCTCGGCGCTGATCGTGATCGCGCCGTTCCTGCTGGTGCTGCTGGCGGCCGCGGTGCTGGCGCCCACGCTGACCGGCGGCTGGTCCTTCAGTCTCAAGCCCCTGGCGCCGAAGCTCGAGAAACTGGACCCGGTGAAAGGGCTCAAACGCGTGTTCGGCCCCAAGGGGCTGATCGAGCTGGTCAAGGCCTTCGCCAAGGCGATGCTGGTCACCGGCCTCGCCGTGGCGCTGCTTTGGCGTTGGGCGCCGGAGCTGCTGGCCCTGGGCGCGGCACCGGTGGGCGAAGCCATCGGCGCCAGCGCGCGGATGGCCGGATCGGCACTGTTGCTGCTCAGCATATCGCTGATCCTGATCGCCGCCATCGACGTGCCGTTCCAGCTGTGGCAGCACGCCCGCCAGTTGCGCATGACCCGCCAGGAAGTCCGGGACGAGATGAAAGAGACCGACGGCAGGCCGGAGGTCAAGAGCCGCATCCGCAGCCTGCAGCAGGAATTCGCCCGCCGCCGGATGCTGCAGGACGTGCCCACCGCCGACGTGGTCATCACGAACCCCACCCATTTCGCGGTGGCGCTGAAATATGACGAGCAGAAGATGCGGGCACCGACGGTGGTCGCCAAAGGCGCCGATCTGGTCGCGGCCCGGATCCGCGATCTGGCCAGCGAGCACCGCGTCGCCCTGTTCGAGGCGCCGCCGCTGGCGCGAGCCCTGTATCGCAGTACGGATATCGGCCACGAGATCCCCGCTCGTCTGTACGCGGCGGTGGCGCAGATCCTCACCTGGGTCTACCGGGTGCGGCGGGCGCGGGTGAGCGGCGAGCTGCCGCCCTCGCGGCCGGAGGTCGAGGTCGACGAGGACGAGGTTGAACAGCCATGACCGCGGAGCAACTGGCCATCAATGCAGGTAGGGTCGGCCGCTCCGGCCTCGGCGCCCCGGTGCTGGTGCTGGCGCTGATCGCGATGATGATCGTGCCCATGCACCCCGTGCTGCTGGACGCGTTCTTCACCTTCAACATTTCGCTTTCACTGGTCGTGATCCTGGCCACGATCTATGTGTTGCGGCCGCTGGATTTCGGCGTCTTCCCGACCGTGCTGCTGGCCGCCACCCTGCTGCGTCTGGCGCTGAACGTGGCCTCGACCCGGATAGTGCTGCTGGATGGACACACGGGCAGCGACGCGGCCGGACGGGTGATCCAGGCCTTCGGCGAGTTTGTCATCGGCGGCAACTATGCCGTCGGCATCGTCGTGTTCGCCATCCTGGTGATCATCAACTTCGTGGTCGTCACCAAGGGCGCCGGGCGCGTCTCCGAGGTCGCTGCGCGCTTCACCCTGGATGCCATGCCCGGCAAGCAGATGGCCATCGATGCGGATCTCAATGCCGGCATCCTGACCCAGGAAGAGGCCGCGGAAAGACGGGCGGAAGTCAGGGCCGAGGCGGATTTCTACGGCTCCATGGACGGCGCCAGCAAGTTCGTCCGTGGCGACGCCATCGCCGGCATCCTGATCCTCTTTATCAACATCGTAGGCGGTCTCGCCGTCGGTGTCGGTCAGCATGACATGGCGTTCGGAGAGGCCGCACGGACCTACACCCTGCTGACCATCGGTGACGGGCTGGTGGCACAGATCCCGTCGCTGCTCTTGTCCACGGCCGTCGCCATCATCGTCACCCGCATGTCGCGATCCCAGAACATGGGCGACCAGATCGTCAGCCAGCTTTTCGGCGATCCCCGGGTGCTGGCGGTGGCGGCCGGAGTGTTGTTCTTGCTGGGACTGATTCCCGGCATGCCGAACCTGGCGTTCCTGACCCTTGCCGCCGTGTGCGGCGCCGGCGCCTGGCTGGCGCAAAAACGGCGGGCCGAGGTCCGGGTGGAAGCCGCACCGGAAGCCGAAGCGCCCGCCCCGGAGGCCCGGGACCTGAGCTGGGAGGACGTGGCCGAGGCGGACCCGATCGGATTGGAGGTCGGGTATCGGCTGATACCCCTGGTGGATCGCTCCCAGGGGGGCGAACTCACCGGCCGGATCAAAGGGGTGCGCAAGAAATTATCCGAGGAGCTGGGGTTCCTGGTGCCACCGGTCCACATCCGCGACAACCTGGACCTGGCCCCGAATGCATACCGGCTTACGATCATGGGTGCCACCGTGGCTGAAGCGGAGGTGCAGCCGGAGCGACTCTTGGCGATCAATCCCGGCCAGGCCACGGGCGGGGTCGAGGGTGTACCGGCCAAGGACCCGGCGTTTGGACTGGATGCCCTGTGGATCGATCCCTCCCGCCGCGACCAGGCTCAATCCCA
>JASFJM010000019.1:0-18237 GCA_050122055.1 Gammaproteobacteria bacterium | reverse complement strand
AACTCCTGGACGCCGGTCTGTGGACCTCCCTGCGGACCCGGCCCTACAGCAAGATCGCCGACCCCGGTACGGCGCCGTCGGCGGTGTTCGTCAACGCCATGGACAGCAATCCGCTGGCGGCCGACCCCGAGGTCGTGATCGCCGAGGCCCGCCAGGACTTTATGGATGGGCTTGATGTGATCTCCCGCCTCCCGGACGGGCCGGTCTATGTCTGTCGCGCGCCAGGGGCGGAGATCCCGGTGCCGGAGCGAGAGGAATTCACCGCCGCCGAGTTCAGCGGCCCGCATCCGGCAGGCCTGGTCGGTACCCACATCCATTTTCTGCATCCGGTCGGAAGCCGCCGCCAGGTCTGGCATCTGCATTATCAGGATGTAATCGCCATCGGCCGCCTGTTTACGACCGGCCGGCTCAACACCGAGCGGGTCGTTTCCCTGGGTGGTCCGCCGGTGCTCAAACCCCGCCTGCTGCGCACCCGGATGGGCGCTCACGTTCGCACCCTGCTGGCCGGTGAGCTGGAAGACCAAGTCTGCCGGCCGCTGTCCGGATCGGTGCTGTCGGGATACCGGGCGGCCGGCTGGGCCGGCTATCTGGGCCGCTACCATCTGCAAATCTCGGTGATCAGGGAAGCGGAGGGACGCGAATTTCTGGGCTGGATCCGTCCGGGACCCCGGAAGTTCTCGGTCACCAACGCGTTTATCTCCAGCCTGTGGCGGGGCCGCAGGATGGATCTGGATACCTCTCAGAACGGCAGCCCGCGGGCCATGGTGCCGATCGGTTCCTACGAGCGGGTGATGCCGCTGGACATCCTGCCGACCCAGCTGTTGCGCGCCATCCTCGTCAGCGATACCGACAGCGCCCAGAAACTGGGGGCCCTGGAACTGGACGAAGAAGACCTGGCTCTGTGCACCTTCGTGTGCCCGGGCAAACATGACTTCGGGCCGCGGCTGCGAGAGAGTCTGGAACAGATCGAGAAGGAAGGCTGATGGGTCTGAGAAAGATACTCGACGACATCCAGCCCCTGTTTTCAAAGGGCGGCCGGCTGCATCGTTTCGAAGCGCTCTACGAGATGGTGGACACCATCCTCTATTCGCCGGACGATCGCACCCGCGGCGCGCCCCATCTGCGTGACGGTATCGACCTCAAGCGGGTGATGATCTATGTGTTTCTGGCGGCGCTCCCGGTGGCCGTCATGGGCATGTACAACATCGGCCTGCAGGCCAATACGGCCTTGCAGGAGATGGGTCTGGCGGGGATCGGAGGCTGGCGCGGCGAAGTCCTCGACTGGTTTGGCATCGGCTACGATCCGGACAGCATCGGCGCCTGTTTCTGGCAGGGCTTCCTTTATTTCTTCCCCGCCTATGTGGTCACCATGGTGGTAGGCGGCTTCTGGGAAGTGCTGTTCGCCATCATCCGCAATCACGAAGTCAATGAGGGTTTCTTCGTCACCTCGCTGCTCTATGTGCTGGTGCTGCCGCCGACCATCCCGTTATGGCAGGTGGGGATGGGCATCAGTTTCGGGGTGGTCATCGGCAAGGAGGTGTTCGGCGGAACGGGCAAGAATTTCCTCAATCCGGCGCTGGTGGGCCGCGCCTTTCTGTTCTTCGCCTATCCGGCGCAGAACTCCGGCGACGCCGTGTGGACCGCCGTCGACGGCTTCAGCGGCGCGACACCGCTTATCCTCGCCTACGAAGGCGGTATCGAAGCCATCCAGGCCGCCGCCGTGACCTGGAACGACGCCTTCTTCGGACTGATCCAGGGCACCATCGGCGCCGAATCCACCATCGCCTGCCTGATCGGCGCTTTCTTCCTGCTCTATACCCGGGTGGCGTCCTGGCGGATCATGCTCGGTTGCCTCATCGGGCTGGTCGCCATGAGCCTGTTGTTCAACTTCGTCGGCAGCGACACCAACCCCATGTTCGCCTTGCCCTGGCACTGGCATTTCGTACTCGGTGGCTTCGCTTTCGGCGCCATCTACATGGCGACAGACCCGGTATCGGCCTCCATGACCTCGACCGGCAAGCTCTATTATGGTGCCCTGATCGGTGTCATGTGCGCCCTGATCCGGGTGGTGAACCCGGCCTATCCGGAGGGGATGATGCTGGCGATCCTGTTCGGCAACGTGCTGGCACCGCTGATCGATTACTTCGTCGTCCAGGCGAACATCCGCCGGAGGCTCGCCCGTCATGCCTGAGGCAAATAAGCAACAAGCACGGAAACAACCGGGCTGGTTTGCCAGTCTGCCCAATGACAGCGTGCTCAAGACCGTGACCATCGCCACGCTTCTGTGTCTGGTCTGTTCGGTAGTGGTCTCGGCCACGGCTGTAAGCCTGAAACCCCTGCAGCAGCGTAACGCGATCCTGGCCATGAAGCAGGAGATCCTGCGCGTCGCCGGGCTGGATGATCCGGACCAGTCGGTGGAGGCGTCCTTCGCCAGCATCGAGACCCTGATCATCGATCTCTCCACCGGTCAGGTCGCCGCGGACATCGATCCGGCTACTTTCGACTTGCAGAAAGCGAGTCGGAATCCGGAAACCAGCGAGGCCATTCCCGCCGGCCAGGATATTGCCAGCCTCGGCCGGCGGCCGCTGTATGCGCCGGTCTATGTGGTCCGGGAAGACGGTGATCCGGGCATGCTCATCTTCCCGGTCAGCGGCTACGGCCTGTGGTCGACCATGTACGGCTTCCTCGCGCTGGAGGGTGACGCCAACACCGTGGCGGGGCTCACCTTTTATCAGGACGCGGAGACCCCGGGTCTGGGCGCCGAGATCAATAACCCCCGCTGGCAGCGCAAATGGGTCGGCAAGCGGGTCTTCGACGCCGACGGCGGCGTCGCGTTGCGCGTGATCAAGGGCGCGGTCAATCCCGGTGCCGCCGACGCCGAGTATCAGGTCGACGGGATTTCCGGGGCGACCCCGACCGGCACCGGGGTCAGCCGCATGATCGAATTCTGGATGGGTGAGCAGGGCTTCGGACCGTTCCTGCAGCGGGTCCGGGACCAGGAGGGCGAGATATGAGCAATTCCGGCCGCAAGATCCTGTTTTCGCCGGTGGTGGACAACAATCCCATCACGCTGCAGGTGCTCGGCATCTGTTCCGCCCTGGCGGTGACCACACAGCTGGCGCCGTCTGTAGTCATGTGCATGGCCGTGATCTGCGTCCTGGCCGTCGCCAACGTCTCGGTCAGTCTGATCCGCAACCACATGCCGAGCAGCATTCGCATCATCATCCAGATGACCATCATCGCCTCCCTGGTGATCCTCGTCGACCAGATCCTGAAGGCCTATGCCTACGAGATCAGCAAACAGTTGTCGGTTTTCGTGGGCCTGATCATCACCAACTGCATCGTGCTGGGACGCGCCGAGGCGTTCGCCTCGTCGAACAAGCCCTGGCCCAGCCTGCTGGACGGCATCGGACACGGTTTCGGTTATAGCGTCATCCTGCTGGCGGTCGCCTTCGTACGGGAGTTGTTCGGTTCCGGCCGTCTGTTCGGGCACCAGGTCCTGCCGCTGGTCACCGAGGGCGGCTGGTACAACCCCAATGGCCTCCTGGTGCTGGCGCCGAGCGCCTTCATCCTCATCGGCCTGATCATCTGGGTCATCCGCGCCTGGAAACCGGCCCAGGTGGAGAAGTCGGAATACCAGATCCACGTCGTCCACCGGACCGAGGCGATCTGATGGAGAATTATCTCAGCCTGCTGGTCCGCTCGATCTTCGTCGAGAATCTGGCCCTGTCATTCTTCCTCGGTATGTGCACCTTCCTGGCCGTGTCGAAGAAAGTGGAGACGGCGCTGGGTCTCGGCCTGGCCGTGGTCGTGGTCCAGACCATCACCGTGCCGACCAATCACCTGATCTACAACCTGATACTCAAGGAAGGCGCCATGAACTGGGCCGGACTCGAGGACGTGGACCTGAGCTTCCTCGGGCTGATCACCTATATCGGCGTGATCGCGGCCATGGTGCAGATCCTCGAGATGGCCCTGGACAAGTATTTCCCGGCGCTCTACCACGCGCTGGGGATCTTCCTGCCGCTGATCACGGTCAATTGCGCCATCCTCGGCGGATCCCTGTTCATGGTCGAGCGCGGCTACGATTTCGGCGAGAGCGTGGTCTACGGTCTCGGCAGCGGCCTGGGCTGGGCCCTGGCCATCGTCGCCCTGGCCGGCATCAACGAGAAGCTCAAATACAGCGATGTGCCGGACGGTCTGCAGGGATTGGGCATCAACTTCATCACCGTGGGTCTGATGTCGCTGGCGTTCATGTCTTTCGCCGGGATCCAGCTCTAAGGGACCCGACGGCGAGGTACAAGGAAACGATAGATGGAGACTGTAGTCCTCGGAGTCGTGATGTTCACCGCCATCGTGCTGGCCATGGTGACCATAATCCTCTTCGCCAGATCGAGGCTGGTGGCCTCCGGCACGGTCAAGATCGAGATCAACGAAGAGCGGGAAATCGAGGTGCCGGTGGGCGGCAAGCTGCTCGGCGCACTGGCCGATGCCAAGCTGTTCGTGGCCTCGGCCTGCGGTGGCGGCGGCACCTGCGGTCAGTGCCGGGTTCGGGTATTCGAGGGTGGCGGCGCCATCCTTCCCACCGAGACCAGCCTCGTCACCAAGCGCGAGGCTGCCCAGGGAGACCGCCTGTCCTGCCAGGTGGCGGTGAAGCAGGACTTGAAGATAGAGGTGCCCCGCGAGGTGTTCGGGGTCCAGCGGATGGAGTGCACGGTGCGATCGAACCGCAGCGTCGCGACCTTCATCAAGGAGTTGACGCTGGAGCTGCCGGAAGGGGTCGACCTCAATTTCCGGGCCGGGGGATATATCCAGATCGAGTCCCCTCCATATCAGAAGAAGTACTCGGACTTCGATATCCCCGAGCGCTTCCGGGATGACTGGGAGCGGTTCAATCTGTTCCGCTACACGGCCAGATGCGACGAGACAGTGACCCGCGCGTATTCGATGGCGAACTATCCCCAGGAGAAAGGCATCGTCATGCTCAACGTGCGTGTCGCTACACCGCCGCCGAACAAGCCGGAAGCACCGCCGGGCATCATGTCCTCGTATATCTTCGGGCTGCGGCCCGGAGATAAGGTATGGGTGTCCGGACCTTACGGCGAGTTCTTCGCCAAGGACACGGATGCGGAGATGGTCTTCATCGGCGGCGGTGCCGGCATGGCGCCGATGCGCGCCCATATCTTCGACCAGCTCAAACGCCTGCACAGCAAGCGGAAGATGACCTACTGGTACGGGGCCCGCAGCAAACGCGAGATGTTCTACACTGAAGACTTCGATGGTCTGGCCGCGGAGCACGACAACTTCGAGTGGCACGTGGCCCTTTCCGATCCTCTGCCCGAGGACGATTGGCAGGGCTGCACGGGCTTTATCCACGAGGTCCTGTATGAGAATTACCTCAAGGGCCACAAGGCGCCGGAAGACTGCGAGTACTATATCTGCGGGCCGCCGATGATGACCAAGGCGGTGCTGGAGACGCTCGGCAACCTGGGCGTCGAGCGCGAGAATATCCTGCTGGACGACTTCGGCGGCTGACGAGGAGATAGATCGGCCATGACCACCGTATTGCTGAGTTTCGTGATTTTCTCTCTGGCCGTGCTCGGTCTGGCTTTGGGGCTATTGCTGAGTGGGCGCCGGATCCAGGGCAGCTGCGGCGGGCTCAATCAGCTATCCGGCGTCGAATCCGACTGCGGCGGTGCCTGCCGGCGTCCCTGCCCGGCCCGGCGGGCGCGGATGGCCGCCGCGCAGCGTGGCGGCGAGTCGGCGTCCCGATACGCCGAGAGAAAGATCAGTGTCCCATAAAGCACGCGACTACATGAGCAAGCGCTTCCTCACCTTCCTGCCGGACATGGACGTGCTGGAGGCGGTGGGACAGATTTTGGACCGGCACGCAACCAGCGGGTTCGTGGTCGACAAGCTGGGCAATCTGGTCGGCGTGCTGTCCGAGGTGGACGGCCTCAGGGCCGGACTCCATGGCGCCTATCATGGTTCAGGCGGCGGGCACGTCGCCGACATCATGAATACGCAGATAAAGACCGTGGACGTGGACGACAGCATCATGCATGTAGCCAGGATGTTCGTCGAAGACAGAGAATATTACCGCCGCGGATTCCCGGTGATGAAACACAATCGGATCGTCGGCCGGATCACCGTCCGGGACGTGTTGCTGGCGCTGCAGGAAATGAGCCGCGAGAACCGCGCTTCCTGAGTGCTCGCGGCGCCGGCCCTCGGGCTGATCGGGTCGACGGGCAGTCGTGACGCCCACGCGGCACCCGGATCCCCGATGACGGGGCGGTCTCGTCCCGTTGCGAGCTATTTCCGGGCTGCGGCAGGCTTGCGTCTCTTCGACCGGATCTTTTTACCCAGCTTGCTGGCCTGCTTCAGACGCCGCTCCGCCGCCAGGATCAGTTTGTCCTGAGAGCTGGCCTGCTGGGCCCTGGTCCGGGGCTTGCGCTGGACATACGCCCCATCCGGCTGCATGTCCCAGGCACAGCGCTGGTCCGCAAGTTGGACGTCGAGGATCTCCCTCAACAGCTTGCGTAAAGGCGGCGCCTCTACCGGCGTGACGATCTCCACCCGGCTCTCGAGATTGCGCTTCATCAGATCGGCAGAGCCTATGAAATATTCTTCCTCGCCGCCGTTCCGGAAGTAAAAGATGCGCGTGTGCTCGAGGAACCGGCCGACGATGCTGATGACACTGACGTTTTCGGACAAGCCGGGGATGCCCGGCCTCAGCCGGCAGGTGTCGCGGACGATGAGTTCGACCCGGACGCCGGCCTGGGATGCCCGATACAGAGCCTTGGTCACATCCAGGTCTTCCAGCGCGTTGACCTTGAACTGGATGTGGCCGGGATTCTTCGGCCCGTGCTTCGCGATCTCCCGTTCTATGCGCTCCAGCAGAGCCTTCTTCAGATGCTTGGGCGCCGGCAGCAGTTTCTCGTAGTCACGATTGGGCACGAACCCGGTGGTCAGGAAATTGAACAGCTCAGTGAGATCGTCACCGATCACCGGATCGCAGGTCAGCATGCCCAGATCGCTGTAGATCCTCGCCGTCCCGGAGTGATAGTTGCCGGTGCCGAGGTGAGCATAGCGGCGCAGCCCGTCATAGTCCTGCCGGAGCACGAAGACCACCTTGCTATGGGTCTTCAGCCCGACCACACCGTAGGAGACATGGATGCCATGCTGCTCCATACGGTTGGCCCAATGGATGTTGGCGGACTCGTCGAAGCGAGCCTTGAGTTCTACCGCGACCGCCACCTGCTTGCCGTTGTGAGCTGCGTCCAGGAGATAGTCGACGATGCGCGACTTTTCGGCGGTCCGGTACAGCGTCATCTTGATCGCCAGCACCTTCGGATCCAGGCTGGCTTCGCGCACGAAACGCTCGACCGAGGTGGCGAAGGACTCGTAGGGGTGCTGCAGCAGGACGGGACCTTCGTTGCGGATAAAGTGGAACAGGTTAGGCTCTCCGGCGATGCGGGCGTTGTCCACCGGATGATGAGCCGCATCGTGAAGATCCGGTCGGTCGATGCCGGCGATCTGGAACAGATCCCGCTTCTGCATCAGGCCATCGACTTCGAAGACGTCCTCGTCCTCGTTCAGGCCGAGTTCGGCGGCGAGCATACCGCGATGGACCTTGGGCATGCCCGGCGAGACCTCGAGCCTGACCACCGGGGCGAACTTGCGGTCCCGCAGCTCGGATTCGATCAGCTCCAGAAGGTCGTTGGCCTGTTCCTCTGAACGCTCGGTGATGGCATTGCGCGTCACCCGGAACAGATCCCAGCTCTCGATCTTCATGCCCGGGAATAACAGATCCAGGTTATGGGCGATGACGTCCTCAAGGGGTACGAAATGAGCCTCCTCGTCCACCGTAAGGAAACGGCGCACGCCGGAACCCAGCGGCACCTTGATCCGGGCCAGAGCGGTGCCCTTGCCATCCGGACGGACGATGGTCACCAGCAGATTCAGTGACAGATTGGAGATAAAGGGGAAGGGATGGGCCGGATCCATCACGATCGGCGTCACCAGCGGGTAAATGTTCTGCATATAGTAGTCCCGCATCCGGGCCTGCTCTTTGGCATCCAGCTCTTCGTAACGGCTGATGCGGACGCCATTCTCCGCAAGTTCCCCCCTGAGCAATCGCGCGAGCCGGCGCTGATCGCTTTTCATCTCTGCGACCATCTCGTGGCAGGCTGAGATCTGCTCGACCGGCGAACGCCCGTCGGCGGACAAATCATGGACCCCCGCACCGACCTGCTGTTTAAGGCCGCCGATGCGCTTCATAAAGAACTCGTCCAGATTCGAGCTCATGATGGCCAGGAATTTGACCCGCTCGAGCAGTGCGTTGCGTTTATCCTCGGCTTCGTGCAGCACACGGCGATTGAACTCCAGCCACGTGAGCTCCCGGTTCAGATACCATTCCGGGCTGTCCAGGTCGAAACTCTCCGGCACGCTGCCGGTCGCCGTCATCTCGTCCGGGGACGCGGACCGAGGGGTTTTTGGCGTTGTATCGATGCTCACGGCGGACTCCCTAATGTCTTTCAAGTATGTCTTGCGCAGCTGACGGATCAGTGTTGACCTCCAATGATAGCGCGCACGGATGACAATTTCTGCGAGCCAGGGCCTATTAGGGACGGGTCGCGGGACGGGTTGCGCCGGTCCCGGGGGCTGGCTATGGTTACGCGGCCTCCGGGCGGGCCAGGAACTGATCCGGGCTCCGCCGGCGGTCACAATCACCCGACAGGAGCGAAGTCCGCCCGCGGCTGCCCAGGCCGGCTCGGGTGCCAGAGCAGCCAATCATGAGCAGCACAACGGCCGTCACCGCCTTCGCTCCCGCCTCCGTCGGCAACGTCGGAGTCGGCTTCGATGTCCTGGGCCACGCCCTCGATGGCGTCGGGGACACGGTCCGGCTGCAGGTCGCCGATGGGCCCGGCATCCGTCTGGGAGCGGTGACCGGGACGGTCGACACATTACCGTCCGATCCGGCTTCCAACACGGCTCTCAAGCCGCTCATGTCTCTGTGCCGTGACTACGCCATCGACGAGGGCGTGATCGTCAGCGTGGACAAGGGCATCCCCATGGGCTCGGGGATGGGGGGCTCGGCGGCCTCGGCCGTCGCCTCCGTGGTGGCGGCTAATTTCCTGTGGCAGCTCGATCTGAACCCGGAACAACAGCTGGCCTACGCCGCGCTGGGTGAGACCGTGGCCAGCGGTGCCGGTCATCTGGACAACCTGGCTCCGAGTCTGATCGGCGGGCTGGTGCTGTGCGAGGAGGGCGATCCGGCCCATCTCACCCGTCTGCCGGTGCCGGCCGGGCTGCGCTGTGTGCTGGTCCACCCGGCGTTGCGGATCCATACCCGCGATGCCCGCGCCATGCTCGATGCCACCGTACCGCTGGCAAGACATGTGGAGCATGCCCAGCATCTTGCGGGCTTCGTGGCGGGCTGTATGCGCGGCGACGTCGAACAGATCGGCCGTTGTCTCCGGGATGTAGTGATCGAGCCCCAGCGCCAGTCACTGATAACCGGTTTCCGGGCCGTAAAAACCGCTGCCATGGCCGCAGGGGCCCTGGGTGCGTCCATCTCCGGCAGCGGACCCAGCGTATTCGCCTGGTGTCATCAGGATGCGGCGGCCGAGGTCGCCCGGGTGATGACCACCGCCTTCGCCGACGCTGGCGTCAAATCAGAACACTGGGTGTCGGCGATCGACGCACCGGGTGCCCGGATCGTCGCCCCGGCCGCCGGCGCTTCCTCCGCTTGAGGGAGGACCCCGCTCGCTTCCGTTCCGGCGCGGGATATGCGCTGGCCGCATTCGGTTTCTGGGGCGTGGTGCCGATCTATTACAAATGGCTGGACGGGGTGCTGCCGGCCGATGTGCTGGCCCACCGGATCGTCTGGACCGTGGTCATGGGCGCGCTGCTGCTGAGCTGGCGTCGCGACTGGCGGCGGCTGGTGCCAGTGCTGCAATCGCCGCGGATGCTCGCAACCCTGTTACTGACCGCGATCCTGGTCTCCACCAACTGGCTGGTCTTCATCTATGCGGTGGACACTGACCGCGTGCTGGACTCGAGTCTCGGCTACTACATCAATCCGCTGGTCAATGTGCTGTTCGGCATGACGCTGCTGGGCGAGCGTCTCAACCGGGCCCGCGTCGCCGCGGTGCTGCTTGCGGCGATCGGCACCGCCAACCTCGCCGTCAGCCTGGGCCGGCTGCCGTGGATCGCGCTGGTCCTGGCCTTCAGCTTCGGCCTCTACGGTCTGCTCCGCAAGCGCACCGACGTGCCAGTGCTGGGCGGGCTGTTCATGGAGACCGCATTCCTCTTCCCGGTGGCACTGGGGGCGATCCTCTGGCTGGGCTCGAGCGGTCAGGGCGCATTTCTCACCGGGGGGGCGGACCTGTCGCTGCTGCTGGTGGCGGCGGGCCCGGTGACCATGCTGCCGCTGCTCTGGTTCACCCAGGCGGCACGCCGTCTGCCCCTGACGGTGCTGGGGCTTTTTCAGTATCTCGGTCCGACTCTGAGTTTTCTGCTGGCGGTGTTCGTCTATGGCGAACCGTTCACCCGCGCCCACGCGGTGACGTTCGGCTGTATCTGGACCGGTCTGGCGATCTTTACCGCCGACAGTTTCCGCCAATCCCGGCGGGTCCGGCGTCTGAGCGCTCCTGACCCCTGACGTGGCCGCGCCAGCCCGCTACAATCCCCGCCAGCCAGGGCGACCACCGGCCGCCCGCCGGCCGTCGACCGGCCCTCGGGACCCTTTATGGAATCGATCACGACACAGCAGGCCATCGCCGGTTTACTCGGCGCCCTCGGCATCGGGCTGCTGGTCTATCTGCTGTGGCGGCTTCGCCTGCGTCTCCGGGCCCGCCCGGAGAGTGTGTTCCGTCGCATCAGCCGTCAACGCTTGAAAGACGTGTTGGTCGAGGACGGCCTGGACGGCGAAATCCACCTGGAGCACGTGATGCTGACCGCCCACGGCGCGCTGGTGGTCGACCTGCGGAACGCCGACGGCGCCGTGTTCGGCGGCCCGCGCCTTGAGGAATGGAAGGTAATGTCCGGTCAGCGCCGCTTCGCGTTCCGCAACCCTCTGGAGCCGCTGGCGGCCAGAGTCCAGGCGGTGGAGCGCCTGGTTCATCCGGTCCCGGTCTTCGGGCGCGTCGTATTCGTCGGACAGGTGGAGTTCCCCGGCGGCGCGATGGATCGGGTCAGCACCCTGAGCGATCTGGAAGCCGAGTTCGCCGACCCCGGAGACGGAGGCAAAGCCCTGGACGCATTCCAGACCGGCTGGGAACGGCTGGCGGAGGTCACCAGACCTCACCCGCCACAATGACCGGGGGCTCTATGCCGCGTCCCGGCCCTCGCCCCGACGACAGTGATCGGCCAGCACCCGCGCGACGCAGGCAGTGACCCGCTTGCCGGTGGCGATGTGCAGAAACTCGTTGGGGCCGTGGGCGTTCGATTTCGGACCGAGCACGCCGGTAATCAGGAACTGCACGCCGGGGAAACGCTGACCGAGCATGCCCATGAAGGGGATACTGCCACCGGTGCCCATATACATCGCCGGTGCGTCGAAGAACGCCTGCGAGGCATCATGCATGGATTGCTCCAGCCATGGCGCGACCGGTGGGGCGTCCCAGCCGGTCATCGCCGACTCCAGCTCGAACCGGACCCGGCTGCCGTAGGGCGGTTCGGCCTCCAGCACGGTCTTGATCGCTTTGCCCGCGACCTCTGCGTCCAGCGTCGGTGGCACCCGGAACGACAACTTGAGCGACGTGGCCGGCCGCAGGACGTTGCCGGCATTACCCAGATCGGGGATATGCCCGGCCCCGGTGACGCAGAGGCTGGGGCGCCAGGTGTTGTTGAGTAACAGCTCGACCGGCTCCCGGCTGAGGGGAGTGGTGTCCCCGGCCCAGGCGAATCGTTCGAACACCGAATTACCGAGTACCCCCGCAGCCGCGCGGGCCTGTTCGATCCGCTGGTCAGGGATTTCGGCATTGAGCGCCGGTAGCGAAATCTCGCCACTGTCCTGGTCCTCGATCCGACTCAGGAGCGCACGGGCGATGCGGAATGACGAGGGCACGATGCCACTGGCGCCGCCGGAATGGACGCCCTCGGTCAGCACCTCGACGCTGAGGGTGCCGATGACGTTGCCGCGCAGAGAAGTGGTGCACCAGAGCTGGTCGTAGTTGCCGCACTCGGCATCGAGACACACTACCAGGCTGGGATGACCGATACGCTCGGACAGGGCATCGATGTAATAGGGCAAGTCGTAGCTGCCCGATTCCTCACAGGCCTCGATCAGGATCACACAGCGGCCGTGGGGCAGGCCCTGTTCCTGCAGTGCTTGGATGGCGGCCAGGGACCCGAACACGGCGTAGCCGTCGTCGGCACCGCCGCGGCCATAGAGCTTGCCGTCGCGCAGCTTTGGGACCCAGGGATCCAGATCCTCGTCCCAGCCGGTGAACTCCGGCTGTTTGTCCAGGTGCCCGTACAACAGGACCGTGTCGTCCTTAGAGCCCTCTACGACGATGAATAGCAGGGGTGTGCGACCCTCCAGCCGAACGACTTCCACGGTCATCCCGGCGAGGGGCCGGGCCCGGCACCATCGCTCCATCAGGGCGACGGCTTCGTCCATGTGGCCCCGTTCCTGCCAATCCGGGTCGAACAGCGGCGACTTGTTTGGAATCCGGACGTATTCGCATAGCTCCGGGACGATGCTCTCGTCCCAGGTCTGATCGACAAAGGCGGCAATCCGGGCGGGGTTCATGGCGTATCCCTCGTGTCAATTGCGGGTGTTTTTCATTCTCGCGGGACGGGGCCGACAGAGCAATGGCTCGCCGATGTCAGGCAGAGAGATCGAGACTTCAACCCAACCAACTTACAATCAATAACTTATCCGGTATAACTAATAGTGTTTCGAGAGTTTGCCCTCAACGCTTTGCCTGCTGGTCAGCCGGCGAATCCTCTGATCGCGGCGCAGAATGCGGATTCACTCGAACAGGTTGACCGTGGTTCAGCACGTAGCGGGACGCCTCAAACGGCAGGTAATAGGTGTTGCTGCCCTCCGTGCGCCCTTCGGTAGCGGAGTGCCGCACATCGAGCACGACTCTGCCACGCCAATCCAATGTCGGTCGGAAGACCGGGGTGTACTCAGGCCATTGGTGGCTGTCCAGAACGATGATGCGGTCGCGATCGCCGGTGAAATAACTATGGCCATACACGGTGAAGACAGAGGCCTCGGGCGCCACATTCGCGCGCCCTTCCGCCACCAGTGATGTGTATGGCAAGAGCATCAGTGCCGGCAAAATCAGATGGCCCGCCATGACCGCGGCCAGGGCGAGCACGGCTATGGAGAAGACGGTCGCGGGTTTGCCAGGCGTGGCGCGAAATCGCCCGAAGAAGGCTGGCCGCCGATATCCCCACAGGGTCAATCCTGCATAGATCAGCAGTGAGCCTGCCGCGACGACAGCCGCTGACACAGCGGGAGCAAAGAGGATGATCATCTTGCCGAAACTATAGGTGCCGGCGTACTCGGCGTAGAGCCACACCAACGCGAGACCTGAGAGCACAGCCCCGCCGCAGAGTGCCACGCCCAGGCACCACATGACGTGACTTCGCGACAGATGTGCGCGTTTCAGGCAAAAACGGCCGATCAGGAATGCGGCCACCGCCTCGACAACGGGCAGCACGAAATGATAGAGGGTCTGGTCAGTCATTGACGATCAGGACTCCGACTATCCGGGTGCCGGTAGTCCGAAAAACAACCGGGCATTGGCGCTGGTCTCTGCCGCGAGCAGGTCCGGGTCGCGGTCCGCGGCCGCCGCGACGACGCCAAGGATGTGCGCCAGATGACAGGGCTCGTTGCGGCGTGTACGTGGCTTGGGATTCAGGTCCCTCGGCAATAAATACGGCGCATCGGTCTCCAGCATGAGTCGATCCGGCGGGATGTCGGGGATCAGAGATTTCAGATGCCCACCGCGGCGCTCGTCGCAGATCCAGCCGGTGATGCCGATGGACAAACCCAGGCCCAGATAGTCCTCCAGCTCGCGATGATCGCCGGTAAAACAATGGGCAACGCCACGCGGGATCCCCTCGATATGCTCGCGCAGGATCGCGCAGAAGCGTTCGTGGGCATCACGCTGATGGAGGAACACCGGCATCTGCAATTCGCCGGCCAATTCCAGCTGGGCATGGAACGCGCGCTCCTGATCATCCGGGGGCGAGAAATTGCGGAAGAAATCGAGGCCGCATTCGCCGACGGCCTTGACCTGGGGTTCCGCCGCCAGGGCCCGGATCCAGCCGGCGTCGGCGTCGGTGAAGTCGCTCGCATGATGGGGATGGACGCCGGCCGTGGCGGCGAAAGAGTCAGAATGTTCCCGCGCCAGTTCGAGGGCCCGGTGGCTGGATGCCCTGCAGCTGCCGGTGATCACCATGCCGGTAACGCCGGCCGCCCGGGCCCGGTCGATCACCGCGGCGCGGTCATGATCGAAACTGTCGTGGGCGAGATTGACGCCGATGTCGATGAGCTGCACCGGTGACGGGATCCTTGCAGTCAGAGGAACGCGGCGGAGCCTGGGTACCGGACACCCATCAGAGATCAGGCACCCGGCTCCGGATCCGCCCGGTCCGGACCGTGGGCCGCGACCTTGACCGCCCTGGCCGCGGCCTGACGTCGGCGGCTGGCAGCCGAAGTCGCCGGCTTCGCTTTGCGTTTGCCCGCGCCGTTGCCGGCCGATCCGGTGGCGATCTTCCCGGTCTTCGATTTTGACCGCCGCTTGGGCTTGCCCGCTGTCGCGGCGCGACGCTTGGACGAGCCGGATCCGGGCTTCTTGCTACGGGCACGCTTGCGACCTTGCCGGGCCTTGCCGCCACGGGACTGCCGCCGCGCAGCCGCGGCACTCAGTGCAGCGAACGCGTCCGCCATAAAACCGGGCAGGGCCTCGATATCAGGGATGGCGTCGTGCCCCGCGATCATGCCGATATCGAATTTGCCGTCGTAGCTGAACAGGGTGATATTCATCGCCAGCCCCGGCGGGATGGCCGACAAGGGGTAAGAACTGATCAGCTTTGCTCCCCACAGATAAAGCGGGAAACGGGGCCCCGGCACATTGGAGATCAGGATATTCCCGAGCGGCGGCAGGGTCTCGTTCATGCCGAGAAATTCACCGGCCTGGGCCACGCCCTGGATCATCAGCGTATAGATGGAGACGGTATCCCGGCCCAGGGTTACGGCCTCTTCTTTGACCTCGGCGCAGGAGCGGCTGACCTCGTGAAGACGCCGCAGGGGATCGTGGGAGGCGCGCCCCAGGGTCACCGGCATGATCGCGATCTGGTTGCCCATCTCTTCGTTGCCGTCACGGCGCAGCGAGACCGGCATCTGCGCAACCAGCGGACCCTTGGGCCGGTCGTCGTGCTGACGGAGATAACGGGTCAAAGCGATGTCGCAGATCGTGACCAGCACGTCGTTGATGGTCGTGTCGGTCTGCTCGCACAGGCGTTTGATCCCGTCCATCGGAAGATCACCGATGGCGGCACGGCGAGCGCGGGTCACGGTGGCGTTGAGCTTGGTGCGCGGCGCCGTGAACGGTACCGGCAACCGTCCGGATTGGGCACCGAGACGCTGTAGCGCCATGCGGCCGGCCAGGCCCGAGAGCTCGATGGCGGTCGCCGCTCCGCGCTTGAGCTGGTCGACGCTTTGCTCGAATCGCGCCGTCCACCCACGCTGCTCCTTGCGATAGTGGGGCTTCTCCATCGGTTCCCAGCTGGCCCGGAGATTGCGGTCCTCCGGCGTCCTGTTCAGCGTGCTCAACATCAGCCGCACAAGAGTGGCACCGTCGCAATAGGCGTGATGGATCTTGCTGTAGAGCGCGAAACAGCCGTCATCGAGCCCCTCGATAACGTGCATCTCCCACAGCGGCCGCGCCCTGTCCAGCAGCATCGAGTGCAGCCGGGCAACCACATCCATGAGCTGCTGGCGACTGCCCGGGGCCGGCAGGCGGGTCTGTCGGAGATGGTAATCCAGGTCAAAGTGCTCATCCTTGACCCAGCTCGGGATACCCAGCAGGGAACCCTCCAGCCGCATGTCGAACGGCGGGCCCGGCGGTCTTTGACGGAGCGCGGCCACCAGATCGGCCACGTAGTCGCCGTCGTAATCCGACGGCGGCCGGAATACCTGCAGCCCGGCAACGTGTTTGGGGCTATCCGCGGTCTCGGTGACGAGGAACGCGTAGTCATAGAAGGACAGACTCGGCATGGCGTGCTTGACCCGTGGCTCGGCGGCGTCGGCGAGCGCTCCCGCGGTCGCCGGACAAAAAATCATTATAGACCGGCCGGCGATCACAATTCCCGCGTTGTCCGGGTCTCGTCGGCCGTTTGTTGCGCTGCGGTGGCATGCCGTATAGTCCCGGCAGGCCCTGAGAGGACCCGAGCGTGAGCGACGAAAAATATCCCCATTTGATGGCGCCATTGGACCTCGGCTTTACCACCCTGCGCAACCGGATGCTGATGGGATCCATGCACACCGGTCTCGAGGACAAGGCCCGGGACTATCCGCGGCTGGCCGCCTACTTCGCAGAGCGGGCGCGCGGCGGCGTGGGCCTGATGGTGACCGGGGGTATCGCCCCGAACCGGGCCGGCTGGGTAGCGCCATTCGCCGGCAAGCTCAGCCGTCGCGGTGAAGTCGCCCGCCACCGCCTGATCACGGAAGCGGTCCACAAAGAGCAGGGCAAGATCTGCATGCAGATCCTGCATGCCGGCCGCTACGGATATCACCCCCTTACGGTGGCGCCGTCAGCCATCAAGTCGCCGATCACCCCGTTCAAACCCAGAGCGCTGAGCGAGAGGGGCGTCGAGAAACAGATCCGCGACTTCGTCCGCTGCGCCTCGCTGGCCCGGGAAGCGGGCTACGACGGCGTCGAGATCATGGGATCCGAGGGCTATTTCATCAACCAGTTCCTGGTGACCCGGACCAATCATCGACGCGACGTGTGGGGCGGGGATTTTGCTGCCCGCAGCCGGCTGCCGATCGAGATCGTGCGCCGGACCCGGGAAGCGGTGGGCACGGATTTCATCCTCATCTACCGGCTGTCCATGCTGGATCTGGTGGACGACGGCTCGTCTTGGGACGAGATCGAGACCCTGGCCCGGGAGATCGAGTCTGCCGGCGCGGACGTGATCAACACCGGTATCGGCTGGCACGAGGCACGCATCCCGACTATCGCCACTATGGTGCCGCGAGCGGGCTTCAGCTGGGTCACCCGCCGGCTGATGGGCAAGGTCTCGATTCCGCTGATCACCACGAATCGCATCAATACGCCGGCCGTGGCCGAGGACGTGCTGGCCCGGGGCGACGCGGACATGGTCAGCATGGCCAGACCTTTCCTGGCGGACGCCGAATTCCCCTTGAAGGCGATGCAGGGTCGCGAGGACGAGATCAACGTCTGCATCGCCTGCAACCAGGCCTGTCTGGATCACGCCTTCAAGGGGCAGACCGCGTCCTGCCTGGTGAATCCGCGCGCCTGTCACGAGACCGAACTGAATTATCCGCCGGCAGAGCAGCCGCGCCGGCTGGCCGTGGTCGGCGCCGGTCCCGCCGGTCTGGCCTGCGCGAGCGTGGCGGCCGGCCGCGGGCACCAGGTCGTTCTTTACGAGGCCGCGCCGGCCGTGGGTGGCCAGTTCAACATGGCCAAGCGGATCCCAGGCAAAGAGGAGTTCCACGAGACCCTGCGTTATTTTTCGCGCCAGCTCGAGTTGACCGGCGTGGATCTGCACCTCGGTCACCGGGCGAGCGCCGAGGAGCTGGCCGCCGGAGGGTTCGATCATGTGGTGCTCGCCACCGGAGTGGTACCGCGGCGGCCCGGCATCGAGGGGATCGATCATCCCAAGGTCCTGTCTTACGTGGACGTGCTCCTGGGAGGGCGGCCGGTCGGTGCCAGGGTCGCCATCATCGGCGCCGGGGGCATCGGTTTCGACATGACCGAATTCCTGTCCCACGCAGATGGCGCGCCGGCAGTGGAACCATTCAGCCGGGAATGGGGCATCGATCTGAACCTTGAGGCACGCGGCGGCGTCGAAGGGATCAAGGCACAGCCCCGGCCGTCGCCGCGGCAGATCTTCCTGCTGCAGCGCAAGAAGTCGAAGCCCGGTGCGGGATTGGGCAAGACCACGGGCTGGATCCATCGCAGCGCCATCAAGGCGCGAGGCGTAGAGACGATGACAGGCGTAAGCTATGAGCGCATCGATGAC
>JASFJM010000018.1:0-18244 GCA_050122055.1 Gammaproteobacteria bacterium | reverse complement strand
GCGTCCAAATATACAGGGATCATATTGGCACGAGGGACTTCTGTCCCCTGGGAGAGAGACCATGCAAAAGAATTCGCTCCTGCTGGTCGCCGCCGCCTTCATGCTGCCGTTGAGCGCCAACGCATGGGTCGGCTACAGCAAGACTTTCGAGGTCCGGGAGTACACGGCGGAAGTGCCCGCTGCCAAGGGTGCGCCGACAGTGATGCGCGTCGGCGTCAAGCTGCCCAGGGCGGCCGAGATCCCGAAGGTCGAGGTGTTCGTGGACCGGGACAACTTGGGCGATCAAGAAGGCAAATGGTCGACCTGCAATATCAACTCAAAGAAATGCAAGATCGATAACGCCCGCATCGTCCGGTTCCATCGGAAGAAGCACCAGGATTGGCAGGAATTGTCGGTGGAGATCGAGAACAGCAGCGACTCGGAGGCGCGCTACGCGCGACTGCGGGTGACCTACAAAGACACGGCCGGCCAGGACCGGACCGGTTGTGGAACCGGTGTCACCATCGAATGTGGCTTCGCCGAGGCGGTCACCGAGTAGACCACGCTCTCGATACGAACTCAGCCTGTCTGACCTCGGGTCCGTCCGGCAAAACCAGGGGGCGCTCTATCGTGAGCGCCCCGTTTCCCTGGCGTTTCGACGGGGCGCCTTAATGCGTGCCGGTCTGATTCGCCACTGCCTGCGCCGCAGCCGCCACGGCTTCCGGATCCCCCAAAAATTCCCGGCCCAGAGATTTCAGGTCCTGGTCCAGTTCGTAGACCAGGGGGATGCCGGTGGGGATGTTGAAGCCGACGATGTCCTCTTCGGACATGCCGTCCAGCATCTTCACCAGCGCCCTGAGGCTGTTGCCATGGGCGGCGATCAGTACCGTCTTGCCCTGCCGGATCCACGGCACGATGTTCTCGTCCCAATAGGGCTGCACCCTCGCCAGGGTGTCTTTCAATGATTCGGTAGCTGGCAGGCGCGCCGGATCGACGCCCGCATAACGCGGATCATTGGATGGATGACGGGGATCGTCGGATGCCAGCGGTGGTGGTGGCGTGGCATAACTGCGGCGCCAGATCTGGACCTGATCGGCGCCGTGTTTCGCCACGGTCTCCTTCTTGTCCAGACCCTGCAACGCGCCGTAGTGGCGCTCGTTGAGTTCCCAGGCCCGCGTCACTGGCACCCACATCCGGTCCATCCCGTCCATCACGATCCACAAGGTGCGGATGGCACGCTTGAGCACCGAAGTGAATGCCACATCGAATTCCAGCCCCTCTGCGGCGAGCAGCCGGGCCGCCTCGCGCCCTTCCTCGCGGCCCTTCTCGGTCAGATCGACGTCCGTCCAGCCGGTAAACAGGTTCTTCAGATTCCAATCGCTTTGTCCGTGGCGCAACAGCACCAGCTTGGTCGACATGTTCTACTCCCGTTCACAGAAATTCAGATAAAGGTTCTCCCGGTCCGGCATCGGCCGCTGGAAAACCCGGCAAGCTCTCAGCCTGAGGCGCTCTTGCCCTCCGCCAGGCTGACCAGATAATTACCTCGCTGCCGGTCGTATTCCAGCCGGATCCGGCCATTGGACTCACAGTCTTTCAGCAGCTCCGAGAAGCTGCCGTAACCATAGTAATTCTCGCTGAATCCGGGATACACGCGCTTGATGGTCTGCTTGACCATGGAGCCCCAGAGCTGATCGTAATCATCGCTGAGCGATCCCACGATCTCCACCAGCCGGTCCATGGCTTCGGTCTTGCGATCCCTGGGCTTGCCCCGGGCCCGGCTGCGACTGCTGCGACTGGCCACCCGGGCCAGATCGTCGTAATAGATGAATTCGTCACAGCCCGCGATGAGGAGGTCCGAGGTGGAGCTCTTTACGCCACAACCGATGACCCGCTTGTTGTTCTCCTTGAGTTTCGAGACCAGCGGCGAGAAGTCGCTGTCGCCGGACAACAAGGCGAATATGTCGATGTGCTGTTTCGCGTAGCAGAGGTCGATGGCGTCGACCACCATGTGGATATCGGCGCTGTTCTTGCCGCCCATGCGTGTCTGCGGGATGTCGATCATCTCGACCCCGTTGGCATGAAACTCCTTGACGTACTCGCGGTAGTTGCTCCAGTCACAGTAGGAGCGCTTGAATACGATACGTCCTTTCTCCAGCAGGCGTTTCAGGACCAGCTGCACGTCGAATTTGGCGGCGTTCTTCATGTCCTGCACGCCGATAGCCAGATTCTCGAAATCGACAAAGACGGCGATGAGTGGTTCCTGGGACATAAGTCGGGTTCCTGGACGGTTTTCAGAGTTGCGTGAGGCGGCGGATTTCCTGCATGGCCACCGACAGGGTCGGGAAGTCCTTGGCGCCCGTCGCGGTCATTTCGCTGGCGGTGGTCAGCACATGATCGACTCTCTCCTTGTGAGCCTCGATCCATGCTCCGACCGCCGCTTCCGGGGCCCGGCGCCGGCCGGCCTTGATCACCAGCCGCGTCAGCAGCCCCTGGAGATGATACAGGTTCTCACGCATGCTGTTGCGCGCCATCGCCTGCCAGCGTCCTTCCACGGACAGCTGCTCGACCCGGTCCCGGAGCCAGTCGATGCGCAGCTCCTGACCGAGCAGGAAATAGATGTGGGCAGCGGATGCCGGTGTCGCTTTCGTGTCCTGGGCGACTTCGATGATATCCAGCGCCGAGTGCATCGCATGCAAGCCTGCCATGCGATGGGCGATGGCGTCCGGCGTCCCCAGGTCCTTGTACAGGTTGAATGCCTCGCTGAAACGCCGCAACTCGCGGCCGACGAGGAAATCGGACAGGTTCTCGGAGAGCCGGCCCGCCTGGCTGGCAAAGCGCTTGACGGAGGCCTCGATGTCCTCCACCTGGTTC
Organism: Gammaproteobacteria bacterium; assembly: GCA_050122055.1. GTDB lineage: Bacteria > Pseudomonadota > Gammaproteobacteria > Steroidobacterales > XN24 > CAMYOC01. The sequence goes on along the minus strand of JASFJM010000018.1, from coordinate 15,394 downwards.
GGTCGATCCAGCAGCCAGTGGGTGCCGTGTTTGAGCAGCCGGGTGGTCCGGTTCATCATCGAGTACTGGGCATTGGCGTGGATCCGATTGTCCAGTTCCTCGATCGAAGCCCACAGGGAGCGCACATCGAACACCTCGCGCGCGATCGAATAGGCGCGCGCGACGGAGGCCACGTCGGCACCGGTCTCGTCCCGGGCGCGGTAGGCGAACACCGGGCCCATGCGGTTGACCAGGCTGTTGGTCACCTGGGTGGCGATGATCTCGCGGGCCAGCCGGTGATCGCCCATCAGCTGGCGGTAGCGCCGCTGCAGGGGCTCTGGGAAGTAACTGATCAATTCGTGGCTGAGATAGGGGTCCTCCGGCACATCCGAGGCGATAATGTCTGCATACAGACTCATCTTGCCGTAGCTCACCAGCACCGCCAGTTCCGGCCGGGTCAGGCCGCGTCCGGAATTCCGGCGCTGAGTGATCTCCTCGTCATCCGGCAGGAACTCCAGCGCCCGGTCCAGGATACGGCTGCGCTCCAGCACGTGGACCAGATACTGGTGTTCCCGGATCCTCTCCACCGCGCCCGCTTCCATCAGGCTGATGGCCTGGCTCTGCAGATAGTTGTTGCGCAAGACCTGGGTGGCCACTTCATCCGTCATGTCGGCAAGCAGGCGCTTGCGCCGGCCGGCGGTGAGGCCCGTCTGCTGACTGGCGATGTTCAGCAGGATCTTGATGTTGACCTCCCGATCCGAGCAGTCCACGCCGGCGGAATTGTCGATGAAGTCCGTATTCAGACGGCCGTCGTGGCGAGCAAATTCGATCCTTCCGAGCTGCGTGCATCCCAGATTGCCGCCCTCGCCGAGCACCTTGCAGCGCAGATCCTTGCCGTCGACCCTGACGCCGTCGTTGTTGCGATCCCCGGCGTCCGCATGGGTCTCGGTGCTGGCTTTGACGTAGGTACCGATGCCGCCGTTCCAGAGCAGATCCACGCGCATGCTCAGGATCGCCCGGATCAGATCGTCTGGCGTCAGGCTGCTCTCCTCGACACCCAGCATCGCCCGGGCTTCCGGGCTGAGCCTGATCACCTTCTCTGCGCGGGAGAACACGCCGCCGCCTTTGGAGATCAGCTTCCGGTCGTAGTCATCCCAGCCGGAGCGCGGCAGGGCAAACAGACGCTCGCGCTCGCGGAAACTGGCGGCGGCATCCGGCGATGGATCGAGGAAGATGTGCAGATGGTTGAAGGCGGCCTGCAGGCGGGTGTGGCGCGATTGCAGCATGCCATTGCCGAACACGTCGCCGCTCATGTCGCCGATACCGGCGACCGTGAAATCCTCGTCCTGTATATCCCGACCGATCTCGCGGAAGTGCCGCTTGACGCACTCCCAGGCGCCGCGGGCGGTGATGCCCATGCCTTTGTGGTCATATCCGACCGAACCACCCGAGGCGAAGGCGTCGCCCAGCCAGAACTCATAGTCGGCGGAGACCCCGTTGGCGATGTCGGAGAAAGTGGCGGTCCCCTTGTCGGCGGCGACCACCAGATAAGGATCGCTGTCATCGGCGCTGAGCACATCCGGGGGCGACACGGGCTCGCCTTCGACCAGGTTGTCCGTGATATCCAGCAGGCCGCGGATAAACATGGTGTAGCAGTGGATCACCTCCTGCATCACCTGCTCCCGGTCCCCGCCCGGCAGGCGCTTGGCGACGAACCCGCCTTTGGCTCCGACCGGCACGATGAGGGTGTTCTTGACCGCCTGTGCCTTCATCAGCCCCAGCACCTCGGTGCGGAAGTCCTCGGGCCGGTCCGACCAGCGGAGCCCGCCGCGGGCGACCGGGCCGCCGCGCAGATGCACGCCCTCGACTCTCGGTGAATAGACGAAGACCTCGAACATCGGCCTCGGTTTCGGCAGGTCCGGGATCTTGCCGGGATCCAGCTTCAGGGAGATGTAGGGCTTCGGCTCGCCCGTCGTGTCGGGCTGGAAGAAATTGGTGCGCAGCGTGGCGCGGATCATCTCGCGGAAGGCGCTGATGATGCGGTCTGCATCCAGGGTGGCGACCGAGTCCATTGCGTGGTCCAGTGCCTGGCTGATGCTCAGACCCAGTCGCCTCCTCCGCTTGTCATCCAGCGCGGGATCGAAGCGGGCTTCAAACTTGTCGACCAGCAGACGGGCGATGCCGGGATGCTCTCCCAGCACCCGCTCCATGTAGGTCTGGCTGAACGGCAATCCGGTCTGAAGGATGTAGCGGCAGAATGCGCGCAACATCGACACCTGGCGCGAGGAGAGACCGGCGCCCAGGATCAGTCCGTTGAAGCCGTCATTCTCCGTCGTCCCCGACCAGGCCTGCTCGAATGCCTGCTGGAAGGCCTCGTTGACTTCCGACGGCACCAGCTTCTCCTGCCGGTGGAGCATCTCGAAGTCCTGTACCCAGACCTCCCGTTCCGATCGCAACCGTACCCGGTAGGGCCGTTCGCTGATCACCCGGAGGCCGAGATTCTCCAGCATCGGAAGGACGTCGGAGATGGGCAGCGGCGCATCGGCATGGAAGGTCTTGAATCGCACCCGCTGTTCCGGGAAAGAGGGCGGGCGGTACAGACTCATGCGCAGCTGCTCCGGTGATTCCTCGACCGCGGCGAGCCGCTCGATGTCGAAGGTCGCCTCGCGGACGGTTACGTCCTCCACGTAGGCAGCGGGGAATACCTCGCCGTACCGCCGGAAGAGACGCAGGCCCTGCTGCTCGCCGAAGCGTTCGACCAGCGCGTCACGGAGTCCGTCCTGCCAGGTGCGCACGGCCTCGGAGATCGCTTTCTCCAGGGCTGCCAGACGCACCCGCGGCGGATTGTCCGGATCGGTGCGGACGATGAAATGGACCCGGGCCAGCTTGGACTCGGACATCTGCACTTCGGATTCGACCTGGGTGCCGTTAAGCGCCGCGGAGAGGATGTCCTGGATCCGCTCCCGGACCAGGGTGTTGTAGCGATCGCGGGGGACGTAGACCAGGCAGGAGAAAAACCGACGGAAGGCATCTCGACGCACGAAGATCCGGACCTGCTGGCGCTCCTGCAGGTTGAGGATACCGTAGGCGGTCCGGCTCAGTTCCTCCACCGAGGCCTGGAACAGCTCGTCCCGGGGGAAGCTGTCGAGGATATGGAGCAGGGCCTTGCCACCGTGACTGCCCGGGCGCAGCCCCGAGTGCGCCATCACTTTCTGCACTTTGTGGCGCAGCACCGGGATGCTGCGCGGACTGCGGCTGTAGGCGACCGACGTGAACAGACCGAGGAACCGCTTCTCGCCCACCACGCGGCCTGCATCATCGAAGTCCTTGACGCCCACATAGTCCAGATAGCCGACCCGATGGACGGTGGAGCGCGCGTTGGCCTTGGTCAGGATCAACAGATCCTTCGATCGAGCGTGGCGGCGGATGGCGCGGCTCATGGCCCGGCTGCTCGCGACGGTGGACTTGGTTGACCTGCGCAGGATGCCCAGACCGGTGCCGCGTCTGGCTTTCAGGGTCTCGAGGCCGGTCCCCTTGACCAGGTCGTACTCCCGATAGCCGAGGAAGGTGAAATGATCGTCGTCCATCCAGTTCAGAAACGCCTGGGCTTCATCGATGACGATATGATCCAGGGGCGGCGGGTTTTCCTCCAGGTCGCGGCAGATGTCCCGGGCCTTGCGCCGCATCGCCGACCAGTCCTCGAACGCGCCCCGCACGTCGCTCAGCGATTTCTTGACCCGCGATTCCAGGGCGCGGAATACCTTGGGATCGCTTTCCCGGTCCACCTCCAGATGGATGAAGGACTCGTATTGGGCATCCCCGGCATCTTCGATCGAGGACAGGACCTCAAGCAGCTTCCCCTGCGGGTCGCGGCGCACGATCAGCACCGGATGCACAGTCACATGGATGTAGAGATCGAAATCGTTGATCACCATGCCCAGGGAGTCGACCAGGAAGGGCATGTCGTCATTGACGATCTCCACGACCGTATGCTCCGATTGCCAGCCGTGGGTTTTGTCATCGGGATTGAATATCCGCACCAGTGGACGCGCCCGCTTGCGGTGCATGGCGAATTCCAGGTGCTGCAGGGCGCTGCCGGCCAGGTCCGAGGCCTGCCTGGCCTGCAGGTCTTCCACTGAGACGTTGGCGTAATAGAGGCTGACGAACAGGTCCACGTCGACGGGGCAATCGGCGGGCGCCATCTCCGATGCCAGGCTGATGACCTCGTCCAGGACCCGCTTTCTCGGGTCGGCCGCTTTTGAACTCATGGTCTGCACTCGCCGGAGTGTCGGATCGGTGCGCTAATTCTAGCGCCTCGGGCGACCGTTTTGCGGATAGGACCCGGAAAAGTCCGAGCAGCCCCGGGCGACGGCGGCCTAATCGACGCGCTGGAGATCCTCGATCACGCCGGCCAGGAAACGGCAGGCCTCCCCGCCGGTCGCGCAGCGATGATCAAAGCTCAGGGACAGCGGGATGCGGCGATGGGTCTCGATGCCTCCCAGCACCGGCACCACATCGTGCCGGATGCCGCCGGCTCCCAGGATGGCGATGGTGGGCGGCACCACGACCGGCGTCGCATAGCGGCCCGCCATCATGCCGAAATTCGAGAGGGTAAATGTGAAGTCCTTCATCTCCTCGGGGGCCACCGTGCGCTCGCGGGTCTTCTTCTTGATGGCGTTGAGGTCATCCCGCAGCTCCTGATTGGATTTTCGCTCGACCCCCCGTACCACCGGCACGATCAACCCGTCCGCCGTATCGACCGCGATGGCGACGTCGACCCGGCCCTCGAGCTGGCGGGTCATGTTCTGGCCGTCATAGAATCCATTGAGCGCCGGCTCGGCCCGGCAACCGGCCACGATGGCGCGCAGCAAGCGGCTGGTGATGTCCTGGCCCGGCGACCACCGGTGGATGTCCGCATCATCGAATATGGTGCAGGCACAGACCTCGTCCCGGGACAGGCTCATGCTCTGTGCCATAGCCCGGCGCGGTCCGCGCAGGCGCTCCGGCTCACCGGGCGGAAAATGCACCGGCGCACGCTTCCTGGCAGCGGGCCGGGGCCGGAAGTTCTCCACGTCCTCACGGGTCACCCGGTCGCCACGACCGGTCGGATTCACCTCGCTGAGATCCACGCCTAGCTTCTTGGCCAGGGCGCGGACTGCCGGCGCTGCTTTGACTTTGCCCCGGGCACGGCCGCGTTTGCTGCCGGCTACAGCCGTCTCCACCAGTTCTTCATCGCTCACCGGCATGCTGCCCACCACGGTGCCGGAATCGCCGCCGGCCGGGCTCTCTTCCGCGCCATGCTCCCGAGCGCTTGCGGCTGCCGGTTTCCCGGCCCCGGAGCCCGTGTCGATGTCGATCAGGGGCTTGCCGGTCTCGACGATGTCGCCTTCTGCCGCATGCAGCCTGGCCACGCGTCCGGAGTACGGTGCCGGGACTTCGACCACCGCCTTGGCGGTCTCCACCGAAAGCATCGGTTGGTCCAGGGCGATCTCGTCACCCTGCTTGACGTGCCAGGTGACGATCTCGGCCTCGGGCAGGCCCTCTCCGAGGTCGGGCAGATTGAATGTCTTCATAGGGTGATTCTCACAGGCAGCCGGTCGCCGGCTCGCCTCAGTCCTCCAGGGTGGCCCTGGCGGCGTCGACGATACGCTGGACGCTGGGCAAATACTGGTACTCCATCCGGAACAGGGGCATGACCGTATCGTAGCCGGTCACGCGCTGGATCGGCGCCTCCAGGTCATAGAGACCCTTCTCGGCCACTCCGGCGGCGATCTCGGCGCCGACGCCACACGAACGCGCGGCCTCATGGACGATCACCAGCCGCCCGGTCTTGGCCACCGATTCCAGGATCGTATCCATATCCAGTGGGCTGATGGTGGCCACGTCGATCACTTCGCAGCTCACGCCGTCCTCCGCCAGCACCGTCGCGGCCTTCAGGGTCTCGAACGTCATCGCGCCCCAGGTGACCAGCGTCACGTCGTCGCCCTCGCGCAGCGTGTAGCAGACGTCCAGGGGCAGCGCCTTGCCGTCGTCGGCCACCTCCTGTTTCTGCAAGCGGTAGATCCGCTTCGGTTCCAGGAACACGACAGGGTCCGGGTCGCGGATGGACGCCAGCAGCAGGCCGTAGGCCCGCTGGGGAGAGGAGGGGATCACCACGCGGATGCCCGGCATGTGGGCGAACAGGGCCTCGGTACTCTCCGAATGATGTTCCGGTGCGTGGATGCCGCCGCCGAACGGCGCCCGCAGCACCATGGGGCAGTGCAGGCGGCCGCGCGTGCGATGGCGCATGCGGCCCGCGTGGTTGATCATCTGATCCACGGCCGGGTAGATGAAGCCCATAAATTGCATCTCGCAGACCGGCTTCATCCCCTGGGCGGCCATGCCGATGGACGCGCCGGCGATCATCGCTTCCGCCAGCGGCGTGTCCATCACGCGCTCCGGCCCGAATCGCTGCTGGAGTCCGGCCGTGGCCCGGAACACGCCGCCGTTGACCCCCACATCCTCGCCCAGCACGATGACCGAATCGTCCTTCTGCATCTCGTGGGCCAGGGCCATGGTCACGGCCTCGATCAGGGTCACCTTGGCCATCAGTGACCACCGCCTGTCGCGCCGTAATGAATCGCGGTCTCGCGCTGCTCCTCCATCGACTCGGGCAGCTCTGAATACATGTAGTCGAACATGGCCCCGGTCTCCTGTACCGGGGTCTCCACATAGTCCTTGACCGCTGCTTCGACCTTTTCGGCGCACTCCGCCAGCAGCGCCTGTTCCTTGTCCTCATCCCAGGCGCCGATGCCGACCAGATACTTGCGCAGCCTGATCAGCGGTTCGTTGGCCCGCGCCGCTTCCACTTCGGCCGGGTCGCGGTACCGGCTGGCGTCGTCAGCCGTCGTGTGGTCGCTGAGGCGGTAGGTGACCGCTTCGACCAGGGTCGGACCGTCTCCGGCCCGGGCCCGGGCCAGCGCTGTCTCCATGGCGTCGCGCACCGCGATCACGTCGTTGCCGTCGACCTGGACGCCGGGCATGCCGGCAGCCACCGCTTTTTGCGCCAGGGTCTCAGCCGCAGTCTGGATCGACAGCGGCACCGATATCGCCCATTTGTTGTTGACCACGACGAAGACCGCCGGCAGCTTGCGCACCGAGGCCAGATTCAGCGCTTCGTAGAAATTGCCCTCAGAGGTGCCGCCGTCGCCGATCACAGAGACGGAGCAGCGCGCCTCTCCACGCAGCTTGAATGCCAGCGCTGCGCCGGCCGCATGCAGGCACTGGGTGGCGATGGGGACGCACCAGGCGAAATCGTGGGCGGGACCTGAGAAATCGTTGCCGCGTTCGTCGCCGCCCCAGTAGAGCAGGACCTCGGACATCTTGACGCCGCGCCAGAATTGGGCGCCGTATTCCCGGTACATGGGTGCAAAGCAGTCTTCCTCGCGCATGGCCGCGCCGATGCCCACGTGGGCGGCCTCGTGACCCAGGGAGGAGGCATAGGTGCCCAGTTTGCCCGTGCGCTGCAGGTTGATGGCCTTGGTGTCGAACACCCGGGTCTGGGTCATGAGTCGATACATGCGCAGAAGCTGCTCGGGATCCCTGGCGAACTCCGGCAGTTCCGTCACCGGTTTTCCGTCAGGATCCAGGAATTGGCTGTAACCGATCTTGAATTCGGCGATCGTTTTCAAGCGGATTTCCTCCAAGGCCCGCGCCGCGATCGAAGGACGTTGATCCCCCGGACGCGGCCGGAAGTGGGAACGGGCGAGCCGGCGGCGGGCATCTCGCCCCGGGCGCCCGGAAAGGCCGCGCATTATAACCGAAGTTTTCTGCGATAATTCTTGACGCGACGCACCATCAACCGGCTTCCGATGGTGCCCCGTCCGGGGTCGTCAGGGCGCGCATCGGGGGCCGAAGATCAGGCGGGTATTGGCATGACACAGCGTGAACTGGAAGACGGAATCTATCGCGATCTGAGCGGCCGGCTGACCTACGCCGGCTATCTCCAGCTGGACCGCCTGCTGGGTGCCCAGCGTCCGCTCAGCGAGCCGGAGCACCATGACGAGATGCTCTTCATCATCCAGCATCAGACATCGGAGCTCTGGTTCAAGCTAATCATCCACGAACTCGAGGCGGCCGTCGGCCACCTGCAGGCGGACGAACTCGGGCCGTGCTTCAAGATCCTCGCCCGCGTCAAACAGATCCAGCAACAACTGTTCAGTCAGTGGTCGGTGCTGGAGACACTGACGCCCAGCGAATACGCCCAATTCCGCAGCGTGCTCGGGCACGCCTCCGGCTTCCAGTCCGCCCAGTTCCGCCAGGTGGAATTCATGCTCGGCAATAAGGATGCGGCCCATCTCCAGGTGTTCGAGTACGACACCGATACCCATGGGCGGTTGAAACGGGCGCTCGAGTCACCGAGCGTCTACGATGAGTTCCTCCGGTTCCTCGCGCGCAGCGGTTATCCGATACCGGAGGAGCGGGTCGAGCGCGAGTGGTCGTTGCCCTACGAAGCTCATCCTGGGGTCGTATCCGCGTTCAAGACGATCTATGAGGACACGGCGGCGCACTGGCCGGCCTACGACATGTGCGAAAAGCTGGTGGACGTGGAAGAGAATTTCCAGCTCTGGCGTTTCCGTCACCTCAAGACGGTCGAGCGTATCATCGGCTTCAAGCGCGGGACCGGCGGCTCGTCAGGCGTCGAGTTCCTGCGAAAGGCGATCGACATCCGGCTGTTCCCCGAACTGATCGAGGTGCGCACCTATGTCGGTGGGTGATCCGCCGGATCACTCGATCTCGGGTCGGCCGAGACGCCGGGCCTGCTCGTCCAGGCGGGTCAGCATGGTCGCCAGGTGCGCCTGTTCCTCCTCGTCCAGGGCCGACAACAGCTCCGCCTCATAACGCAGCAGGATGGGGGCGATCCGTCTGTGGATCCGGCGCCCGGCCGGGGACAGGCTCAGGATCGAGCGCCGCCGGTCGGCGTCGGCGAAGCTGCGCCGGATGCGGCCGGAATCCAGCAGCCGCGAGACCGCCCGGCTGACCGCGACCTTGTCCATGGCAGTCCGCTCCGCCACCTCTGCCGCAGAGATGCGCGGAAAGCGTCCCAGCACGGCCATCACGCGCCATTCCGGGATCGTCAGCCCGTAGCGATCCGAGTAGGCCTCCGCGATGGCGGCGCTGACAGTGTTGGACAACACCGACAGCCGGTAGGGGAGGAAGCGTTCAAGCTCGAGGGTCGGATTTTCCATGGTGCGTCGCAGCTTGTTGTCCGGACCGGCAGGACACTATAATAGTTACATCTGAAACTAATTCAACCCGGCAGGGGCGCCGCTGTCCCTGCCGCCATCTGTGGAGATTCCCATGGCACAGCAGCATTCCAATCCTCTCGGAATCAATGGTTTCGAATTCGTGGAGTTCGCAGCACCGGACGCCGCGGTACTCCATGAGCTGTTCAGGAATATGGGCTTCGTCGCCGTCGCTCGGCACGGGAATCGGGACGTGACCCTCTACCGCCAGGGCGGGATCAATTTCCTGGTCAACGAAGAACCGGACAGCTTCGCCGCTCAATTCGCCCGCGCCCACGGGCCGTCGGCCTGTGGTTTCGGTATCCGCGTCGCCGACGGCCAGGCCGCCCGCGCCCACGCCCTGGCCAATGGCGCCGACGAGATTCCCGACAAGGCCGACACCCTTGCCCTGACGGCCCCGGTTATCTCGGGCATCGGCGGCAGCGTCCTGTACCTGGTCACCGACGGTCGGCACGAGACTTTGTACGATGACGAGTACGAGTTCCTCGGCGGGGATCTGAAGCCGCACGGATTCGGTCTCACCTTTATCGACCATCTGACCCACAACGTCTATCAGGGCAACATGGACCGCTGGGCTGGTTTCTATGAGCGGATTTTCAACTTCCGCGAAATCCGTTATTTCGACATCAAGGGCGCCAGGACCGGTCTGGTCTCCCGGGCCATGACTGCGCCGGACGGCATGGTCCGGATCCCGATCAATGAGGCCACCGACGACAAATCCCAGATCGCAGAGTATCTGGATGAATACAACGGAGAAGGCATCCAGCACATCGCTCTGTTCACCGACGATATCTACGCCTCGGTCGAGGCGCTGAAGTCGCACAAGGTCGAGTTCCTGGACGTGCCGGACACCTATTACGAGATGGTCGACGAGCGCCTGCCGAATCACGGCGAAGACGTGGCGCGGATGGCCGCCAACCGCATCCTCATAGATGGTGATCCGGAGACCCGCAGCCGCCTGCTGCTCCAGATCTTCACCCAGACATGCGTCGGGCCCATCTTTTTCGAGATCATCCAGCGCAAGGGCAATGAGGGTTTCGGAGAGGGCAATTTCCAGGCCTTGTTCGAATCCATCGAGCGCGATCAGCTCCGGCGGGGCGTGATCTGAACCGGCGGGTAAGCGCGGAGCTGACAGCATGAAACAGTGGATCAATTTCCCTCGCATCGAGGGGACCGCGTCGCGCCAGGCCCATGCGGATCTGCCGTCCGGCACCTACGAGCGTGAACTGGGCCGGGAGGGCTTCTTCGGTCCGGCGACCCATATGTACCACCGTCACCCGCCCACCGCCTGGAGCGACTTCGAGGGTCCCTTGCGTCCGCGAGCGTTCGACACCAACAAGCTGGACGAGCCCGGGAGCTCGCCCTGGGACGCGGTCCCGATCTTGCACAACGCCGCGGTCAAGATCCGTCACCTGACGCTGGCGGCAAGCATGAGCGAGCTGGCGCGCAACGCAGACGGCGATGAGCTGTTGTTCATCCATCAGGGGAGCGGCGAGTTGTTTTGCGACTACGGCCATCTGTCCTTCCGCGACGGTGACTACATCGTGCTGCCCCGGGGCACCATGTGGCGGCTGGAGCTGGAGGCGCCGGTGACCGCGCTATTGATCGAGGCCAGCAACGAGAGCTACCGGCTGCCTGATAAGGGCATGCTGGGGCCGCACGCGATTTTCGACGAGGCGGTGCTCGATACGCCGGCGATCGACGATCGGTTCCTGGACCAGCAGGGCGATGACCCCTGGCGGGTCGTGGTCAAGTGCCGCGGGAAATTGTCGGTCATTACCTATCCTTTCAATCCGCTGGATGCGGTGGGCTGGAAGGGCGATCTGGCGCCGGTGCGGATCAACTGGCGGGATATCCGGCCGCTGATGAGCCATCGCTATCATCTTCCGCCCTCGGTCCACACGACGTTCCTGGCCGGCCGTTTCGTCGTCTGCACGTTCGTGCCGCGCCCGTTCGAAACGGATCCGGCGGCGCTGAAGGTGCCGTTCTTCCATAACAATGACGATTTTGACGAAGTGATCTTCTATCACGCTGGCGAATTCTTCTCCCGGGACAATATCCATCCGGGCATGATCACTCTGCATCCCTCGGGCTTCACCCATGGTCCCCATCCGAAAGCCCTGGCAAACATGCTGGAGCAGAAGGCGCCCGGTACCGAGGAGGTGGCGGTGATGATCGACACCCGGGACCCGCTGGATGTGGATGACCGGGCCAGGAGCACGGAATGGGTCGGCTACGTGGATTCCTGGAAGGGCTGAGGCAGATTCCGCCGCCACCACAGGTAAAAGGAAACAGGCAACATGAAACTCGCTTCGCTGAAACAGGGCGGCCGCGACGGCAGCCTGATCGTCGCCAGCCGGGATCTCCGGCGCGCGGTCCGGGTGGCGGACATCGCGCCCACGATGCAGGCCGCGCTTGAGAGCTGGGACGAGGTCGCGCCCGCCCTCGCGCAGCGCTCCGAGGCCCTGGAAGACGGTTCCGTCGAAGGTGCTTTCGATCTCGATGTGGCCGAGCTGGCATCGCCGCTGCCCAGGGCGTATCAGTTCCTCGACGGCAGCGCCTATCTGGCTCACGTCGAGCGGGTGCGCCGGGCCAGGGGCGCCGAGATGCCGCCGAGCTTCCTGACCGACCCGCTGATGTATCAGGCCGTTTCGGACGGCTTCCTGCCGCCTGCCGGCACCATCCAGGCGGTCAGCGAGGACCACGGCATCGATTTCGAGGCGGAGGTCTGCGTCATCACCGGCGATGTGCCCATGGGGGTGAGCGCGGACGATGCCGCAGGATCGGTCCGGCTCATCTGTCTCATCAATGACGTCTCGCTGCGCAACCTCATCCCGGCGGAGCTGGCCAAGGGTTTCGGCTTCCTCCAGAGCAAGCCACGCTCGGCGCTGTCGCCGGTGGCGGTGACCCCGGACGAGCTCGGTGACGCCTGGCGGGAAAGCAAGGTGCATCGTCCCCTCATCACCCATTATAACGGCGAGCTGTTCGGTGAGCCGGAATGTGGGGTGGACATGCAGTTCAACTTCGCCGAGTTGATCGCCCATGCAGCGCGCACCCGGCCCCTGGGCGCCGGTACCATCATCGGTTCCGGCACCATCGCTAACCAGGACGAATCCCGGGGCGCATCCTGCCTGGCCGAACGCCGCATGCTGGAGATCATCCGCGACGGGAAGCCGACTACACCGTTCATGGGCTTCGGCGATACCGTCCGTATCGAGATGCTGGATGAGCAGGGCGCCAGCATCTTCGGTGCCGTGGAACATCTCGTGGCCCGCTACGAGGCGCCATGACCGGCGTCGTCCTGTATAGCTACTGGCGCAGTTCCGCAGCCTACCGGGTGCGCGCGGCGCTCAATCTCAAGCAGATCGACTACCGGATCGAGCCCGTACACTTGGTGCGAGGTGGGGGAGAACACCGGCAGACGGAATACCTGGCGCTCAATCCCCAGGGGCTGGTGCCCCTGTTGCAGGATGGAGACCGGAGGATCAGCCAGTCCCTGGCGATCATCGAATACCTGGAAGAGACCCGCCCCGAACCGGCGTTGCTGCCGGCCGACGCCGGCGGTCGTGCCCGTGTCCGCAGCCTCGCCCAGATCATCGCCTGCGACGTCCATCCGCTGCAGAATCTCCGCGTGCTCAAGTATCTGAGCGAGGAGCTCGGCGTCAGTGACGAACAGCGGATCGCCTGGCATCTGCACTGGATAAGAGTCGGTTTCGAGGCGCTGGAGGCACGTCTCGCCAGTGATGCGGGGACCGGGGCCTTCTGTCATGGCGACCATCCCGGGCTGGCCGACGTGCTGCTGATACCGCAGATCTACAATGCCCTGCGGTTCGATCTGGATATGGCGCCGTATCCCACTCTCGGGCGCATCAACGCAGCCTGTCTGGCTTTGGACGCGTTCCGGCACGCCGCCCCCGAGGCCCAGCCGGACGCCGCCTGAGCTGCGGCAGCGCCATGGCGCTGGTGATATTCGATTGCGACGGCGTGCTGGTGGATTCCGAACCACTGGCGAACGCGGTGCTCAACCAACATCTGTGCGACGCCGGCCTTGAGATATCGCTGGAAGAATCGACGCGGCTTTTTACCGGTCTCAGCATGACCTCCTGTATCGCCCTGATAGAGGCGCGTCTGGGACGGCCGGTCGGGGATCGCTTCGTGTCCGATCTGCGTGCCGCGACGGATGCCGCCTTCCGCCGCGCGCTCAAGCCGGTCTCCGGGGTCTCCGCGGTGCTCGGACGCCTGGGCCAGCCCTTCTGTGTGGCATCAAGCGGCATCCACACCAAGATCCGTCGCAGCCTGGACTTGACCGGACTGCGCGGGTTCTTCCCGGAGTCGCGGATCTTCAGCGCGGAAGACGTGGATCGCGGCAAGCCGGCGCCCGATCTGTTCCTCCATTGCGCGGAGCGTCTGGGCTCCGCCCCCGGCGACTGTGTGGTGGTCGAGGATTCGCGTCCCGGCGTGCTGGCCGCCCGGGCTGCGGGCATGCGCGTACTCGGCTATGCCGAGCGCACGCCGCCTCGCGTACTGGCCGCGGCCGGTGCTACAGTCTTCACGCGGATGGCGGAGCTCGATTCACTGCTGCCTGGTTGAGGGTGCAGTGCCGGGTTGCCGCCCGGCCGATAGAGGATATGGCGTATGGAGATCTTGGGGTCGGGGTGGCTGTGGAGTCTCGTCCTGTTGTCGGCGGCGGCGCTGTTGACGTGGTTCGCGGCCGGCTTCTGGGTCTGGCTGCCGGTCGGTGCCGCCTTGCTCACCGGCATGAGCGCGACCGGCGAATTCGGCCTGGCCGCCAACGTCGGCAGCTGGCTGGTATTCGTCGCCGGCGTCTCGCTGCTGGGTCTGCCGCCCCTGCGTGTCCCTCTGTTCAGCCGGCGCATGATGCGCATGATGCGCCAGGAGATGCCGCCCATATCGGCCACGGAGCGCATAGCCCTGGATGCGGGCCAGGCCGGCTGGGAGGCAGAGCTGTTCAGCGGCCGTCCGTCCTGGCGCCGTCTGCGCAGGCTGTCGGCGCCGCGCCTGAGCGAGGCGGAGCGGGCTTTTCTGGACGGCCCGGTCGAGGCCTTCTGTGCCCTGATCTCCGACTATCAGATCAACGAAGTGGACCACGATCTTCCAACCCAGGCCTGGAATCTGCTCAAGGCGGAACGCATCTTCGGCATGAGCATCCCGCCGGAATTCGGTGGCCTCGGTTTTTCCGCCAGCGCACAGGCGGCAGTGATCATGAAGATCGCTTCCCGCAGCGTCAGCGCCGCCCTGACCGCCATGATCCCGAACTCGGTGGGTCCCGCCAAACTGATCTTCAAGTACGGGACGCAAGCGCAAAAGGAACGCTTCCTTCCCCGTCTCGCCAGCGGCGAGGAGATCCCCTGTTTCGCCCTGACAGGTCCCGAGGCGGGCAGCGACGCCAGCTCGATCGCGGACAGCGGTGTGGTTTGCCGGCAGGACCATGACGGCGTGCCCGACGTGCTCGGAGTGAGGCTGAATTTCGACAAGCGCTATATCACCCTGGCGCCGGTGGCCAGCCTCCTGGGCGTGGCGTTCAAGCTTTACGATCCGGAGCATCTGCTCGGGGAACAGGAGCGCCGGGGCATCACCCTCGCGCTGGTCCCGGCCGATGCGCCCGGCGTCGAGGGCGGGCGGCGGCATGACCCCCTGCACATGGGTTTCCACAACGGGCCGGTCAGCGGCCGCGACGTGTTCGTGCCATTGGATGCGATCGTCGGCGAGACGGACGGCGTCGGCCAGGGCTGGCGGATGCTGATGGAATGCCTGACCGACGGCCGGGCCATCTCGCTCCCCGCCCTGTCCTGCGGCGCGGCCAAGTTGGCCACCCGGGTCACCGGCGCTTACGCCAGGATCCGGTTCCAGTTCCATACGCCGATATCCACGTTCGAAGGTGTGCGGGAGGCGCTGGCGCCGATGGCCGGCCAGACCTGGGCCATGGACTGTGCCCGACAGCTGATCCTCGCCGAGCTGGACGACGGCACCCAGCCCGCGGTCGCCGCCGGGATCGTCAAGTACAACCTGACCGAACGCTGCCGCCGCGTGATCGAGCACGGCATGGACGTCCATGCCGGCGCTGCCATCTGTCTTGGCCCGCGCAACCTCATCGCCGAGTCCGCCAAATT
>JASFJM010000017.1:0-19156 GCA_050122055.1 Gammaproteobacteria bacterium | reverse complement strand
CGTCTCCTGTACGTGGCCGTCACCCGCGCGCGCCATCAGCTACATCTGTTCGGGTCGCTGGTCCTCACGGAGGACGAGGCGGGATCGGAGATCAAGCCGCCCGCCGCCGGCTCCCTGCTGGGTCTGTTGTGGCCGGGCCAGGGTGAGCGTTTTCTCGAAGCGCTGGAACCGTCACAGAGTGCACCGGCCGCAGCGCCGTCCGGAGCCGAACCACGTCTTTGGCGACTCGCCTCCGACTGGACCGCGCCGCCGGTGCCGGAACCGCTCGCCTGGCGGCCAGCTGCAGTCGCCGAAGCCGCGGACGAAGCCTCGGTAGAGTTCTGGTGGGCAGGCCGGGCCGGCCGGGCCGTGGGTACCGTGGCCCATCGCTGGTTTGAGCGGATCGCCGCGGACGGCGCCGGGGAATGGAGCCCGACGCGTATCGCCGGGCTCCGTTCTTCAGTGCGGCGCGCCCTGGCCGAACACGGGATCGACGGCGGGCTTCTGGATGGTGCGGTGGAGCGGGTCGAGAAGGCACTCTGCAATACGCTCGAGGACGAGCGTGGTCGCTGGATCCTGTCGGCGGGCCATGAGGATGCCCACAGCGAATTGGCGGTCGCCGGCGAGATCGACGGCGCGGCCGCTCATCTCAGCATCGACCGCTGTTTCCGGGACGAAACCGGACGCCGCTGGATCATCGATTTCAAGACCGGCACCCATGAAGGGACGGATCTGGAGGCATTCCTGGACCGCGAGGTCGAACGGTACCGGCCTCAGCTGGAGCGCTACGCCGGGCTCATCCGGCTCCTTCACCCGGGTGAGCCGGTGCAAGTGGGGCTGTATTTCCCGCTGCTCCGGGCGTGGCGAAGCTGGGTGCCGGCGCAGGACTCAGAGTGAACCGCGCTGCAAGAAGGGATAGAAGCCGCCGGGATCCGGGGCACCGAGGAATTTCATGCCCTCACGGATGTTCGCCGGCGCATCGTCCCGGGGCTTGACCCGACCGCTGATGATGTAGCGGCCGTCGGCATGCAGTTCCAGCTGACCTTCCTCGATGAGCAGCGGCCCGGACACGGCGCTCAGTACGCCAGCGAAGGGCGGCGTCTGATCCGGCGGCAGCTGGAGTTCCAGCGTTCCCAGATCCACGTCGTCGAGACCCAGCGGCCGCACTCCGTCGACGACCACGCTGCCTGCCAGGGCGGTGAGCATGCCGTCCTCGAGCGCGAGAGTCGCCAGATTGACGGTCAGGTCGCCGCGGGTCCCGGCCAGCGGCACCAGATCACTGATGCCCTCCAGCGGGCTGGCTCCGGTGAGGTCGGACACCGATACGGAGCCGGCAGCGGAGACGGCAACTTCGGCCCGGGCAAAACCGGCAGACCGGGACAACTCGATCTGCCAGCTCGGACTGCCGCCGAGCAGGCTCAATACGCTGGCATCCCAGCTCAGGCCACCGACCACATGGCCATCGATCCTGAGCTGGCTGGCTTCGCCCTCCCAGACCGTGCCGCGGACGCCGGTCAGCGCCACGTTCCCCGGCAGCAGCCAGCTTGCGGCGACCCGGGCGGGCCACAGCATCAACAGGAACACGAGCAGGAGGATGGCGCCCAGGGCCACCAGCAACAGAGGTCGGCGCATCAGCCCGGTTGCCTCAGGATCAGGCTCGCGGTCACCGTACCCTCGACATTACCCCGCTCGATGGATGCCGAATCCAGCGCCAGGCCGTAGCTGCCCTGCAGCTGTCCGAGCCAGCGCGCCAGCGCGTCGAAAGGCGCCGCCTCCAGCCGCACCCGGATGCTGTCCTCGCCGACGGGCTGGTTGCGGGTCAATGACTGGCCGAGTCCCAGCTGGCGCGCACTCCGATCGATCACCACCACCAGTGATTGGTCCGGATCACCGACGCCGGCGGTGACGCCGCCGCTGGCCTTGAGCTCTCCCGCGGCGCTGAGCATCCATTCCAGGTCTGCCTGCTTTCCGGCGATACGGGCTGCCCGCTGTTTGGTGCTGGCGCCGAGCGGGTAGAGGACCAGCGCCCAGAACATCATCAGCACTGCGGCGATGGCGCCGACGCTGACAAACAGCCGTTCCCGCGGCGCCAGATTTTCGAACCAGTCCCTCACGCGCCGGCCTCCGACACCTGGATGCGGCCTTCCACACCCTCGTCTCTGGGGTTGGCCGAGAGGATGTTGGCCTCGAGGCTGCCGCCGGCTTCGACCTGCCGCTGCAGCCGGTCGAGGGTGTCGACGCTGGGCGCGGCCAGCTTGAGTTCCATGATGCCGTTGCGGAAGCTCAGGGACTCGAGACGGGCTTCCGGCTCAGCCACCAGCGCCCGGCTGATGACCTCCATGATGGCCAGGAAGGGTGCGTCGCTACCGCCACCGGCGGAACGGATCGCCCGCAGCCGCGTCTCCATCTGGCCCCGCGCGTTGACCACCCGCGATACATCTGGCATGGCTTCCCGGAATATGGTCTGGATGGACTGGTCCAGATGCTCTTCCTCGGCTTTGAGCTGGAATAACTCTGCTCCTTGCCGGATCACCATCAGGGAGATCAGCGCCAGGAGCAGTGCGGCGGCCGTCCGCCATGGTTTCAGCAGCCGCTGGATGCCGGTGCGCGGGGCGAAGTCTCCCTGCAGCAGGTTGACCCCGGGCTCGCGGACCGCAGTCGCCGCCAGCAGCGGCAGCGCCCCGTCGGGCAGCAGCTTGACGTCGACGCTGGTGAGCTGTTCCCGGAGCGCGTCGAGATCGGCGGCGAAGCGGGCCTGATCATCGGCGTCCAGATAGACGGTCAGGTGGGCTCCGCCTTCAGTGTCGTCATCCCGGGGGTCGCCGAAGATCATGAACTCATCGATCGAATCGCCCTCGACCCTCAGGCCGGGGTCGCCGGGCCGCCGGATGAGACAGCCGCCGTCTTCGATCAGCCAGATGGTAGAGGTGGGCGAAGCGGGGACCACGGATTGTTCCGCCATCACGGAGGAGATTTCGATGCCTTGTTGCTCGAGGGTCCCGACCCATTGTTGCAGGCGTTCGCGGCGCACGGCAGCGGCCCCGAGGGAGCCGTCCGCTTCGCGTTTGCCAGCGGCGAAGTGCATCACCTCGAGATCCTCGGCGACCTGCTCTTCGAGAGCGAAGGGCAGGGCCTGGCGCATGCGCGCCGCGCCGCGCACGGGCAGGGCGACGCGCGTGACCAGGACCTGGTCAGCGGGCGCCAGCACGATCACGCGCCGCTGAGCCGCCAGCTCTGCCGCCTGATCGATGGTGCCACGGGCTACCGCACCCGCCCTGGCCCCGCCCGGATCGACGACCAGCCAGCTCGCCGTATCGGCGTCCGGGTCAAGTCTGATGGTCAGGATTTCGGCCATGGTCAGTCGGTTCCGTAGCTCCGCAGGAGGGTGCGGATGGATCCCGCCCCCTGACGCTCGAGCAGACTGTACATGGTGAAATCCACACTGCCAATATTGACCCGGACCGCGAGCCGGAAGTAACGACTCGAGACGGCCAGCGGCGCGGCCCGGTCGGCGGGCAGCGTCTCTTCGAGTTCGGTCAGGGTTTCGTAGCCTTCCTCGGGACGGTCTTCGATGATGCTGGCCGCATCCCCGAGCGACAGATCCTCGGAGACCGAGGCCAGCACCGGTGCGCTGGCGGTGTTGACGTTGATGGGTGTGCCGCGGGGGAGGGCGGTCACATAGGGCTTCAGAGTGTTGAAAGTCTCCTCGTCCATCTCGGGGAGCGACATCAACTCGCTCACGCTGACCACCGGCATGTTGGGGGTGCGATATCCGGGCGTCTCACCCAGATAGGCGGAATCCTCTGCGCCGTCGGGGAAGGCGGGTTCGATGTTGGTGTCGATCCAGTCCGCTGCGAGACCGGCCCAGCGCCGATCCAGATCAAGAATTTCCAGAAGCCGCTGGAACTGGGTCAGGATCGCCGGATCAGTCTCGCCGTTGGCGTCGACGAGATTATTGAGATTGAACCTGCCCTGCAGATCCGAGATGCCGCCATCCACGGCTCCGCCGTCGATCGGCAGCGGCGGCAGGTCGGTGGCCCATACCTCTCCCGGATGATCGACGTTATTGTCCTCCGCATCTTCCGACAGGATGCGCACGGACCAGGCCTCGGCGCCCAGCGCATACATCTGCGCCTGTTCCGAGAACAGCGTGGCTTCGGTGCGCCGCAGATCCAGATCGAAATCCGAGACGGCTGCGGCCACCAGCACGGTCGCCAGGGCCACTATCAGCAGGGCGGTGATGACGGCGACGCCTTGCTGTCCGCGCGGCGGCTGTCTCATCCGGCGATCTCCACCAGCCGCACGATCTCGCCCCAGTCTTCCAGCTCCATGGTGATCTCGACAGCGAGCGGCAGATCGCGGGCGGACTCGGCGTCGCTCGCACCGGTCGGGGTCCCGGCCTCACCGCTGGGCCAGACGTCGATCCATTCGCCACCGGCGACCAGGAATCGGAGGCGCAATTCTTTCACGCCGTCCAGCAGTTCGAGTTCATCCGGTTCCAGGTCCAGCAGCCGGTCGAGGACCGGCCACTGCAAACGGATCAGCGTCTCTTCCTCCAGACGGTATGCGACCCGCTGCAGGGTCGGGCGCGGCCGTGACAGCGGATTCGGCCAGCCACCCCGGGTGAATTCCAGCGCGTTGAGCTCCAGGCCGTTGGCCATCAGGGCCGGCTGCCAGCCGTCGCCCAGTTGCTCTCGCACCGGTCGTGGCTGCAGCTGCGAGAGGTCGAGAACCAGGCGCCGCATGGTGTATTGCACCTGACGCAGCCGTTCCGCCGATTCGGCAATGATGGCCTGCTGACGGGCGACGGCGTTGAAGCCCCCATAGGCCATGTAGGCGAAGATGGCGAATACCGCCATCGCCACCAGGATCTCCAGCAGGGTAAAGCCGGTGCTCCGGCCCGGGATCCTCGTCACTGGGGTTCCTCCTCCGACCGGTCTCCGTCTCCGGCGTCTTCGGCGGGAGCCGGGCCACCGGGTACGTCTGCGAAGCCAGTGCCGCTCCAGCTGCTGGTGATACCAGGTGGCACCGGCAGCGTGAGGAACCCGGTAGCGCCGCCGACGACAGTGTCGGGGTCGTCAACGTAGCTGACCTCCACATCGATCCGGCGCAGGTCATCGACGCCGGTCTCCGATACCCGTGCCTGCCATCGGTATTCGGCGTTGGCGAATTCTGTCTCGCCGTCGAATTCACCCACGTCCGGCAGTTCGCCGCTGACCCGGATTCGGGTGATCTCGTTGAGTGCCACCCAGCTGGCCAGGGTCCGTTCTTTCATCTGGATGGTGCCGGCGCTTATGCCGATGATCTGGTTGAACAGACCGACGATCCCCAGCGCCACGATCAGCAGCGCCACCATCACCTCCAGCAGCGTAAACCCGGCCCCGCGCTGCCGTGGCCTGCCGTCAAAAATCATCGGGACCCAGCTCGCGGACTTCCAGACGGCCGTCCAGTTGGCCTGCCACCTCGAACTGGGTGTCGCCGAATTCGCGGCCGAGAAACAGCAGGAATGGCGTCAACTCTCCGCTGGAGAGGATCGCTATCTGGGGTTTGATCTCCTCCGGGTTGCCGGCGGGTTCCAGCACTACCTCCCGATCTTCCACTGTCAGAGAGAAGAACAGACCCTCCGGCAGCTCGCGTTCGCGGAAGCTGCGGTCCGCATCCATCGGCAGCCAGCTCTCGGTGTCGCGGGAGTAAAGCATGAAGCGGTAGCGGTCCTCCTCCACATAGAGCCCCAGGTCCCGACCCTGCATCAATGCTTCCTCGCCGGCGAGCCGCATCAGCGCCTCCAGCCGCAGGGACTCCCGCTGGAGTTCGTCGTCGGTGCCGAGTGTGCCGACGGAGATCATGGCGGTGGCGGCCATGATGGACAGGATCACCAGCACGACCAGCAGCTCCAGCAGCGAGAAGCCGCGTTGCCCGGATTCTGGGCGGGGTCGGGGCAAGGGGCTGGCGCTCAGTCGATGTTCCAGTTGCCGATGTCGCCGTCGATGCCCTCGCCACCCGGCTGGACGTCGGCGCCAAGGGTGAACACGTCGAATTCGCTGGTGCCGCTCTGACCCGGGTACAGGTACTGATAGGGCGAGCCCCAGGGATCCACCGGGATCTTGTCCAGATATCCCCCCTTGCGCCAGTTGCGGATACTGGGATCGGCCGGCTGCGTGACGAGGGCTTCGAGACCCTGGTCGGTGGTCGGATAGCGGAAGTTGTCGAGCCGATAGAGTTGCAGCGCGCTCTCGATGGCGCGGATGTCCTGCTTGGCCCTGTTGATCTGGGCATCGTCTATCCGGCTGATAACGTTCGGCGCGACGATCGCCGCGAGGATGCCGAGGATGACGACCACGACCATGATCTCGATCAGGGTGAAACCGCGTTCGCGACCGCGTGCGGCGTTTGCCATACTCATTCCGAATTCGCTCATACTTCGCCTACCCGTTAATCTGCCGGCCGGCGGAGGGGCCGCCGGATAAGGGACCAATGATATCAGGAATGCAGGGTGATCAAGGCTCCCGCAGCCGGTCCGCCGGTACGCCCGCGGCCCCGGGCCGGGCGGTGTGGATCGCCACCTACGGGACCTTGCTGCTGATCCTCGTGCTGGCGCTGCTGGGAGACCCGGCCCGGGCCCTGCTGCGTTACGAGCGCGTGAGCCTTGCGGCCGGCGAAGTCTGGCGGCTGATCAGCGGACATCTGGTGCATATCGATCTGGTCCACGCCTTGCTCAACGGCGCGGCTCTGTGGCTGCTGGTGACGGCCGTCGGGCGGGGCATGCAGGCGCGCGAGTGGATCCTGATCCTGATCGGAGCAGTCGCCGGCGTGGATGCCGGATTGTACTGGCTGGTGCCGGAGATAGGCTGGTATGTGGGATTGTCCGGTGTGCTGCACGGTGCGCTGGCGGGCCCCGCTCTGCTGCTGTGCCTGCGCCGGCGTCCCCTGGGACTGTTGTTGCTGCTGCTACTGGCGGCCAAGTTGTCCTGGGAGGTCTTTTATGGCCCGATGCCGGGCGCCGGTGCGCTGGTGTCCGGGCCGGTGGTTACCGAGGCGCATCTGTTCGGCGCCATCGGCGGTCTCGCCGGGGCCCTGCTGGCATGGGTGGTGGCCGGCCGGCGACCGGTATAATCGGGACCCGCCGGCCCCGCGGGACGCGAGACAGGAGTCAAGAGATGAGTCTGGCCATGGTGTTTCCCGGGCAGGGGTCCCAATCCCGGGGCATGCTGTCCGGATTCGGTGACGCCGATCCGGTGGTGCGGTCCACCTTCGACGAGGCGTCGACGGTACTCGGCTACGACCTGTGGGGGATGGTCCAGAGCGGGCCGGTCGAGGATCTGGATCGCACTGACCGGACCCAGCCGGCACTGCTAAGCGCCGGCGTCGCCGTCTACCGGGCCTGGAACCATCGCGGCGGTCCGCTGCCGGCGATGATGGCCGGACACAGTCTCGGCGAATACACGGCGCTGGTGTGTGCGGGGGTGCTGGATTTCGCGGCCACCGTGGATCTGGTCCGGTTCCGTGGCGAGATCATGCAATCGGCGGTGCCGGTCGGGGAGGGCGCCATGGCGGCCGTCCTCGGTCTCGACGACGAACAGGTCGCGGAGGCCTGCCGGCGGGGCGCCGGGGATGAGATCGTCGCGCCGGTCAATTTCAACGCTCCGGGGCAGGTGGTGATCGCCGGCGCCAGCGAGGCGGTGGCCCGCGCCGCTGAGGCCGCCACCGAGTTGGGCGCAAGACGAATCGTGGCTTTGCCGGTCAGCGTGCCGTCTCACTGTGTGCTGATGGCGCCGGCCGCCGAACGACTGGCCGCCCGCCTGGACACGGTCGAGATCCGCCCGCCCGCTATCCCCGTCATCCATAACACCGATGCCAGGACCCACGATCAGCCGCAGGAGATCCGCCGGGCGCTGGCCGTGCAGCTGCAGCAGCCGGTGCTTTGGACCGATTGTGTGCGTGCGATGACTGCGGCGGGTGTGGATGTCGTGGTCGAAGCGGGTCCCGGCAAGGTGCTGGCCGGCCTGAACCGTCGCATCGACCGCAGGCTGGGTTCATTTCCCGTGTTCGATCCATCGACCCTGGAGAAAGCCCTGGACGGAGTCCGAGGAGGTCATGCCAAGTGAACGAGACATTGCTGTCAGGTGAGGTCGCACTGGTCACCGGTGCATCACGCGGCATCGGCCGCGCCATCGCCGATGCCCTGGGTCAGTCGGGGGCCACCGTGATCGGCACCGCGACCTCCGACTCTGGAGCGGCGGCCATCGATGCCCGCCTTGCCGAAATGGGCATCACCGGTCGCGGTGCCGCGCTGGACGTCAACGACGAATCGGGAGTGACAGGGCTGGTCAAGGACATCAGCGCCAGTGAGGGAGCGGTGACGATACTGGTCAACAACGCCGGCATCACCCGCGACAATCTGCTCCTTAGGATGAAGACCGAGGAATGGGACGACATCATAGATACCAACCTCAGCGCCCTGTTCAGGACCTGCAAGGCGTGTCTGCGCGGCATGATGAAAGCGCGCCGGGGACGCATCATCAATATCGGTTCGGTGGTGGGGATGATGGGCAATCCCGGACAGACCAACTACAGCGCGGCCAAGGCGGGCATGATCGGTTTCACCCGCTCGCTGGCGCGGGAGGTCGGCTCGCGCGGCATTACGGTCAACACGGTCGCGCCGGGATTTATCGAGACCGACATGACCCGGGCCATGGACGAAGCGCAACGCAGCAACCTTGCCGCGCAGATCCCGTTGCAGAAACTCGGGTCTCCCGAAGATATCGCCGCGTCGGTGGTATTTCTCGCATCGCCCGGCGCAGCCTACATCACCGGGGAGACGCTGAACGTCAATGGCGGGATGAGCATGGGCTGAACATGCTGCATTGCGGAGCGTTGAGAAAACCCGCCCAACACCCTGTTTTCAAATGCCTTCAGCCCGGTTGACCCGCGTGTGGATGAACGCAGTTTAATTCTCTACAATACCGTCCTCGGCTGCGACCGTTTATGGGGGCCGGGCGCTTACGACAATTGCTTCTTGAGGAAGAAACTAAAGATGAGCAGCATCGAAGAACAAGTTAAGAACATCGTTGCCGAGCAGCTTGGCGTAAAAGAAGAAGAAGTGACCAACGATGCTTCTTTCGTCGATGACCTTGGTGCCGATTCCCTGGATACGGTCGAACTCGTGATGGCCCTCGAAGAGGCGTTCGAGTGCGAGATCCCGGACGAGGAAGCCGAGAAGATCACCACGGTGCAGCAGGCTATCGACTACGTTAAGCAGCGCGGTAGCGACAACTGATCGCCCCTGGCTCTGCGGCGGGCGCCCCGGCGCCCGCCTTCGTTTCTCAACCTGACCTCATATTCCGAGGTAGCTCCGCTTGAGCAGGCGTCGCGTCGTAGTCACTGGCCTTGGCATCGTCTCGCCGGTCGGCAGCAAGATCGATCAGGCCTGGGCCAACATCGTCGCCGGCCGCAGCGGCATCGGCCCCATCACCCGTTTCGATGTCAGCCGCTTCTCCACTCGCATCGGGGGAGCGGCCCTGGATTTCGACCGCGAGCGTTATCTCTCCGACAAAGACGCCCGCAAGATGGATGAATTCATGCACTTCGGCGTCGGCGCCTGCGTGGATGCCATAGAGGATGCCGGAGTCGAAGTGGATGAGAGCAACTCGGCGCGCGTCGGCGTCGTGTTCGGATCAGGCATCGGCGGCATCGAGACCATCGAGGTCAGCCTCGAGAAATACATCGCTGGCGGCCGCTCGCCGCGCCGGATCTCACCGTTCTTTATCCCCAGCAGCATCATCAACATGGTGTCGGGTTACATCTCCATCGCCTACGGCATGCGCGGGCCCAATCTCGGTGTGGTGACGGCGTGCACCACGGGCACCCACAGCATCGGCCTGGCGGCACGCTCGATCGCCTATGGCGACGCGGACGTGATGGTGGCCGGCGGCTCGGAGATGGCCACCTCCACCCTGGGTCTGGGCGGATTCTGTTCGGCCAAGGCCCTGTCCACCCGAAACGACGATCCGGAGGGCGCCAGCCGGCCCTGGGACCGGGACCGGGACGGATTCGTGCTCGGTGACGGCGCCGGCGCAATGGTCGTGGAAGAATACGAGCACGCCAGGGCGCGCGGCGCGAACATCTATGCCGAGGTCATCGGCTTCGGCATGAGCGGCGACGCCCATCACATCACCGCGCCGCTGGAGTCCGGTGAGGGTGCCAGGCTGTGCATGGTCAATGCCATGAACGATGCCGGCGTCAATCCGGAGGACGTGGATTACGTCAATGCTCACGGCACTTCGACGCCGCTGGGCGACAAGGCCGAGTCCCTCGCCATCAAGCGCGCCTTCGGCGATAGCGTGCACGATCTGGCGATCAGTTCCACCAAGTCCATGACCGGGCATCTGCTCGGTGCGGCCGGTGCGGTGGAGGCGATCTTCAGCGTCCTGGCGATCCGGGACGGGGTGGCGCCGCCCACGATCAATTACGAGACGCCGGATCCCGATTGCGATCTGGACTATGTGCCGAATACGGCCCGGGAGATGCCGATCCGGATCGCCCTGACCAACTCCTTCGGTTTCGGCGGGACCAACGGGACGCTGGTGTTCCGGGCGCCCGACTGAGGGCGGCGTCCGCCGCGTCGCGGCCATGATCCCAGTGCAGGAACCGGAACTTCGGCAACCCGTCCCCTATGATCCCTGCCTGGCGCTAGCCCTGAACCGGGCTTTCCCCCGGCGCTATCCTTTCCTGCTGGAGAGCGCTGCCAGCGGCACACCCCAGGGTCGTTTCGACATCCTGTTCGCGTTCCCGGGAGCACACCTTGTCCTCGATTCGGATTTCAGGCTGACTGGTCCATCCTCATTCGGTTCCAATGATTTTCTTGCCGCATTGAACGGCTGGTGGCAGCACGAGCATGTGGAACTGGCGCCGGACGACTCGCCCTTCCGGGGCGGCTGGTTCCTGTTCCTCGCCTACGAGCTGGCCGCCCAGGTGGAACCCACTCTGGCGCTCAGGCCTGAAGCAGGTTCGCCGGTGGCGCTGGCGGTCCGGATACCCTGCGCCCTGATCCTCGATCGACAGCAGGAACGGGCCTGGCTGGTGGCGGAGGCGGGCAGCGAGGAGCATCTCGGGCAGATCGCCGCCGACATCGGAACGCTGGGCGACCAGCCCGGATTCGATCCCCGGCGGGGTCTGTTGGCCGACGACCTGCAGGAGGATCCGCCGGAACGTTATCGCGCGGCGATCAAGCGGACCCTCGGCCACATTGTCGATGGCGACATCTTCCAGGCGAACCTGTCACGGGAATGGCACGGTAGACTGGTTGAAGACGCGACGGCTCTGGATCTGTATATGCGTCTGCGCCAGAGCAACCCGGGTCCGTTCGCTGGGCTGCTGTGCTGGGACGATCTGGTGATCGTGAGTTCGTCCCCGGAACGTCTGCTGCAGATTCGTGGTGGCGTCGTACAAACCCGGCCGATCGCCGGCACCCGTCCGCGCGGCAACGATGCCGGGTCCGATGCCGGTCTGTGGCGGGAGCTGATCGGGCATCCTAAGGAGCGGGCCGAACACGTCATGCTGATCGATCTGGAACGCAACGACATCGGACGCATCTGTCGGCCGGGGACGGTGACGGTGGACGAACTGATGGTGATCGAAAGCTATGCCCACGTGCATCACATCGTCTCCAACGTCCGGGGTCAGCTGCGATCCGACGTCCTGCCCGGTGACGCCATCCGCGCGGTGTTCCCGGGCGGCACCATAACCGGTTGCCCAAAGGTCCGTTGCATGGAGATCATCGATGAGCTGGAGCCGGCACCCCGCAGCGCCTACACCGGATCCATGGGCTATCTGAATCGCGACGGGAGTCTGGACCTGAACATCCTGATCCGCACGCTCCAGGTGCGCGGCCGCGCGGTACGTTTCCGCGCCGGCGGCGGCATCGTCGCCGATTCCGATCCCGATGCGGAGCTGGAGGAAACCCGCGCCAAGGCGCGCGGCATGCGTCTGGCGCTGCAGGGGGAGGCCGCCTGATGTGGGTCGACGGATTCGCCAGCGACAGTCT
The DNA here is from genome assembly GCA_050122055.1 of Gammaproteobacteria bacterium. Lineage (GTDB taxonomy): Bacteria > Pseudomonadota > Gammaproteobacteria > Steroidobacterales > XN24 > CAMYOC01. The sequence goes on along the minus strand of JASFJM010000017.1, from coordinate 7,134 downwards.
CCCGGTGACCGATCGCGGGCTCAATTACGGGGACGGACTGTTCGAGACCATACGGGTCGAGCATGGCGGTGCGCCACTGCTCGAACGGCATCTGTCCCGGCTGCGCACGGGTTGCGCGAGGCTGGCCCTCCCGTTGCCCGGGCCCCAGGCCCTGCGCCGTGAATTGTCCGCAGCCTGCGACGGGATGGAGGAGGGCATCCTCAAGCTGGTCGTCACGCGCGGTAGCGGCGGTCGGGGCTACGCGCCCCCGGAGGCCCCGTCCTGCCGCCGGGTCATCAGCACCCATCCACTGCCGGACTATCCCAGATCACGGTATCGGGACGGGGTCAGCGTGCGCCTGTGCACGACGCCGCTCGGCACTCATCCCGCCACCGCCGGCCTCAAGCACCTCGGGCGACTGGACCAGGTCCTCGCCAGTATGGAGCCCCCGGCAGGCACGGCCGAGGGTCTGATGTGCGATGCCTCCGGCCAGGTCATCGAGGGCATACGCTCTAACCTGTTTCTGGTCCGGGGCGGACAGTTGCTGACGCCGGATCTCGCCGGGTCCGGCGTGGCCGGCGTGATGCGCGGCCTGGTGCTGGATCTGGCGCCATCTCTGGATCTGGAACCGGTGATCGAACCGGTTTCGACCGATGATCTCCTCCGCTGTGACGAGATGTTTCTGAGCAGTTCGATCTTCGGCATCTGGCCGGTACGGGAGGTCCGGGCGCTGACCGGATTCGAGACCGTCGGTCCCGCGACACGGCGGCTCATGAGCGCGGTCGCCGCCCTGGGGGTGAAACAATGGGCGCCCTGATGCGCTGGCTGGTGGCCTCCGCCCTGGTGGTCCTGTTGGCGGGCGTGGCCGCAGCCCTGGCGCTGCGCAGCTATATGGAGCGGCCCCTGGCGCTGGAAACGGCCCAGGCATTCGAGATCCCCGCAGGCGGCAGCCTGTCCTCCGTCGCCCGGGATCTGGGTCGCGCCGGGATCCTCGATAACCCGCGGTGGTTCGTGCTCTATACCCGCGCAAAAGGCCAGTCCTCACGGCTGCAGGCCGGCGAATATCTGCTGGAACCCGGACTGACGCCGAAGACATTGCTGTCACGGTTCGTGGATGGGGACGTGTTGCTGCACAGCCTGACCGTGGTGGAAGGCTGGACCTTCAGCCAGATGCTGGCGGCCATGCGCGCCCACCCCGCTCTCGTTACCGAGACGGGGGGGATGAAAATGGCCGACATCGCAGCAAGACTCGGACTGCCGGTCGACGCCCCGGAAGGCTGGTTCCTCCCGGAGACCTACCTGTTCCCGCGGGGTACCTCGGACCTGGACCTGCTGGGCCAGGGTGCGGAGGCCATGCAGGAAATCCTGGACCTTGCGTGGGCGGACCGATCTGCGGATATCTCCCTGCAGACGCCCTATGAGGCGCTGATCCTGGCGTCGATCATCGAGAAGGAGACCGCGCTGGACAGCGAGCGCGGCCGGATCGCGGGGGTCATGAACCGGCGACTCCAGCGTGGCATGCGGCTGCAGACCGATCCCACGGTGATCTATGGCCTCGGGGAGTCCTATGACGGCAATCTCCGGCGAGTCGATCTGCAGCGGGATACGCCGTTCAACACCTACACTCGCAAGGGCCTGCCTCCCACGCCAATCGCGCTGCCCGGCAAGGCGTCTGTGCTGGCGGCGGTGAAACCGTCCCCGGGTGATGCCTTGTACTTCGTCGCCACCGGCGACGGGGACGGCAGCCACGCTTTCTCCAACACCCTCGAGGAGCACAACCGGGCCGTGGCGCGTTATCTTAAGAAACTGAGGTCCGGGCGGGAGTCGCAACGTTGAGCGGACGGTTCATCACTCTGGAGGGCATCGAGGGGGTCGGCAAATCCACCAATCTGGATTTCGTCGCCCGTCTGCTGCGCGATCAGGGCCACGAGGTGGTGGTGACCCGGGAGCCGGGAGGCACGCCCCTGGCGGAGCGGGTCAGGGAAGTGCTGCTGGACCATGCGGATGAGCCGGTACCGTCCCTGGCCGAGCTCCTGTTGATGTTCGCCGGTCGCGCTATCCACCTGGAGAATCGTATCCGGCCGGCGCTGGACGAAGGGCGCTGGGTCGTCTGTGATCGCTTTACCGACGCGACCTATGCCTATCAGGGCGGCGGCCGTGGACAATCCGCTGAACGCATCGGAGAACTGGAGTCCTGGGTCCAGGGGAGGTTCAGGCCCCATCTGACCCTGCTGCTGGACGCGGACCCGGCGATCGGGCTGGCGCGGGCCGGACGACGGAGCGAGTCGGACCGGTTCGAGATTGAGCGGCGCGAGTTTTTCGCCCGGGTCCGGGAAACCTATCTGGCCCGGGCCAGGTCCGAGCCCGGGCGGATCCGGGTCATCGACGCCGCCCAGCCTCTGGAGTCGGTGCAGGCTCAGATAAGAACTGAGATAAGAAGTATCGCTTAACTATCTGAAAGTTATGAATCTAGCATGGCAAGAATCCCTGTGGAGCCAGTTCGAACAGAGTGTCGAGGGGGGCCGTCTGGTCCATGCGTTCCTGCTCGAGGGACCGGCAGGTCTGGGCAAGAGCCAGTTTGCCCTGCGCATGGCTGCCCGGACCCTGGGTTTCGATCACGGGGATCCGGATGCCGGGGACGCCCGCATCCATCCGGACCTGATCACGGTGACGGTGCCCGAGGACAAGAAACAGATCGGCGTCGACCAGGTGCGTGAACTCTGCGCGGCTCTGGCCATGACCAGTCACGGTGGTGGCTACAAGGTCGCGATTATCGATCCGGCTGACCGTATGAATGCGAACGCCGCCAACGCTCTGTTGAAGACCCTGGAGGAACCGACCGCGGACACGATGTTGATCCTGGTGCGCTCGAGACTCGATACGCTGCCGGCCACCGTCGCCAGCCGCTGCCAGCGCATCCGCTTTCCGGTACCCCCGGCCGCCGAGAGTCTGGCGTGGTTGCAGGACATGGACCCGCAGCGTGACTGGACCCTGTTGTTGAGTGCGACCGGCGGGGCACCGCTGGCGGCCTGGCGCGCCGCCCAGGCGGGTGAAGAAGAGCTGGATCGGCAATTCGCTGCGGATCTTCAGGCCATCGCCGCCGGCCGCAAGGATCCGGTCAGGGTGGCGTCGGATTGGAACCGCAAGGGACTCGAGACCTGTCTGCGCTGGCTGAATGCTGCGGTGTGCGAGCTGATCCGCTCGCGGATGGCGCCGGCATCCGGCGGAACGATTTACTTGCAAAATATTGATGAGACCATACCCTTGGAGCGGCTGTTCCGTTACCTGGACGAAGTGCAGGCGGCCCTGGCCCGCCGTGACGGCGCGCTCAATGCACAGATGACGGTGGAGAGCCTGTTGGTGCCCTGGGCCCGACGGCTCGAGGCGATGCAATCCGGAGTGGGACTATAAATGTCGAACAAGCCTGGCCTGCTGACGCTGACGATCAAGGACAAGAGCGCCTTGTATCTCGCCTATATGCCCTTCGTCAAAAACGGCGGTCTGTTTATCCCCACCAACAGCCAGTACGGTCTCGGTGACGAAGTCTTCATGCTGCTGAACCTGATGGGCGAGGACGAGAAGCTGCCCGTCGCCGGGCGAGTCATCTGGGTGACGCCAAAGGGGGCCCAGGGCAAGCGCACCGCCGGGATCGGCGTGCAATTCAGCGAACAGGACAACGGCGCGACCCAGCGCAAGATCGAGACGTATCTGGCCGGCGCCCTCGGCGGCGACAAGCCCACCCACACCATGTAGCTGAGGCGACCGCCGGCGGGATCAGTCGTTGACCAGCGCCATCTCGCCGCCGGCCAGCTGATTCAGGCCACCCTCCAGGACGTAGCTGTCAAAGCCACGCTCGCTTAGAACATAGGCGGCCGCGGAGCTGCGCCGGCCAGTGTCGCAGCACACCACGTAGGGGACCTTGGGGTCCAGGGCGCTGAGCTTCAGACGGACGAAATACAGGGGGATGTTGATGGCATCCGCCTGGTGGAAGTTCTCGAATTCGCTTGGCAGCCGCACGTCCAGCCACTTTCCGCCGCCGGCGATGATCTCGCCCGCCCGTTCGAAATTCACCCACTGCAGCATGGGTTCGTTCATCAGGGTCTGGAAGTCTTCCTTCTTCAGACGCATCAGCGAGCCATCGGTCAGCATGGTCACCGTGGCATTGCGTTTGGCTTCGGAGATCAGGGCCTCCTCGCCGAAGGTGTCGCCGGAGCCGAGCTCGGCAAGCCGGATGCCTTCCTTATTGAGCGGCGTCTCGCGGGTGACGGCGCAGCGGCCGTCCGTGACCACATAGAAATAATCGCCTTCGTCGCCCTGTTTGATGACCACGTCGCCGGCCCGATAGTTGACCTGTTCCATCCGCATGAAGATGGCCTGGATATTGGCCGCCGGGATCCGATGGAAGGCCCGGGTCTGCAGTAGCGTGGTCATCCAGTCCGATGACTCCGCCATCATCGAGGTGCGCAACTCGCTCACCTCGTAGGACCCGGTCTGATCCCAGGTCAGCATGACGTCGACCAGTTCGGTATCCACGGCGATGAATTGCACCGGTCCGCAGGCGCGGGCGCTGACCATGCGTGGCACCACCGGCGCGATCGGCGAACGGGCCTCCTTGGAGCCGCCATGGATGACCGTCAGCACGTCGTCTCCGTCGCGTAGCTCCACTTCGCCGCTGATCACGTAGACCGAGACTTTGGTGTCTTCTCCGCGCTTGAACAGGAAACCGCCACCTTCAGCCTCTCTGACAACGGTCTTTTTCGCCAGCGCGCGAAGATTGTCCTTCTTCAGACCGTCCATGGGGGAGAGTCCCTTGAGGACGTTCGGATCGATGAGCTTGTTTGCCATCCGCTACACCGTGAATCTTGTTTTTTGCCAGCGTCGCCCAAGACCTGGCTTACCGCCAGGGACGGTCGTGGATACTACCACACCGGGAGCGCCGATCCGCTCAGGCGGCAGGCTTGTGGGTCTCGTCTTCTTCGGCCACCCTGGACCAGGCGGTGTCGGGCTTGAACCGCTCTCCGTAGCGGCTCTCCAGCGACTTCAGCGTGCTGACGACGTCAGCCACGCCCCGCTGCCGGGCATAGTTCATGGGACCGCCGCGGAAGGGGGCGAAACCGGTGCCGAAGATGACGCCGGCATCGAGCAGATCCAGATCGTCCACTACGCCGTCGTGGTATACCGACACGGCCTCATTGATCATCGGCAGGATAAGGCGATCGCGGAGCCCCTCCGGCTCGCTGTCCTGGATCTTCTCCTTGATCGGCTTGCCGCCTTTCCAGCGATAGAACCCTTCGCCCGTCTTCTTGCCCAGTTTCTTGCCGTCCACCATGCGCTGCAATTCGTCGGGTACGGCTACGCCGTGGGCATCACCGAGGATCCTGGCCACATGGAGCGCCACATCGAGACCCACGGTATCGGCCAGCTCCACCGGGCCCATGGGCATGCCGAAGGCCTTCGCTGCGCGGTCGATCAGCGGTAATGCCACGCCTTCCTGACCGGCCATAAGCGCTTCCATCATGTATGGCATCAGCACCCGATTGACCACAAAACCCGGGGCACTCAGACAGGGCAAAGGAAGCCGGTCGATGCGGCGCGCGAAGGCGATGCCGCGATCTATCTCCTCAGTCGGCGTATCGGCGGTGTGGATCACCTCGACCAGCGGCATCATCGCCACCGGGTTGAAGAAATGCAGACCGATGAGACGATGGGGGCTGGCCAGGACGCCCCGCAGATCCTCCAGGCGGATGCTCGAAGTATTGGTGGCCAGGATGGCATCGGGCTTCATCCGCGGCTCAAGTTACTGGTAGAGGGCCTGCTTCGCCTCCGCGTTCTCGAAGATGGCTTCGATCACCACGTCGGCTTTCGGCACGCCCAGGCCACCCACGTCGGGCATCAACCGGTCCATGGCGGCCTGCACCAGGCGCGGTTCCCGCAACCGCTTCCTGAACAGGGCATGGGCTCGTTTGATCGCCGGCGCGATGTACTCCGGCGCCCGGTCCTGCAGCGTGACGCTCAGGCCGCGGGCCGCGCACCAGGCGGCGATGTCGCCACCCATCACGCCGGCGCCTACGACGTGCACGTGTCCGAAGCGGTGCTTGCTCTTGCCGCCCAGGGACTTGAGACGATCCTGCAGCAGGAACACCCGGACCAGGTTACGAGAGGTCGGGGAGCACATCAGCTCGGCGATCGAGCGGGCTTCCGCCTCATACATCCGCGCCGGATCGTCGCCATGACGCCGCCACAGATCGATGATGGCGTAGGGAGCCGGGTAGTGGTCGCGACGGGCCTTCTTCGCCACCTGTTTCTCCAGCAGACGGGCCACCATCTCGCGCGCCGGTCCGATGTTCAGAGCACGGTCCTTGAGTCCCTGTTGTTTCTCAGCAGGGGGCTGCTGAGCCATCATCCGGGCCGCCCGGCGCAGATGACGATCAGGCACGATCTGATCCACCAGGCCCATCCGCAGGGCCTGTTTTGGCCGGATATTGCGGCCGGTAAGCATCATATCCATAGCGTTGAAGACGCCGATCAGGGCAACCGAGCGCACCGTGCCGCCGAAGCCCGGATGGATACCGAGTTTCACTTCGGGCAGGCCGAGCACGGCCTTGGGGTTGTCAGTCATGATGCGATGGCGACAGGCCAGCGCCAGCTCCAGGCCGCCGCCGAGCGCGAATCCGTTGATCAGCGCGATGGTCGGACAGCGCAGGGCAGCCAGCCGGTCGAGCACCTGCTGGCCGGCTCGTACCAGATCGAATGCCTGATCCGGAGACTCGAGGCTGGTGAACTCCTTGATGTCGGCGCCGGCCACAAAACCGGATGGCTTCGCCGAGTAGACCACCACGGCTTTCGGGATCTGTCCATCGAGCTCGTCCAGATGATCGTTCAACTGGCTCATGACGTCCGCCGAGAGGACGTTGGTCCCGGCCCCGGCCTTGTCCAGCCCCAGCCAGGCGATGCCGTCTTCGTCCGTCTCCAGGGTCCAGTGCAGGGTCTGTTTGTTGGTACTCATAATGTTTACTCCGCTCCCCGGGCCAGCAGCATGGCGCCGCCCTGGCCACCGCCGATACACAGAGTGGCTATCGCATGATCGTCACCGGTCTGCTGCAGCACCTTGAGGGCGTGCAGCACGATGCGGGCTCCGCTGGCGCCCACCGGGTG
>JASFJM010000016.1:0-19179 GCA_050122055.1 Gammaproteobacteria bacterium | reverse complement strand
ATAGAACGTAAGCCATTGATTACCAAAACATTTTATTTTTTATCCACAGATCTGACCGTGACTAGTAATAACTAATAGATTTAATAAATCTAAAGATTATTAACAGGAGAGATGATGAAGCTGAGTGCTACCAGAGAGGCCTTTTTGGATCCCCTCCAGGCCGTCATCGGTGTGGTAGAGCGACGCCAGACCATGCCGATCCTGGCGAACATCCTGATCATTGCCAGAAGCGGCACGGTCAACCTGACTGCCACCGATCTGGAAGTCGAACTGGTGGCCTCCGGCGAAATCACCGCCGACGGAGATGGAGAGGCGACCCTGCCAGGCCGGAAACTGCTGGATATCTGCAAGGCGCTCGGCGAGGGGGCCAAGATCGAGATCAGTATCAGCGGTGAAAAAGCTACGGTCCGATCCGGCCGCAGCCGCTTCACCCTGGCCACGCTGCCGGCAACGGAGTTCCCGGTCATCGAGGATATTCATGCCCAGCAGGCGATTTCCCTCCCCCAGGCATCCATGAGGCGGCTGCTCGAGAAGACCCAGTTTTCCATGGCCCATCAGGACGTGCGGTACTATCTGAACGGTCTGCTGCTGGAAATCGAGAAGAAGCGGTTACGGGCGGTCGCGACCGATGGTCATCGCCTCGCCCTGTGTGATGTGGCCATCGACGACCCGGTAAACGGAAATCACCAGGTCATCGTGCCCCGCAAGGGGGTGCTGGAACTCCAGCGGTTGCTTGGGGACAGCGGCGACATGGTCCTGTCACTGGGCACCAATCATATCCGGGTGGCAGTGGATGATATTCGCTTTACCTCGAAACTGATCGACGGGAGATTCCCCGATTACCAGCGGGTCATCCCCAAGCAGGACGGCAAGTTTATTTCCGCTGATCGGGAAGATCTGCGGCACTCCCTTTACCGGACGGCCATCCTGTCCAACGAGAAATACCGCGGCATCCGGCTGGACATGGCCAGGAATGCGCTCCGGATACAGGCCCACAATCCGGAGCAGGAGGAGGCGGAAGAAGAGCTCGAGGTCAATTACGACGGGGATTCCATGGAGGTCGGCTTTAACGTCAATTACCTCATGGATGCCCTGGGGGCGCTGGATGGCGACAGCGTCAGCGTCCAGATCAGCGACCCGAGCAGTAGCTGTCTGATCTGGGATGCCGGGACGGAGGGTTGTCAGTATGTCGTGATGCCCATGCGTCTCTGATTCCGGGGGCGGATGACGGTACGAAAACTATGGGTACAAAACGTCCGTTGCCTTGAGGAGGTGATCCTCGAGGCGGCGGACCACAATCTGATATATGGGCAAAACGCCTCGGGCAAGACCAGCTTGCTCGAGGCGATTTTCGTTCTGGGGCGGGGGCGATCCTTCCGCGGCGCCCAGCGGGAAGGTCTGATCAGTGACGGCCAGTCAGAGGCCGTGATCAGTGGCAAGGTGTTTCGGGGGGAGGTGCCCGGCCAGATCGGGCTTTCATTGAGACGGGGCAGCTCGCTCCGGGTCCGGATCAATGGGCGAGACGAGACCAGCGCAGCGGCCCTGGCGGAATGGCTGCCGGTTCAGGTACTGGACCCGGGGCTGCATCGGCTGGTGGACGAGGGCCCCGGGGTCAGGCGGCGTTTTTTGGATTGGGGCCTGTTTCACGTGGAACAGGATTTTCTCGGTCACTGGCGCCGGTACCAGCGTTCGCTCCGGCAGCGAAATGCAGCCCTCAAGGACCGGGCTTCCGGAGACCTGGCTGCGTGGGATGAACGGGTCGGGGCAGAGGGGGAGACGCTTACCATCCTGCGGGAGTCCTATCTTGAGATCCTGAGCGGTTCCGTCCGGGCATTCGGGGAGCGATTGCTGGGGCATCCGATCCGGCTTGTCTATCGACCCGGGTGGCCTCAAGGAAAGGCTCTGGCAGAGATACTGCGGGGAAATCGGGATCGGGATCGACGATTCGGAGCCACCCAGGCCGGACCCCATCGCGCGGACGTGCTGATCGAAGTCGCGGACCAGCGAGCCCGGGGCAGGATATCTCGCGGGCAACAAAAGTTGCTGGCCGCCAGCCTGGTGCTGGCACAGTTACAGGATCTACAGGATCGGCGCGGGGTCCGGAGTGTGCTCCTGCTGGATGACATGGCCGCGGAACTGGATCCCCATAGTCTGAAGCGGCTGGTGGAGGCGGTGACCGGTCTCGGATGCCAGCTATTCATGACTTCCCTGGGGAAAGGGGATGTACCGCTGGAAACGCCCCACGCCGCGTTCCACGTGGAACAGGGGAAAGTGACATCGGTGGTATAATTGATCGACTGACCTGCGGAAAAATTTCCATGAGCGAAAACAGCGCGTACGAAGCAAAAAATATCAAGGTTCTCAAGGGCTTGGACGCCGTGCGAAAGCGTCCGGGCATGTACATCGGAGATACCGATGATGGGACGGGCCTGCACCACATGGTGTTTGAGGTCGTGGATAATTCCATCGATGAAGCCCTGGCGGGGCACTGCAAGGCTGTCAAGGTCCGAATCCACGCCGACGAGTCCGTCACCGTTTCCGACGACGGCCGGGGCATCCCGGTCGATATCCATGAGGAGGAGGGCAAGTCCGCCGCCGAGGTGATCATGACGGTCCTCCACGCCGGCGGGAAGTTTGACGATAATTCCTACAAGGTCTCCGGTGGCCTCCACGGTGTGGGCGTCTCGGTAGTCAACGCCTTGTCGGAAACCCTGGAGCTGACGATCTACCGTGAGGGCAAGATCCACGAGCAGGAATACCACATGGGTCGCCCGGCTTCGGATCTGGCAGTGGTCGGAGACACGGATCGCACGGGAACCACTATCCGTTTCCGTCCCAGCGAGGACGTCTTCACCAATATCAGTTTTCACTACGACATCCTGGCCAAACGGCTCAGGGAGCTGTCTTTCCTCAATTCCGGCGTCCGGATCGAGCTCAGTGACGACCGCACCGCCGACCAGGATGTATTCGAGTACGAGGGCGGTATCCGTGCGTTTGTCGAACACCTGAACCGGAACAAGACTCCGATCCACGAGAGTGCGTTCTACTTTCAGACCGAGCGCGACGGCGTGGGCGTCGAGGTGGCGATGCAGTGGAATGATTCCTACCAGGAAAACATGTTCTGCTATACGAACAACATCCCCCAGCGGGACGGCGGTACGCACCTGGCAGGATTCCGCTCAGCGCTCACCCGGACCCTGAATTCGTATATGGACCGGGAGGGGCTGGCCCGAAAAGAAAAAGTCTCGACCACCGGCGACGATGCCCGGGAGGGACTCACCGCCGTGTTGTCGGTCAAAGTGCCGGATCCAAAATTCTCGTCCCAGACCAAGGACAAGCTCGTGTCCTCGGAGGTCAAGGGCATCGTCGAATCGGCCATGGCCGAAAAGCTCGATGAGTTCCTGCTCGAGCACCCCAACGACGCCAGGTCCGTGGTCGGGAAGATCGTCGAGGCCGCACGCGCCCGTGAAGCCGCACGGAAGGCCCGGGAGATGACCCGTCGCAAGGGCGCCCTGGATGTCGCCGGCCTGCCCGGGAAACTGGCCGACTGCCAGGAGAAAGACCCGGCTCTGTCGGAGCTGTTCCTGGTTGAGGGTGACTCGGCCGGCGGCTCGGCCAAACAGGGCCGTGATCGCCGCACCCAGGCCATCCTGCCCCTCAAGGGCAAGATCCTGAATGTGGAAAAAGCCCGGTTTGACAAGATGTTGTCCTCGGCGGAGGTGGGTACGTTGATCACTGCCCTGGGATGCGGCATCGGTCGTGAGGAGTTCGATGCGGACAAGCTCCGCTACCATCGGGTGATCATCATGACCGACGCGGATGTGGACGGCTCCCACATCCGGACGCTGCTGCTGACCTTCTTCTATCGCCAGATGCCCGAGCTGATCGAGCGGGGACACATCTATATCGCGCAGCCCCCGCTGTACAAGATCAAGAAGGGCAAGCAGGAACATTATGTTAAAGACGATGCGGAGCTCACCGCGTATCTGATGTCCCTGGCGCTGCAGAACGCCGCCCTTCACGTATCCGAGACAGCACCGCCCCTTCAGGGCCCCGGGCTGGAGACCCTGGTCCGCCGGTTTATGGAGGTAAGGGCGATCATCCAGCGGCTGGGTCGTCGTTACGATCCGGAGCTGCTGGCCAAGCTCCTGGTGGTGCCGACGGTGGTCGGCCAGCAGCTGGACGACAGTGCTGCCATGATGTCCTGGGCAGAGGGTCTGGAGCAGGTCCTGAACCAGGGCGCAAACGGCAACGGCCAGGCCTATCGTCTGGTGTTCGAACCCGCCGAGGCCGACCGGAGCTGGCGGATCCGGGCCGCACGCCTCCATCACGGCGTCGAGAATGTCCGCTATCTGGCGCGGGAGTTCTTCGAATCTGCCGAATATCGGCGGATCGCCGAGCTGGCCGCCGATCTCTCGGACCTGATCGGCGATGGCGCCTTCGTTGCCAGGGGCGACAAGCGGGAGGAGGTCAGTTCTTTCCCCCAGGCGGTCGACTGGCTGATGGAACAGGCCAAGAAGGGTCAGGCCATCCAGCGCTACAAGGGCCTTGGTGAAATGAATCCTGACCAGCTCTGGGATACCACCGTAAACCCGGAGACGCGCCGCCTGATGCAGGTCCGGATAGAAGACGCAGTAGCCGCGGACGAGATATTCACCACCCTGATGGGCGACCACGTGGAGCCGCGACGGGAGTTTATCGAGCGCAATGCCCTGACCGTGGCCAATCTGGACGTTTAGCAAATACAGGAATTTCGGCGCATTTAGGCGAAATTTCCTGGTAGTTAACTGCATTTTCCTGCGCGTTTTCTCTAGAAGGGCGTTTGCTCCTCACAAGAGCGAGGACGGCGCCGGATTTCTAGCTATATCGGGAAAGTTAACGACAATTCGCCAATCTTAGGCGAATTTCAGCTCTTTTCTGATGGGGCATCGGCGCTGGCGTGGGCTGCGCTGATTTCCGTCATCGTGCGGTCGATCCAACCCTTGGCCTCGTCGTTGATGGCGGCCGCATCCTTGCCCCGGGGGTCGATCGGGGATCCGATGACGAGGCGGATGGTGCCGGGACGTTTCCTCAGCTCGCGCCGGGGCCAGAAATCGCCGGCGTTATGGGCCACGGGCACCACCGGGCGGCCCGTTTCGCGGGCCAGCAAAGCGCCGCTGATGCCATAGCGCCTCGTCTTACCCGGAGGCATGCGGGTACCTTCCGGAAAGATCACAACCCACAGACCCTCCTCGAGCCGAGCGGTACCCGTGTGCACGACCTGTCGCACGGCGGACCGGTGGGCCTTGCGGTCTATGGCGATGGGTTTGATCAGGGCCAGCGCCCAACCCAGAAAGGGGATCCACATCAGTTCCTGCTTGAGCACGATGCACTGCAGGGGAAACACCAAAAAGATCACGATGGTTTCGAAGGTGGAGGAGTGCTTGATCAGTGCGATGCCATTCTCGGAAGGGATGTTCCCGGCCCCTTCCACGACATAGTCGAGTCCACACAAATGCTCCAGCAGCCATAGATTGATCCGCGCCCAGACCACACCGACCTGGAAACGCGTGGCGAAGCCGAACGGGGCCAGGACCAGGACCGCAACCGATAGCACCAGGGTCAGCAGGAAGAAGAGCACGGTGAAGACCAGCGATCGGATCAGCACGACGATTGTGTCTCCCTTTCCAGGGCTCGGGCGGCGGCATGAAGATCGGCGAAGACTTCCACGCCCGCATTCTCTCCCAGGGCGGTCCGGGCAGTCATCCCGTTCCCGGTCAGCACCAGGATCGGTCGGCAGCCGGCCGATCTGGCCGCGAGGATGTCCCGCTCCGAGTCACCGATACAGGGCGCGCCTTGCAGCGACAGGCCCAGTTCTGCGGCCACCGTCCGCAACAGACCGGACTCCGGTTTGCGGCATGTGCAGCCTTCTCCGGGCAGGTGAGGGCAGACGGCGATGGTTTCGATCCGGCCCCCCGCCGCCGCCACGGCCCCGAGCATCTTCCGATGGATGGCCTCGAGGGTCTCCCTGTCGAACAGACCCCGCCCGAGACCCGACTGGTTGCTGGCCACCGCTACTGTGTACCCCGCCCGGGTCAGCAGCGCGATCGCTTCCAGACTGCCGGGCAGCGGCACCCATTGCTCCGGGGATCTGACGAAATCCGTCCGGTCCCGATTGATCACGCCGTCCCGGTCGAGGACTACCAGCCCGGGCGACGCCATCTAGACACTCAGCCGGGAGAGATCCGCCGTCCGCAGGAATAACTCGCGCATCTGGCTCAGCAATGCCAGGCGGTTGCGCTGGAGATCGGGCTCGTCGGCCATGACCATGACCTTGTCGAAAAACGCATCGACCGGTTCACGCAGCGTCGCCAGCCGTTCCAGGCCCGCGCGATATTCGCGCCGGTCGATCAGCTGACCCACTTCGTCTCGAAGCCGATCGAGCTCCTCGTGGAGCCGTCGCTCTTCCGGTTCCACCAGCCGCGACGGGTCGGTCTGGCCGTCGCCGGCGTAGTCCGCCTTGCGCAGGATATTCGCTACCCGCTTGTTGGCGGCGGCCAGGCTACCGGCCGCCGGGAGCGCGGCAAAGCTGCGTACCGCTTCGATACGGCGGTGAAAATCCAGTGGCGCTGGGGGGCGCTTGGCCAGCACCGACTCGAACACTTCGACCGGGGACGGGTCGTCATCGGCTTCCGTGTAATAAGAGCGGAGCCGGTCCATCATGTAGTCGAACACCTCGTCGGCCACCGCCGTCGGCTCGCCGACACCAGGTATCCGCGATGCCGCCTGGTTGAGAAGCGCGAGCAGGTCCAGGTCCAGCTCGTGTTCGATCATGATCCGCAGCGCGCCCAGTGCACCACGCCGCAATCCGAACGGGTCGCGCGTCCCCGAGGGGCGCTGGCCGATGGCGAAGATCCCGGTCAGCGTGTCCAGCTTGTCCGCCAGCGCGAGGGCCTGGCCCACGCCGCTGGCCGGCAAGGTATCGCCGGCGTACCGGGGCAGATATTGTTCGCCGATGGCGTCGGCGACCTGCGCGGGCTCGCCATCGTGCAGCGCGTAATAGCGGCCCATCACGCCCTGGAGATCCGGGAATTCTCCCACCATCTCTGAAAGAAGATCGCATTTGGCAAGCCGCGCCGCCCGCGCTGCCGACTCCGGGTCGAATCCGAGCATCCCGGCGATCTCTCCGGCCAGGGACGCGACTCGCCGGCTCTTGTCCTGGAGGCTCCCCAGCTTTTTCTGGAACACGACGTCCGCCAGCCCGTCGAACCGGCTCGCCAGGGATCGGCGGCGGTCGCTGTCGTAAAAGAACGCCGCGTCACTCAACCGCGGGCGCACCACCCGCTCGTTGCCGGCGCTGACCTGAGCCGGATCGCGACTGGGGAGGTTGCTGACGGTGATAAACCGCGGCAGCAGATCGCCCGACGCACCCTCGACCGGAAAATACCGCTGGTGCGCCTGCAGGGTGGAGACCAGGACCTCACGAGGCAGTTCGAGGAACCGTTCCTCGAAGCGGCCGGCGATCGGCACGGGCCATTCCACCAGCGCGGTCACTTCGTCCAGGAGTGCATCGTCGTAGAGAGGCCGGCCATCGATCTCCTGGGCCAGCTTCGCTACCGATGTCTCGATCAGCGAGCGGCGCTGGCCGAAATCCGCCAGTACATAGCCGCCGTCTTCGAGCACCCCGGGATAATCGGCCGCGCCGGCGAGGGTGATGGGTTCAGGTGCCAGGAAGCGGTGACCACGGGTGATGCGACCGGCGTCGATGGCGAAAAGGGTGGCGGGCACCACTGCGTCGTCGAGGAGCATCACGACCCAGTGGACCGGCCGCACGAATTCCGCGTCACTGCTGCCCCAGCGCATGCGCCGGGGCACCGGCAGCCCGGCCAACGCGTCCTCCACCAGCCGGGGAAGAATCTCCTCGGCGGGGAGACCCGGTTTCACGTCCTCGTAAAACAGGTAAGTCCCTTTGCCCGTCTCCAGGCGTCCGAGCCGGTCGAAGGCGACACCGCAACTGGCGGCGAATTTCTCTCCGGCCCGGGTCGGCGACCCGTCCGGATCCAGGGCGACCGTCACCGGGGGCCCGCGGCGGGACACCGTGCGTGCCGGCTGCATCCGCGCCAGGGCGCTGACGCGGACCGCGAGGCGGCGCGGGCTGGCGTAGGCCCGGAGTCGCTCGTATCCCAGTCCGGCCGCCTCCAGACCGCTGGTCAACGCCTCGGCGAAGGCGTCGCGGAGACTCTTCAGCGATTT
This sequence comes from Gammaproteobacteria bacterium, assembly GCA_050122055.1. GTDB lineage: Bacteria > Pseudomonadota > Gammaproteobacteria > Steroidobacterales > XN24 > CAMYOC01. The sequence continues at coordinate 10,947 of JASFJM010000016.1, read as the reverse complement.
CGGCGGCAGTTCCTCCGTGCCGATCTCGACCAGCCATTCCGCCCGCTCAGCCATGGGCAGCCTCGTCGGCGGACGCCCCGCACATGGGGAAACCCAGGGCCTCGCGGCTGGAGAAGTAAGCTTCAGCGACGGCCCGGGCCAGCGCTCTCACACGCAGGATGTAACGCTGTCGCTCGGTCACCGAGATGGCATGGCGGGCGTCCAGCAAGTTAAAGGCATGGGAGGCCTTGAGGACCTGTTCATAAGCCGGCAGCGGTACTTCTTTGGCCAGCAGCTCTTCACAGGCGCGCTCGTGGTAATCGAACTGGTGGAACAACTCACCCGTATCCGCATGCTCGAAATTGAAGGCGGACATCTCCACCTCGTTCTGGCGATAGACATCGCCATAGGTCACCCGCCCCAGCGGCCCGTCGGTCCACACCAGGTCGAAGATGCTTTCCACCCCCTGGAGGTACATGGCGATCCGTTCCAGGCCGTAAGTGATCTCGCCGGTGACCGGCCGGCAGTCGAGGCCGCCCACCTGTTGGAAATAGGTGAATTGGGTGATCTCCATGCCATTGAGCCACACCTCCCATCCGAGTCCCCAGGCGCCCAGCGTGGGCGACTCCCAGTTGTCCTCGACGAAGCGGATGTCGTGGACCAGGGGATCGATGCCGAGGGCGCGCAGGGATTCCAGGTAGATATCCTGGATGTCCACGGGCGACGGCTTGATGACTACCTGATATTGATAGTAGTGCTGGAGCCGGAAAGGGTTGTCACCGTACCTCCCGTCCGTCGGCCGCCGGCAAGGCTGCACATAGGCGGCACTCCACGGTTCCGGGCCGATAGCCCGCAGGAACGTGGCCGGGTGGAAGGTACCGGCGCCCATCTCCATGTCATAGGGCTGCAGGATGACGCAGCCCTGGCGCGCCCAGTAGGCCTGAAGCGCCATCAGCAACTGCTGAAAAGTCGCCGGAGGGGACGGATCCGAGATCGCGGTCATAGCTTTGGGGATGGCCGCCAAGGGGGCAGCGTTTCCTTGCAAATAGCAGGAAAGTATAACCCAGGACCCGCCCGGGCCGGGCCGCCATGGGTCACCCCGATCAAGAGCGGTGCAAGGGCGGCGAAGCACGCACGGTTTCGGTGCATCCGGCGCCCCCGGGGCCCCGGCTCGATGCCCGTCATCCCGCCTCGCCGCGGGCCTTCCGACTGTGGCATGATTCCTGCTTGGCTTTCACCACTGACCGCCGTTTCCGGTCGCGGCCCGCTGCCGCGGCGCAGATAACGGCGTTTCTGCATCTTTACATTACTTCGGAGGAAGATTTCCATGAGCGCTGCTGATGTACTGGCCCTGATGAAAGACAAAGACGTGAAGTTTGTCGATCTGCGCTTCACCGACACCAAGGGCAAGGAGCAGCACGTCACCGTGCCGGCCTCCCAGGTGGACGACGACTTTTTCGAGGACGGCAAGATGTTCGACGGCTCTTCGATTGCCGGCTGGAAGGGCATCAACGAGTCGGACATGATCCTGATGCCCGACGGCGAAAGCGCTGTCATCGACCCGTTTGCCGAGGACGTTACCGTCAATATTACTTGTGACGTGATCGAACCGTCCACGATGCAGGGTTACGAGCGCGATCCCCGCTCGCTGGCCAAACGCGCCGAGGCCTATCTCAAGTCCAGCGGTATCGCCGATACGGCTTACTTCGGGCCGGAGAACGAGTTCTTCATTTTCGACGATGTGCGCTGGGGCGCCGAGATGAAGGGTGCGTTTTACTCCATCGATTCTTCGGAAGCCGGATGGAACTCCGAGAAGATGTACGAGGACGGCAACTTCGGTCACCGGCCCGGCGTCAAGGGTGGATATTTCCCGGTGCCTCCGGTGGATTCCCTGCACGACATCCGCTCGGCCATGTGCCTGACCATGGACGAGATGGGTCTGAAGACGGAGGTCCATCACCACGAGGTGGCGACCGCCGGCCAGTGCGAGATCGGCGTCAGTTTCAATTCGCTGGTGCGCAAGGCCGATGAAGTCCAGATCCTCAAATATGTGGTGATGAACGTAGCCCAGGCCTATGGCAAGACCGCGACCTTCATGCCCAAGCCGGTGGTCGGCGACAACGGCAACGGCATGCACGTCCACCAGTCGCTGATGAAGGACGGCAAGAACCTGTTCAGCGGCGAAGCCTATGGCGGTCTGTCGGAGACCGCGCTGTTCTATATCGGCGGTATCATCAAGCACGCCAAGGCCCTGAACGCCTTCACCAACCCGTCGACCAACAGCTACAAGCGCCTGGTGCCGGGCTTCGAGGCGCCGGTGAAGCTGGCCTATTCCGCGCGTAATCGGTCTGCGTCGATCCGCATCCCGTATATCCCCAATCCGAAGGGCCGGCGCATCGAGGTGCGGTTTCCGGACTCCATGGCCAACCCGTATTTCGCCTTCACTGCCATGTTGATGGCGGGTATCGACGGCATCCAGAACAAGATCCATCCCGGCGATGCCCTGGACAAGGATCTCTATGACCTGCCGGCCGAGGAATCCCTCGGCATACCGGAGGTCTGCTACTCCCTGGATCAGGCCCTCGACGCCCTGGATCAGGATCGCGGGTTCCTGACCGCCGGCGGGGTATTCACCGACGACGTCATCGACGCCTATATCGACCTCAAGATGGAGGAGGTGACCCGGCTGCGGATGACCACGCACCCGGTGGAATTCGACCTGTATTTCAGCCTCTGAACATAATCCGGTCCGGAATGACGGCGGGGGAGCGAGACTTCCCCGCCGTTTTTTTGTCTCCTGCGACGGCGGGGGCTATGCTATGAGCGTTCCGGATCTGGAAGGGATTTATATGCGCTGGATACTTTTGATGGTCTGCCTGGTGGTCACGCCTGTCTTCGGAGAAGAGGCTTACCGCTGGGTGGATGAAGATGGCGTGCTCCATTTTTCCGATACGCCTCATCCGGGGGCAGAGCTCATAGAGCTGGGCGAGGTGCAGACGTTTTCGGCCCCGGCCGCACCCGCCGCCCCACCTCCCGCCAGCGGCACCTCTGCGGCAGCGGAGGAGGAGACCCCTGCCGACCTCTACCGGACGTTCAAGATCGTCCAGCCCGCGCCTGAACAGACCATACGGGACAACAGCGGCACCCTCGATATATCCCTGGACGTGGACCCGCGGATAAGGACCGGACACCGGCTGGAATTGTTCCTCGACGGCCAGAGCGTGGATGGCATTCCCCGGGCTACGACACGGTTCACCATCGATGGCGTGCCTCGGGGCGCCCATACCCTCAGGGCGGAGCTGAGGGACGGCTCGGGCAACCCCGTCGCCGAGTCGCCCACGGTCCGCTTCTACGTGATGCAGACATCGATCCAGAATCCCGCCAATCCGCTGGCCCCCGGAAATCGGCCGACGCCGCGGCCCCGTCCCGGCGGCTGACCCGATCCACTCCCGCCATGGACCCTGAGCGGGAGGAGTCCGTCCGGTTCCCTTTTACGGAGAACCTGGCTACCGGCGTACTGGTGCTGCGGCCCAACCTGGAAGTCGAGTATCTGAATCCCGCCGCGGAACAACTGCTCGGTACCAGCAAGATGCAGCTTGCCGGCAGGATCATCGACCAGGGCGTCCCGGCCCTGGCCGTGCTGCGACCCTTGTTCGAGCGTGCCATAGAGACCGGCGAGGGGATCGCACGGCGGGAGCTGAGCCTGGAGATCTCCCGCCCGACTTCCAGCCCTACGACTGTCGACTGTACCCTGAGCCTGGTCACGACCCGGGACGATGAGGTGCTGCTGGTAGCCGAATTCAGCGATGCCAGCCACCGCCTGCGTATCAGCCGGGAGAACTCCCTGTTGTCCCAACTGGAGGTCAGCCGCGCGATGGTCCGCCAGCTGGCCCATGAAATCCGCAATCCCCTCGGCGGCATCCGCGGCGCCGCCCAGCTGCTGGAGCGCAAGCTGGGGATCCCGGATCTCCAGGAATACACCCGTCTCATCATCCGCGAGGCGGATCGGCTCGCCCAGCTCACGAGCACCATGCTCGGGCCGGGGGACGAGCCGGCGCGCCAGCTTCACAACATCCACGAGCTGGTGGAGCACGTTTATCACCTGTTGCGCGCCGAAGCCCCTCCGGCCATGGATATCGGGCGCGACTACGATCCCAGTCTCCCGGAGCTGTTCCTGGACCGCGGACAGGTGGTCCAGGCAATGCTGAATCTGGCCCGGAATGCCATGCAGGCGGTGGGTGAAGGCGGCGCCGTCATATTCCGCACCCGGGCGCTGACCCATTACACGGTCGGCGGCCGCATGCATCGCCTGGTCGCCTCGGTGGAAGTCGAGGACAATGGTCCCGGCGTCCCGGATGCGCTAAGGGACAGCCTGTTCTACCCGCTGGTCAGCGGCCGGGCCGGGGGCAGCGGGCTGGGTCTGGCGCTGGCGCAGGATCTGGTCACGCGCCAGGGAGGGATCGTCGAGTACTCGAGTACACCGAAACGGACCGTGTTCCAGATGTTGTTCCCGATCGAGGAAGTTCATGCAAGCCAAGCCTCTTGAGGTATGGGTCGTCGATGACGATGAAGCGATCCGCTGGGTTCTGGAGCGGGCCCTGAGCGGAGCCGGTATGGATTGCAGCGGTTTCGCCGATGCCCACGGTCTCCGCCAGGCGATACAAGCCGGCCCGCCCGATGTGGTGATCACCGATATCCGCATGCCGGACGAGGACGGGCTCAGCCTGCTCGATCATCTGCAGGAGTCCTATCCCGAGCTTCCCGTGATCGTTGTCACGGCTCACTCCGATCTGGACAGCACCGTGGCGGCGTATCGCGGCGGCGCGTTCGAATACCTTCCCAAGCCGTTCGATGTGGACGAGGCCGTGGCATTGGTGCAGCGGGCGGCCCGGCACGGAGGCGGCGCCGGAGACGCCGACGAGAGGCCGGCCTATCCGCGGCTGATCGGTCAGGCGCCGGCGATGCAGGAGGTATTCAGGGCCATCGGCAGATTGTCCGGCTCGAGCATGACCGTCCTCATCACCGGCGAATCCGGGACCGGCAAAGAGCTGGTGGCACGCGCGCTGCATGACCATGGTCCCAGGGCCCAGCAGCCGTTTATCGCCCTGAATACCTCGGCGATCCCGTCGGAGCTGCTGGAGTCCGAGTTGTTCGGTCACGAACGCGGCGCCTTCACCGGTGCCGACGCGGCCCGCGTTGGCCGCTTCGAGCAGGCCGACGGCGGCACGCTGTTTCTGGACGAGATCGGGGACATGTCCCCCGCATTGCAGAGCCGGCTCCTGCGCGTACTGGCGGAGGGCGAGTTCTACCGGGTCGGCGGACAAGTACCGAAACGGGTGGACGTGCGGGTGATCGCCGCCACCCACCATGATCTTCCCGCCCGGGTGGCCGAGGAGCGCTTCCGGGAAGATCTATTCCATCGGCTCAACGTGATCCATATCGAGACGCCGCCCCTGCGGGCGCGACGGGAGGACATCGGGCTGCTGCTGGACCATTATCTGCAGATCGCCGCAGCGGAAATGGGCGTGGCCCCCAAGCTGCTGAGTGAAGAGGCGCGCGCGATGCTGGTGGCGTTCGACTGGCCGGGAAACGTGCGGCAGCTGGTCAATGTCTGCCGCCGGCTGACGGTCAGCGCGCCGGGCCGCCAGATCCAGCGGACCGACATCCCTGAGGAACTCGGTGGCGACAGGATCGAGACTGGTGGTTCGGAGTGGTCGCGGGAGCTCCGCCGCTGGGCCGGGCAAAGGCTGGAGTCCGCCGCTGACGCGCCGCTGCTGGAGCAGGCGCTGCCGGAGTTCGAGCGGGTGCTCATCGAAGTGGCGCTGGAGCGTTCCCGCGGCCACCGGCAGCAGGCGGCGCGTCTCCTGGGGTGGGGACGGAACACGCTGACGCGGAAGATCCGGGAACTCGGTATCGGTGACTAGAGGCCGGCTCGGGCCACCGGACGATCAGTCGGGCAGTTGCAGCGAGCCGGTAAGATCGCTGACCGATTCGAAACCGTGCCGCTGGAGATATTCGGCGATGCCGTCGTTCATCTTCCTGCAGGCCATGGGATCGTAAAACAGCGCCGTGCCGACACCGACCGCTGAAGCGCCAGCGATGATGAACTCCAGTGCGTCACTGACACTGCAAATCCCGCCCTGGCCGATGATCGGAATCCCGTGAGGGCCCGCCACTTCATAGACCTGGTGCACTTTGAGCAAGGCGATCGGTTTGATCGCCGGTCCGGACAGACCCCCCTGAACGTTTCCGATGACCGGCGATCGGGTATCCGCGTCGATGGCCATGCCCATCACGGTGTTGATCACGGCGAGCCCGTCGCTGCCGGCTTCGATGCAGGCCCTGGCGTTGGCGCGGATGTCGGTCTGGTTGGGCGACAACTTGGTGATGATCGGTTTGGAGGTCGCCGCGCGGCATGCGGCGACGACCCGCGCCGACATCTCGGGATAATTGCCGAAGGCGACGCCGCCCTCCTTGATATTGGGGCAGGAGATGTTGATCTCGATGGCGTCGATGGGTGAGTCGTCGAACCTGGCGGTCACTTCCACATAATCTTCGATGGTCGAGCCGCAGACGTTGGCGATAAAACGGGTCTCGTCGAAGTCCAGCTGCGGCAGGATCTCGTCGACCACGCGGTCCGCTCCGGGGTTCTGCAGACCGATGGCGTTCAGCATCCCCATCGGCGTCTCGCAGACCCGGTGAGGCGGGTTGCCAAGGCGCGGCTCCGGTGTCGTGCCTTTCAGCACCACGGCCCCGACGTCCCGGTTCGAGAATCCCTCGACCCGCGTGTATTCCTCACCGAAACCGACGCAACCGGAGAGCAGCACCAGAGGAGAATCGAGGCGCATGCCGCATAATTCCAGTCCGAGTGCCGGGTGCAGGGTGTCGCTTGTTGCGCTCATAATCCTCGACCGGGTCCCGGGGCCGGAGCCATTGCCACCATGTTCGACGTCATCCTTTATCAGCCAGAAATCCCGCCCAATACCGGCAATATCATACGACTTTGCGCCAATTCCGGCGCGCGCCTGCATCTGGTCGAGCCGCTGGGTTTCGAGCTGGACGAGCCGCGACTCAGGCGGGCCGGTCTCGATTATCGGGAATATGCGCCGGTGACTCGCCACGAGAATCTTGACCAATGTCTTCGGGTGCTCGGCGGACCCACGGTCTATGCGTTCTCCAGCCACGCTGCGCGCCGCTATGACGACGCCCGATTTCAGTCGGGTGATGCGCTGCTGTTCGGTCCCGAGACCCGCGGTCTCGGCGAGGAGATCATCGGGCGCTTCCCTGAAGACCGACGCCTTACGCTGCCCATGCGGACCGGCAATCGCAGCCTGAATCTGTCCAACGCGGTCGCCGTGGCCGTCTACGAAGCCTGGCGTCAGATCGGTTTTGCCGGCTCCCGGGTCTGACCGCCGGGGGCGAATTCCGATTTCAGCTCCCGCTGCATCAGCGCGCTGACCGCGGCGCGGGGATCCTCGCCATGATAGAGGATGCGGTAGATCTGCTCACAGATCGGCATCTCTACGCCGGCGGCAGACGCCACCCGATGCACCGCATCGGCAGCCTTGACGCCTTCTACAACCTGGCCGATCTCGATCGCGGCCTCATCTACGGTCTTGCCCGCCGCCAGGGCCAGACCCATGCGCCGGTTCCTGGACAGATCGTCGGTACAGGTCAGCACCAGATCCCCCATCCCGGCCAGGCCCATGAATGTCGCCGGTTTGGCACCCAGGGCGACGCCCAGGCGGGTCATCTCGACCAGCCCGCGCGTGATCAGGGCGACCCGCGTATTCGCGCCGAAGCCCAGACCGTCGCAGATACCCGCACCGATCGCCAGGGCGTTCTTGACCGCTCCGCCCACCTCGACGCCCACCATATCGTCGGAGGTATACGCGCGGAAATTCTCGCCGGATATGCTCTCCGCCAGCTCGGCTGCAAAATCCGCGTCGGCGGAAGCCACCGTCATGGCCGTGGGAAGACCGGCGCCTACTTCCTTGGCGAAGGTCGGTCCGGAGACGACCGCCGTGGCGATGCCGCTGCCGAGCACCTCTTCCGCAACCTGGTGTGGCAGCTTGCCGGTCTCCACCTCGAAACCCTTCGTGGCCCAGGCGAGGCGGGCGTCCACCTGCAGCATCGGCCGGATGGTTTCGAGGGTCGCGCGGAAGGCGTGGCTCGGCACCGCGACCAGTACCATCGGCGCCGACGCCAGTGCCCGCTTCAGGTCCGGCTCGATTGCCAGGCTGTCCGGGAATCCCGCCCCCGGCAGATAGTGCTGGTTTTCCCGGTCTTCTATCAGCCGGTCCAGGTGATCCTCTATCCGGCCCCAGAGAGTGGTCGCGGTGCCGCTGCGGGCGAATTGTATCGCCAGCGCAGTGCCCCATGAGCCCGCGCCCAGAATGACGATCGCGCGCTGTTCGCTCATCGGTGACTCCCGGCTGATCTGGGTTGATTGTACGCCTAGGCCTGCGCCGTCTCCGCTTCGTTCTGCGCCTGAGCCTGGGCCACCACCGCCTCGAAGTTTACCGGCTGCAGATGCAGCTGGGGGAAACCGCCCTTGCCGACCAGGTCGGCGACGACTTCCCGGGCATAGGGATAGAGCTGCGTCGGGCAGAAGATGGCGAGCACCTGGGGCATATCTGCCGGGGCGAATCCGTCCAGCAGGAACACTCCCGCCTGCTGCACTTCGGCCAGGAAGGCGACTTTGTCGCCCTGCTTGGCCTCGACGGAAATTTCCAGCACTACCTCGATGCGGCTGTCGCCGAGGTCTTCGGTGCGGGTGGACAGGTTCATGGTCACGTTCGGCTTCCACTCACCGCGCTGGATACCGGGGCTGTTGGGCGCCTCGAAGGAAGCGTCCTTCAGGTAGACCCGTTGCAGGCCGATCTGCGGCCCAGTCTCGGCCGCAGCCGCAGTGTCGTCGCGTGTTTCTTCGTTCATGATCGCTCCAGTGAGGTTGTCATCTGTCCGTCGTCCGGCCCGCCATGGGCGTTCCCGGCCGGGCTGTCGGCTGCAGAATCCGGAAACAGCAGCCGATCCAGTTTCCCTGCCAGATCCAGCGCGTGCAGGTCGTCGTAACCGCCGATATGCGCGCCGTCGATAAAAATCTGGGGTACGGTCCGGCGCCGGCTGCGCAACTCCATCTCCCGTCTCCGCTCCGGGTCGCCGTCCACCGCGATCTCCTCGTATGCCACGCCCTTGTACTCCAGCAGCTCCCGTGCCCGCATGCAGTAGGGGCAGAATCGGGTGGCATAGACGACGATGCCCGGGAGGTCCGGCGTACTCACTTCTTGCCGCCCTTCGTTGCGCCCTTTGAACCGCCCCGGGCCAGCGGCAGGCTGTCACGCTGCCAGGCGGCGAGCCCACCGTTTATATTGGCGACCCGTTCGACTCCTTTCTCGCGCAACAGGCGGGCCGCCTTGCCGCTGCTGATACCGGTATCGCAGCAGACCAGGACCGTCTTGTCGCGGAGCTTGTCCAAGGCGTCGTCTTTCTGACCCAGCTCCGTCATCCCGATGTTGCGGGCGTTGACGATATGGCCCTGCTTGTATTGTGCTTCCGGCCGCACGTCTACGACGATCGCGCCATTGTTGATCAGCTTGACGGCGTCGGCCGGAGATACCGATGCGCCGCCGGCCCGCAGCCGCATCTCGTTGAATATGACGAGCACCGTCAGCGCCATCAATGCGCTGACGAGGAATGGGTGATTGCCGGCGAATTCCATCAGTTGGGCCATGCCGCGCACCTTCTCCGAGGCAGTGGACGAATGAGCCCGCCATTATACCAGCGCCGCTGCCGGGACGCCTTCCGCCAACAGGCATGACAACCTAGAATGTGGACACCCTACGTTCGCCGGCGAGCAACAGAGCCCCTTGATCCGCCCAGCTTTTCTCCCGGCCGCCGCCACCCTGGCCCTGACCTTGTGCCTCACGGCAGCCCCGGGGGTGGCCGAGGACGATCCGGGCGCCCGCCTGCGGGCGTTGCAGGAGCGGATCGGCGAGCTCCAGAAACAACTGGAGCGGGATGCCGATCGCCGTGATGAAGAGGCGGCTCGACTGCGGCAAGCCGAGCGGGACGCGGCGAAGGCAACCAGGGAGTTGGCCCAGACCCGGCTCGCTATCGCCGAGCATCGGCGCCGGCTGGATGCACTGGCCGCGGAGAAACGGGGCAGCGAGACCAGGCTCCGGTCGGACCGGGCGGATCTTGCCGTCCAGGTGCGCGCCGCCTATCTCGGCGGCCGGCAGGAACGCCTGCGGATGGTCCTCAACCAGCAAGACCCGGCCCTGTTGGGGCGCATGCTGGTCTACTATCGATATCTGAGCCAGTACCGGGCCGGGCAGATCGAGGCCGTGGTCGCCGAGTTGTCACGCCTGGCCGCGGTCGAAACAGAACTGCAGACCACCACCGCGGAGCTGGAGAACCTCGAACGCCGCCGCAGCCGCAAGGCCGCCGGTGTGGAAAAGGCCAGGCTGGCAAGGGCCGACGCGGTGGCGGCACTCGATGCACGCATCGAAAGCGGGGCCCAGGAGGTCGCGCGGCTGCAATCCGAAGAGGAGACTCTGCAGCGCGTCATCGAGGAGCTGCAGCGGGCGGTGGCGGACCTGCCGGGTGCCCAGCGGGAACCCTTCGCCGAGCAGCGGGGCAAGCTGACGTGGCCGGTCAGGGGACGCCTGCTACACGATTTCGGCCAGCCCCGGGCCGGTGGATCCCTGCGCTGGAACGGTGTGCTCGTCGGTGCCGAGCGGGGCACGGAGGTCACGGCGGTCTATCACGGGCGGGTCGCCTATGCGGATTGGCTGCCGGGGATGGGACTGCTGATGGTCATCGAGCACGGCGACAACTACCTCAGTCTGTACGGGCATAATGACGTGCTGTTCAAGAGCGTCGGCGACTGGGTTCAACCGGGAGAAGTCATCGCCGCGGCGGGCGACAGCGGCGGCCGCAGCCGGGCGGCGCTCTATTTCGAGATCC
>JASFJM010000015.1:0-19358 GCA_050122055.1 Gammaproteobacteria bacterium | reverse complement strand
TATCTGTTTCCACTGCAGAGAACCGGTGCTGACCGGTGACCGCTACCTGGTCACGATAGGCCACGAAGACCGCCCGGTGTGCTGCCCGGGCTGCAAGGCGGTGGCGGAATTTATCCGCGACAGCGGGCTGGAGCATTACTACGATTTCCGCACGGAGGCTGCGCTGCGCCCCGAGCAGGCGGAACCGGAGGCGGTGCGGCCGGAATGGCTGGCCTTCGACCGGCCGGCGGTCATGGAACAACTCACGGCGGCCTGCGGCGACGGCAACAGGGAAGCCCTGCTGCTGGTTGAGGGGGTGCGCTGCGCCGCCTGTAGCTGGCTGATCGAGCGCAGCCTCGGACGCCTCCCCGGCGTGATCGAGATCCAGGTCAACCCGGCCACGGCCCGGGCCCGGTTGTTGTGGGACCCGGCCGCGAGTCCCCTCAGCCGGCTGCTGGATGGACTGGCGCGGCTGGGTTACCGCCCACATCCGGTCAGCGCCGATGCACAGACCTCCATGGCCCAGCGCGAACGGCGCCAGGCCATGAAGCGACTGGCGGTGGCCGGTCTGGGCATGATGCAGGTGCTGACCTACGCCGTGTCGCTGTACGCCGGTGCGTTCCAGGGCATGGACGCGGATATCCAGGCATTCCTGCGCCTGATCAGCCTGGTCGTGGCGACCCCGGTGGTGCTCTATTCGGGCTTCCCGTTCTTCCAGGGCGCCTGGCGCGATCTGCGGGCCGGCCGGCCGGGGATGGATGTGCCGGTGGCGCTGGCGATCGGCGGCGCCTATGTGGCCAGCCTGGTCAACGGCTTCCGCGGCGTCGGCGAAGTCTATTTCGACTCGGTCACCATGTTCGTATTCCTGCTGTCCCTGGGCCGTTTTGCCGAGATGACGGCGCGTCACCGGGCCGGCGAGATGTCCGATGCCCTGGCCCGGCTGGCGCCGGCCACGGCCCTGCGTCTGGGTCCCGACTGCGATGGGCCGCGCAGCGTCGGCGTCGGCGAGCTGGCTGCCGGTGACCGGCTGCTGGTACGTGCTGGCGATCCGTTCCCGGCGGACGGCCGTCTGGACTCCGCCACCGCGCTGGTGGACGAGTCCATGCTGACCGGCGAGTCGAAACCCGTGCGGCGTCAGGCCGGCGAGCCGGTCATCGGCGGCAGCCTCAATGTCGGTGATCCGGTCGAGATGCGGGTCGAACGCACCGGGGCGGAGACGGTGCTGTCCCACGTGGCGCGCCTGCTCCAGCGTGCCCAGGCCGCCCGGCCGGGCCTGGCCCGTAGCGCAGACGTGGTGGCCCGCTGGTTCGTGGTCGGTGTGCTGATAGTCGCCGCCGGGGTGGCAGTGGCCTGGGGCCTCCACGATCCCGCCCGGGCGTTCGAGGTCACCTTATCGGTGCTGGTGGTCACCTGCCCCTGCGCCCTGTCGCTGGCGACGCCCACGGCCCTGACCGCGGCCACCACCCGCCTGGCCCGGGCGGGTCTGCTGGTGACGCGGCCGGATGCTCTGGAGAAGCTCGCGCGGGCGGACCGGGTCCTGTTCGACAAGACCGGGACCCTGACCCGGGGACGCATCTCCGTTACCGGCGTCGAGCCTCTGGCCGGTGTCGGACGCGAGCGCTGCCTGGCCATCGCCGCGGCGCTGGAGCGCCGCTCGGAACATCCCATCGCCCGGGCCTTCGCCGACATACCGGCACCGCCGGCGGATGAGGCACGCGTCAGCCCGGGATTCGGCATCGAAGGACGCGTGGACGGACGGCGTTACCGGATCGGACGCCCCGACTATGCCGCCGGGCTGGTTCCGCGCGGTGCTGTCCATGAGCATGGCCCGGTCGACAGCCCCGATGATGCCGCGGTGGCTCTGGGCGACGAACACGGATTGATCGCCCGATTCCATCTCAGCGACCCGCTGCGCGAAGGATCCAGGGACGCGGTATCCCGGCTGTCGGGTCTGGGCATGGGCGCCGAGATCGTCAGCGGTGACGAGGCCACGGCCGTGGCCGAAGCGGCTGCCGCCACCGGCATCGCATCGTTCCGTCACCGCCAGACGCCGGAAGACAAATTGCATCGCATCCGCGATCTGCAGCAAGACGGACACCGGGTCGTGGCCGTGGGCGACGGTGTGAATGACGCGCCGGTGCTGGCCGGCGCCGATGTGTCCGTGGCCATGGCCTGCGGTGCGCCGCTGGCCCAGACCAGCGCCGACATGATGCTGATGGGTGAGTCCCTGGCGCCGCTGGCGGACGGTCTGGGCCTCGCCCGGCGGACCCGGGTCGTCATCCGACAAAACCTGGCCTGGGCCCTGGTCTACAACCTGATCGCCCTGCCGCTGGCTGCCGCCGGATGGGTGGCGCCGTGGATGGCCGCCATCGGCATGTCAGCAAGTTCGGTCCTGGTCGTCCTCAACTCTGTGCGCCTGGCCCGGGCCGAGCTGGGCCCCGCCCAGACGCCAGCCCGGATCGAATCCGGCGTGTCCGCACGAGAGCCGTCGCGATGACCATCATCTACGTGCTGATCCCCCTGGGGCTGGTGCTGCTGGCCATCGCCATCTGGGCGTTTTTCTGGGCCGTGGGCAACGGGCAATTCGACGATCTGGAAACCCCGGCCTGGCGGATCCTGATGGACGACGACCGCCGCCCGCCGCCCCCGTCCGAGAAGGAGACCCGGGACACCGATGGAGAATGAACTGACCCTGCTGGCGGCGTTTGGCATCGGCCTGGTAGGCAGCGGGCATTGCCTGGGCATGTGCGGCGGAATCGCCGGGGCCCTCGGGATGAGCGCCCGACAGGCATCCACGGGCGCAGCCGGCGCGGCAGCCTATACCCTGCTGTTCAACCTGGGCCGGGTCGGCAGCTACACGACGATCGGCGCAATCGCCGGCTGGCTCGGCGGCTCATTTGGGAGCCATCTCGACCTGCCGGGCTGGTCAGCGGTGGCGAGGGGCCTGACCGGCCTGGTGATGGTGGCCATCGGCCTTCAATTGGCCATGGGCTGGCGTCTGCTGGCATTCATGGAACGCAGCGGCGCACGGGTATGGGCCCGGCTCGCACCTGTCGCCCGCCGGTTGATGCCGGCGCGACGGCCGGTCGACGCATTGCTGCTGGGCATGCTCTGGGGCTGGCTGCCCTGCGGCCTGGTCTACAGCGTCCTGCTGATGGCGCTGGTGGCGGGGGATCCCGTCGTATCCGCCATGCTGATGGCGGCTTTCGGGATCGGCACCCTGCCGTCGATGACCGCCACCGGCATGGCTTCGTCACGGCTGAACCTGGCCTCCCGGCCCGGGCTGCGGCGCGCGGCCGGAGCGCTGATGATCATCTTCGGTATATGGACCGCGGCCTGGCCCCTGTCCCATATGGGGGGCGGCGGAGACGGTGGCCATCATCACCACGCCGCCCGTCCCGCCGCCGCGGGGACTGCTATAGTATTTTTCACGCCACCGGACCTGGGCTGAGAACACACGGGAGCCCGCCGGATATCGCCCGATGCTGTCGACCGATGACCGCGCCGGCAATTTGACCAACGACCAGGGAGATCGAAAGATGTCGCAACAAGCCATGGCCGGATCCGCATCCGACAAGTCCGTTTCCTCCGTGGCCGCGGCCGGCGTCGCCACCGGCGCCACGGTGGGCGAAATCTTCCGCGTGGCCAAGGAACAGGGTTTCGCCCTGCCGGCCGTCAACTGTATCGGCACCAACTCCGTCAACGCCGTCATGGAATCCGCCCGGGAGGCGGGCTCGCCGGTCATCATCCAGTTCTCGAACAGCGGCGGTGCCTATTTCGCCGGCAAGGGTCTAGCCAACGATGCCCTGCAGACCTCGATCCTGGGTTCGGTCGTCGCGGCCCGCTATGTCTGGCTGGTGGCAGAGGCCTACGGTATCCCGGTCATCCTCCACACCGATCACGCGGCGAAGAAATATCTGCCGTGGATCGACGGCATGCTGGATGCGGGCGAGCGCTTCTATGAGGAGACCGGGAAGCCCCTGTTCAGCTCCCACATGATCGACCTGTCCGCGGAACCCCTGGAAGAGAACGTCGAGATCTGTGCCCGCTATCTGGAGAGGATGAGCAAGATCGAGATGACGCTCGAGATCGAACTCGGCGTCACCGGCGGCGAGGAAGACGGCATCGACAATACCGAGGTGGACAATTCTGCCCTCTATACCCAGCCGGAGGACGTCAACTATGCCTACGAGATCCTGTCGGCTATCAGCCCGAATTTCACCGTCGCCGCGAGCTTCGGCAATGTGCACGGTGTCTACAAGCCGGGCAACGTCAAATTGACGCCGGAGATCCTCAAGAATTCCCAGGATTTTATCGAGGCCAAACACGGCACGGCGCCGAAACCGGTCAGCTTCGTGTTCCACGGCGGATCCGGCTCCGAACCCGAGAAGATCGAGGAAGCCATCTCCTACGGCGTGATAAAGATGAATATCGACACCGACACCCAGTGGGCCACCTGGAAAGGGGTGATGGACTACTACAAGAAGAACGAGGGCTACCTGCAGGGCCAGATCGGCAATCCCGAGGGCGACGACAAACCGAACAAGAAATATTACGACCCCAGGGCCTGGCTGCGGGCGGGCGAGCAATCGATGATAGCCCGCTTGCAGCAAGCCTTTACGGAGCTCAACTGCCTCAAGCGTTTCTGAGTCCGGCGGCGGACTCAGGACGCCGCTTAGCCGCCGCGATCCTTATCCCGCTGCCGGGAGGTGCCGGAACGCATCGGTCGCCTCGACCAGGGCGCCGGTATTGCCGGGCTCGAAGGCGGAATGGCCGGCGTCCGGGGTGATCTTCAGCTCGGCTTCCGGCCAGGCCCGATGGAGATCCCAGGCGCTGCGCATGGGACATACCACGTCGTAACGGCCCTGGACGATCACCGCCGGAATGTGGCGGATGGCGTCCACACCGTCCAGCAGCTGGCGCTCGTTGCCCATGAAAGCGTCGTTGACGAAGTAATGGCATTCGACGCGGGCGAGGGCCAGGGCGAATTCCGCCTCCCCCGAGTGTTCCACGTGCTTCTCGTCCCGCAACAGGAAGCTGGTGGCACCCTCCCACACCGACCAGGCCCGGGCGGCTTCCAGCGCCACCGCCTGATCCTCGCCGGTGAGTCGCCGGTAATAGGCGTGCAGCAGATCGCCGCGCTCCGCTTCAGGGATCGGCGCAAGATACGACTCCCATACATCCGGGAAAATCTCGCTGGCCCCGAACTGATAGAACCAGCGGATCTCGGAGGGGCGGCAGAGGAAGATGCCGCGCAGGATCAAACCGCTGACGACCTGCGGATGATGCTGGGAATAGGCCAACGCCAGAGTGCTGCCCCAGGAACCGCCGAACACGAGCCAGGATTCGATATTCAGGTGCTCTCGCAGACGCTCCAGATCGGCGCACAGATGCCAGGTTGTGTTCTCTTCCAGGCTGGCGTGGGGCCGGCTGCGGCCGCAACCGCGCTGGTCCAGCAACACGATCCGGTAATGGTCCGGGTCGAAGAAGCGCCTCGCCCGCGCGTCACATCCGGCGCCCGGACCGCCGTGGATAAACACGGCCGCTTCCCCATCGGGATTCCCGCACTCCTCGTAATAGATCTCATGTACCCCGGACACGCGGAGATGGCCGCTGTTATAGGGCTCGATCTCCGGATAGAGACCGCGCAGCGGGGCGCCGGCACCTCCCCGATCCCCGGTGCTGGCGGTCATTTCGATCTCTTGACGAAGAACCACCCAAGATAGGCGCCGATGGCGATCACGACCAGGATGACGATCAGGCTGGCGAGACCGTAATCGCTGCCGAGAAGAAGGTCGGTCCAGAGTTCCATAGACAGGCTCCTGTGATGATTGGCTATCCGGTCAGAGGCTAGCACAGAGGCCGGTGATCGTCCCGCGCCGGAGGCTCGCTCTTAGCCTGTGCTACGCTCGGCGCGGTCTGACCGTGCACAGGGGCACCCTCGAGTTGAGCATGACCGTCTGGTATACGGCGATCGCCGTCCTTACGACCGGGCTGGCGTTCGGCAGCGCCCTGCATGCCCTGCTCAACGTGCGCGACCCCAGTTCGGCCCTGGGCTGGATCGCGGTCTGCCTGCTGGTCCCGATCCTCGGCCCCGTGCTCTATGTCCTGTTCGGCATCAACCGCATCCACACCCGGGCAAGGCGCCTGGGTCTGACCGAAAAGCACCTGCCGGCTGTGGGGCGCTCCCCGCCTCTGCCGGAAAGCGTGCCCGGGCCGCTGCGGCAGCAGGCGCGGCTAACGGGTTCACTCCAGCAATGGCCACTGACCGAGGACAATGCGGTCACCGAGCTGCACGATGGAGATCAGGCCTACCCGGCCATGCTCGAGGCCATTGGCGAGGCTCGCGTGCGGGTCTGTCTGAGCAGCTATATTTTCAACGCCGACGCCGCCGGGCGGCGTTTCGTCGACGCCCTGGCCGCGGCGGCAGAGCGCGGTGCGGACGTGCGGGTACTGGTGGACGGGGTCGGGGAATTTTATGGTTGGCCGCGCGTCAGCAAACTGCTGCGCAGGCGCGGTGTACGCGTCGAACGCTTCGGGCCGCCGTCGCTCATCCCCCCGTCGCTGCAGCTGAACCTGCGTAACCATCGCAAGATCCTGACCGTGGACGGCCGGGTCGGATTTACCGGTGGCATGAATATCGCGGCGGGCAATATCTCCGCCGGCGACGGTGGCAGTCACGCTATCCGCGACATCCATTTCCGCTTCGAAGGTCCGGTGGCCCGCCAGCTCGACCATGCGTTTTTCGAGGACTGGGAGCAGGCCACCGGAGAGCCGTCGCCCGGACTGCTCGATCCGGTGGCAGGGGACGGGGGCGCCCTGTGCCGGGCCGTCACCGACGGGCCCGGACGAGATCTGTTCAAGCTGGCCGCTATCTTTATCGGCGCGGTCTCGCTGGCCCGCCGACGGATCACCATCGTGACGCCGTACTTTCTCCCCCCGCGGCCGCTGACCGGTGCGCTGGTGGCGGCGGCCCTGCGTGGCGTGGACGTGACCGTCATCCTGCCGGAACGGAACAACCAGCCTGTCGCCCACTGGGCCAACCGCAACATGCTGTGGGAGCTGCTGACGTGGGGCGTGAAGTGTTACTACCAGCCCGGGCCGTTCCCGCACACCAAGCTGTTCCTGGTCGATCATCATTATGCCGTTGTCGGCTCCGCCAATATGGATCCCCGCAGTCTGCGGCTCAATTTCGAGCTGGGTGTGGAGATCTACGAGCCGGAGCTGACACGGCAGCTCTCGGATCATTGCGACGAGATTCGCGCGCGCTCCCGCGAAGTGACGCTGGATGAGATCAACGCCCGCTCATTGCCGGTCCAGATCCGCGACTCCATCGCCTGGCTATTCACCCCGTATCTGTAACAGACTGAGACGTCATGGACGGCAACGGATCACAATTTGCACTGCTCGCCCAACAGCGGTTCCTGCCACTGTGGCTGTGCCGGCTGGCCAATTCTCTCAACAGCGAATTGCTGCGGATGGGCGGTGTGTTGCTGCTCGCAGCCGCCGCCACAAGCAGCCTGGCCGACAGCGATCTGCGTAGCGAGGTCGCGGTCTGGTTCGTGCTGCCGGCGCTGCTCGCCGCGCCGCTGGGTGGCCAGCTGGCTGACCGGATCGAACGCCGCCTGCTGATCCGCCTGACCCAGTCGGCCGGATTGCTGACCGCCGTAGCCGGCGCGTACGCCATGTTCACGGGCCAGCATGCGGCGCTGCTGGTTGCTGTCGCACTGGCCGGATTTCAGGTCTCGTTCTTCGGACCGACCGCCGGCTCCCTGGTACGGCAGCATCTGGACGACGGCGAACTGGTGGCCGGCAGCGCATTGCTCACCGTGGCCCAGCAGCTCGCCATCCTCATCGGCCTGCCCGCCGCACTGGTGGCGGCCGCCACCCTGCAGGGCGATGCAGCGGTGATCGGCGGCGTCCTGGTCCTGTCCGGACTTGGCGGATGGCTGGCCGGCTGGGCGGTGCCGCGCTCGGTGCCGCCGGCACCCGACATCGCCGTGACCTGGAATCCGGCGACGGCGATCCGCCGCACCCTCCTCGTGGTCCTGAAAGATCGCAACCTGTTCCTGGCGGTGCTCGGCGTCAGCTGGTTCTGGTTCACCAGCCTGGTCTATCTGGTCTTCCTGCCCGACTTTGCGGTGGAGGTGCTGGGCATGAGCCGATCCTGGAGTCCCGCCATGGTGCTGCTCCCGGCGCTCGGTGTCCTGGCCGGCGCCCTGCTGTGTCGCCCGGCTTCCGGATTGCGCGTGGAACTGGGCCTGGTGCCACTGGGCGCCATCGGCATGACCATCGCCGGTGTGGCCTTCTACCTGTCCGCGCCGGATGCGTCGATCGCGGCCGCGACGACCGTGGCCGAAATCTTCCGGCAGCCGGCGTTCGCCTGGGTGGCGTTCGAGATGTTCCTGTTCGGCTTGTCCGCGGCCCTGTTCGTGGTGCCCCTGAACGCCTTCATCCTCCAGACCGCTCCGCGCGAGCATCTCGGGCGCATCCTCGGCGGCATGTATTTCTATAACCTGCTGTTTCTTGCCATCGCCCTCGGCGGCGCCGCCTGGTTGCGCGGCGAGGGCCTGTCGGTCGAGGGCCTGGTGCTGCTCGTCACCCTGCTGCATGGCGCAGTGTCCGCCTATATCTTCCTGCTGCTGCCCGAGTTCCTGTTACGACTGGTGATGTGGGTGCTCGTCCACACGATCTACCGGGTCGACGCCAGCGGCCTCGAGAAAGTGCCCAAAGAGGGGCCGGCTATCATCGTCTGCAACCACATCACCTACATGGACGCCCTGATCATCGGCGCCCGGATCCGCCGCCCGATCCGATTCGTGATGCACCGGTTCATCTTCCAGATCCCGGTCCTCAGCACACTGTTCAGGCTGGCCAAGGCGATCCCGATCGTCTCGGCCAAGCAGGATCCGGAGGGGCTGGCCGCGGCGCTGGATCAGGTCGCGATCGAACTGGAAGCCGGCCGCCTGGTGGCGATCTTCCCGGAAGGGAGGCTGACACCCGATGGCGAGTTGGGCGTGTTCAGACCGGGCATCGAGCGCATGGTGGCCCGCAACCCGGTACCGGTGGTGCCGATGGCGCTGCAGGGTCTCTGGGGAAGTTTTTTCAGCAACGACGGCGGCGCGCCCATGACCCATAAACCTCGATGGCGCTGGTCAAAGGTCGGCCTGAGGGTCGGGGATCCCGTTCCGCCCGAGACGGTCAACGCCGATGATCTGCAGGAGCGGGTGCTGGAACTCCGGGGCGATCAACGCTGAGGCGGCTGGGGGTTCTCCACCGGGAAACGGGGCGGCGGCGCCATCCCGACACCGCCTGCGGCGGGTTTGCGACTGGCCCGGATCTCCGGCACCACCTCGCCGGAGGTATCGAAACGCAGTTTGAGACGTGACAGCCAGAGATTCTCCTGGTCAGCCAGGGACTCCGGAGCCGGCGGCACCGACGGGCTGGACAACCGCAGCATCTGCAGTCCGAATTGATGGGCCCCGCGTCGGGTGGCCATGGCGACGGTGTTGCCGTCTTGCGATTGCGCTTGCCACGCACCCGCCGGGACGACCGCCGGCAACAAGGCACTGGCCAGGATCCTGCGGTCTCCGTCCACCGACAGCCGATGCATCCACTCATCGGTCTGCAACAGCAGCCCGCCGTCCGGGGGAACGTAGGCCATCGCCAGCACCCTGCCGCGCAGCTCGATCTGCGCCGGCGTATCGCTGGGAGGCCGATCCCACAGCAACAAGCGGCCGTCAGCCAGCGCCACGGCGAGCTGACTGGGCTCCGGACGCAGGGCCATGCTCACGGGCGGTGCCGGCAGGGCTGCCGACCAGAACAACTCGCCGCCGTCGGAATGCCAGAATTCGATCGCGTCGCCGGTAAGGGTCAGGACCGCTGCCCCGTCGCCGCTGAAGGCCACACCCGTGATCTGCCGCCCGGGGCCCAGCACCGGGCCGGGCTCGCCGCTCACGCCATCCCACAGGCTTGCACCAAGCTGGCCACCGGTCACGATCGTGCGGTTATCCGGACTGATCGCCGCACTCAGCACCTGGCCGCTGCCATGATGGAAGCGCTGACCTGCCAGGCGCCGCCCGGCGGCGTCCCACAAAAGCACGCTGCCGTCGGCGCCGACGCTGACCAGATGGCTGCCGTCCGGGCTGTAGGCCAGCGCCGTGATCGGCCCCGCATGCCCGGCGGTCGCCTCCTCCGGGATCACCGGGCTCCAGGGCTGCCCCCGGTCCAGAAAATTGACGCCCCCCTGATCGTCTCCGCGCACCAGCTGGAACCCCTTCGGACTCATGGCAAGCAGTCGGGCATCGTCCGCCGCGAACACGGCCGGCGTGTCCGGCTCCGCCGTCGCGGCGACGTCCCAGACACGGGCGGACACCGTGCCGCGCCCGGTCACGATCCGGGTGCCGGCGGCATCGAAGGCCATCGAGAAGGCACTCTCGCCGGCATCAACCGGGAAACCGGTCGGCTCACCGGAATGGCGCAGCGGCGCCATGACCGAGGCGCCCCCGGGGAGCGTCAGCAGCTCATAGCTGCGCGCCCGGGTCTGCATCAGCACCATCTCGCCGTCAGCGGAGAAAGACAGGGATCGGGGGTCGCGGGTGTCCAGAGCGACGAGGGCGCGGGCCTGACCGCCCGCGAGCTCCCCGGTCCGCTCGCCCGACAGAGCCCAGATCCGCGCGCGGCCGGTCTCCTCGACGGTGGCCAGCCAGCGTCCTGACCGGTCGAACAGCAGCCGCGAAAGATTATGTTCGTGGGCCATCTGCGTGATCAGACGACCGCTCTCGCTGTCCCATACCCGGACCACGTTCTCGCGATCCAGAGTGGCCAGATAGCGGCCTTCGGGTCCGAGGGCCAGGCCGACCAGCTCTCCGCCGACCATGACCGGCGCCAGTTCCCGGGCCGCACCCAGGTCGACCCGCCGCACCCGGACGCCCGTATCCCCGGACTGCTCCGCCACCGCGAGCACGCTGCCCGAGACCGACAGCGCTGGCGGCGAAACGAAAACGGAGCGGCTCTCCAGGACCATCAGCGGCTGGCCCGAATCCGCCCTCCAGACCCGCACCAGAGACGCCTCGCGCCGGTCCTCCGTGATCAGGAACCGGCCCTCCGCATCAAACGCGATGCCCCGGTCGCCGGGATCCATCGGTACCCGTGCGCTGAGAGCCCCGGCGCCCACGTCCCAGATCTGCAGAAAACCGCGCGTTTCAGGATTGGCGCTGACTGCGGCGGCCCGGCGTCCATCCGGGCTGAGCACGACCTGAACTCCGGAAGTGGGTCTCGGGTCCGGCACCAGGATCGGGTTGCCCGGCTCATCCGTGACGGGTGTTTCGGTCCCGGACAGCACCAGCTCCCAGCGGGCCAGCAATCCCGTGCTGCCCGAGAAACGATCCTCGACCTCCAGTGTCCAGGTACCCCTGACCGTCTCGCCGCTCAGCGCCGCCAGAGACGGCTCGCCCTGATCGAAAACAAACGGCCCGCCAGCGCCGGAAGCCTGGCCGCGTATCGGAATTTCTGCCGCGTTGCCGGCGGGCGACACGAGCCGGAGCCACACGTCGGTGGGCTGGGGATGATCCAGCCACACCCGCAGCACGGGCTGGCGGACATTGCCGTCCGCGTCGACCACCACCCGGCGCCGGACGGTGACGAATTCCTCCGCCAGCGCGGCGAAGCCGCCGTCGGCACCGGATGCCAGACCGGTATCCGTGCGCCAGGTCTGCACGAAGTGATCCGTGGTCAGGGTGACCACCGAGTCCCCGCTGGCGTCCATGGTCAGGGAATCGATGGTGGCGCCCGGGCGCACCACGGCACGGAGCTGAGGGTAGTCCTCACCGATCAGCGCCGCCGCCCGCTGCAGACGCTCCGGGGTCGGCGATTGCAGGGCGCGGATCCGATAGATCAGCGCCCGATCGCGCATCTCCGCGGACTCGGCCGCGGCCGCCTGACGCTCCCAGAATTCGGCCAGCAACCGGTCGGCCCGGGGCATCTGCCGATACAGGCCGCGGAGCTCCACATCCGCGGTCAGGGCCTCTTGCCAGTTGCGGGCCTGTGCGCTTCGGCGCTCCAGTACGCCGGCAAACAGTTCGTCTGCCTCCGCGCGGAATCCGGGGATCCGCCGCAGCCCCTCGTAGGCATCGAGCGCGACGTCATAATCGACCGTCGCCAGCCGCAGGGTCTCCACATAGGGCCGCGGCAACAGCCGTGCGTACCAATAGGGCACGACGCACAGCAGCAGGACCGCCGCGGTGGCGGTCACCATCGCCGGCCAGTTGACCGGCAGGTTCTGGCTCGTCCAGCGTTTGGAAAATACCTGACCGTAGATCCGGTTCCGGACCGCCAGTCGCTGTTCCGGATGGACGCTGACCAGACCCAGGTTACGCAGATACTCCTGGACTATCGAGAAGGGATCGCTGCGGACACGCCGACCGCGCCAGACCCGTCGATAGAGGCGCAGCGCGCCGTGCACGAGCTTGCTTTCAACATCGATCCGGGCCCTCGTGGTCCGCAGATTGGGCTCGTTCTCCGGCGCGCTGCCGGCGAGGAATCGCTCCTGGACCATGCGGTCGATGGTCTCGTCGGACTGCACCGGCTCCGCGCTGCGGGCCACGGCCCGGCACAGTTTCTGAGTCAGATACGGATGGCCGCAGGTCCAGTAGAGGATCCGATACAGGGCCCGCTCGGCATCCCCAGGTTCCAGACCCAGTTCCCGGCTCAAAGGCCGCGCCTGCTCGAAGGTGAAATCGGGGAGTTCGACGGGCCGGCCGATCCGGAAACGCGCCAGGTCCCCGGACTTTCCAGCATGGGGCAGCGGGGACCCGAGCAGGACGAAACGCAGACGGTCATATTCGGGCTCTGCCGCGCGCGCGTCCTGAGAGGCGCGCAGGCTGTCGAACAGATCCTCGGCGTGCTCCAGGTCCTGCACGCTCTCCACGCCGTCGATAAAGATCACCAGCGGGGCGCGCGTGCCTGAGATCACGACCTCCCAGAAGAATTCGTTCAAACGCTGTACCGCCGGCAGCGGTTTCTTCTCCTGCCACCAGTGCTGCAGATCGATGCTGATCTTGAGATCACGGACGATGCGGTAGGCGATCCCGTAATACCAGCGGCCCGCCTCGGTCTCGCGTTCGCGCCCGGCGGTCTGAGCGAGGTCGACCACGGCGGTCAGAAATCCCTCCCGGCGCAGGGTGCGGGCGGCGCGGGCGACCAGACTGGACTTGCCGCTCTGGGGCGGCGCCAGCACATGACAATAGTGGCCGCTGATCAGATGGTCGAGCAGCTCCCGATCCGCATCCCGTTCCACGTAACAGGCCCGGCGCGGCTGGATCGGCCCGCCGACCACGTAGAACGATTCGCCCCGCTCTGCCGGAGCCGGAGGCAGCGCCGAGACCTTGTTTCCGCGTGATTCTTCCATCACTTGACCCTGCCCGCCCCGGGGGCGGCCTGTCGGCATTCTGGAGCATAAATCGGACGGCCGCCACAAAACCACGACCCTGCAGGCCCCGGGTAGTAAACTCTCGACGTGCAATATCCGGCCGAAAATCCCGAAGCCACCGAGGCGCCCCTGGTCCTGAAACGCGACCTGTTCGGCGCGGTCGAGCGGATCAGGCTGGACCCGCGTTCTCCGGCGCTTTATGCCGTGAGGCGCGACCCGTCCCGGGCACGCTGGTGGACCCGACCACTGGCCCGCTGGCTGGCGCGGCGGGAGAATCGGGCCCTGGCGGCATTACCGGGCATGGACGCGGTACCGCAGCTCGTCCGCCTCCCGGACGGCAGCACGGCCCGCAGCTGGCAGCCGGGCGCTCCGATGCACGAATCCCGCCCCCGGAATCCGGCCTACTTCGCCGCCGCCTTCCGGCTGGTCTGCCGCTTGCACCGGGCCGGCGTGGTGCACAACGATCTGGCCAAGGAAGCCAACTGGCTGGTCCGGGAGGATGGCAGCCCGGCACTGATCGATTTCCAGCTGGCCTGGGCACCGCGCCGGCGCGGCCGCCTGTTCCGCACTCTGGGTCGGGAAGACATCCGGCATCTGCTGAAGCACAAGCGTTATTACTGCGCCGAGCACCTGACCGCCCGTGAGCGCGCGATCCTCGAGCGCCCCGCCGCCCTATCCCGCTACTGGATGCGCTTCGGCAAGCCAGTCTATCTGTTTGTCACCCGGCGGCTGCTCAACTGGCGCGACCGGGAGGGGGCGGGCCGGCGCCGTCCGGCAGCGGCTATCTTGCGGTCCTCCGTCACTGCTGGAGCCCATGATGGATATCTGTCACAGCCATAATCGCCGCGCGGGCCTGCGTTCTGGCCCCAAGACCTTCGGCCTCAGGTTAAGCCTGCCTGACGGCGACACCATGAGCGGGGTGCTCGGCGAGGGCTGGCACACTTTCGAGTGGTTCCGCAGTGAAAAAGAACGGGCCCGGCGGATCGCCGAACTGACTTCGCAGTTCGCCTACTACCGGAAAGGCGACCGTCCGACCTACGTGATCGAAAAGGTCGACCGGGATACGGAAGATGACAACCCCGATCAGCGGAGGAAACCCCATGGCTGAGCCCAAATGTCCGGACTGCGGCGTCACCGGCCTCGACAAGATCGTCGCGTCCGACAGCAGTGAACGTGCGCGGGACGGCAAGCCCTGGTTCAACGTCGCCTACTGCGATGCCTGCGGCCATGTCTACGGCGTATTCGCCAAACACATCTTCGGGGGCCGCGCCGGGCCACAACTGGTGGTCAAGGAACGAGGCTGATGGAGGAGACCGACGGCGCCCGACGATTCCTCGCTGACTATCCGGTGGCCGTGGAGTTTCCGCTCGCCTGGGGCGAAATGGACAGCTTCGGGCACGTCAATAACGTCATCTATTTCCGCTATTTCGAGAGCGCCCGCATCGCCTGTTTCGACCGCATCGGCTATCCGGGCATGATGGAGGAGTCCGGCGTCGGTCCGATCCTCGCCGCCACGGAATGCCGGTTCCGCATCCCGCTGACCTATCCGGACGAACTCATCACCGGCACCGCGATCGGGAGCATCGGCGAAGACGAGTTCGAGATGGACTATGCCGTGTTCAGCCGGCGCAAGGACTCGGTAGCCGCCCGCGGCAGCGGCCGTATCGTATCCTTCGACTATCGGCGCCAGGCCAGGGTGCCGATCCCCGGGGCCATCAGGGACGGACTCGAACGACTGCTGCGTGGCCGGTGATCGCCGAGCCGGGATCCGGCGGCCACTCGCATCTGACCGGGGTCTGGCTCAAGGCGAGGTCTGACTCGAAGCCGGGGCCGCGCCCCGGCTCTCCAGCAGGACCGCCTCCCAGGACCCGGTCCGATTGCCGAGATTGAGTGGCTCGGTGAATCTCAACGCGACGATATAGACCCGGCCTGCTTCGGCCTGCAGCAGCAGCGGCTGGTTGGGGAAGTGCTGAACCAGATATTCGGGTCCCGGCACCTGCTGCACCGGGCCGGCTATCGCCGGCGCCACGGAGATCCGATGGGGGCCCGGCGCCACGGCCACCGCCCGCTGCCCGGTCGCCACGCGCTGGCCGTCGATAAGGACCAGCACGGCTTCCGCCAGGCCACCCGGCAAGGTTCGCCCGGAACTGCCGCTGACCACCGCGGTCTCAGCGGGGGTTGGACCGTGTCCGCTGCAGCCGGCCGATGCCATCGCCAGCACACAGGCTGCGGCGAATCCACGGGCGTTCGCTGCACGGATAAGGTCCATGACCATGGGTCCAGTCTCTCCGGAGACGGCTTGAAATTATAGGGCGACATGGTAAAAGAGTGCCCCTCTGACAGACTGCGGCCCGCCTGCGCGGCGCCCGCGGCGGACCAGATCGACCAGATTGAGAGTCCACATCCATGATCGAGACTGAGCAATTAACCAAGCGTTACGGCAGCCTCGTCGCGGTCGACGGGCTGAGTTTTTCCGTCGGCCAGGGCGAGGTACTCGGCTTCCTGGGGCCGAATGGCGCTGGCAAATCCACCACCATGAAAATGCTGGCGGGTTTCCTGACGCCGACGGCGGGCCGCGCCCGGGTCTGCGGATTCGACGTAGAGACAGATCCCGTGCAGGCCAAGAGCCGGATCGGATACCTGCCCGAGGGAGCGCCCAGCTATGGCGAGATGACGCCGCATTCATTCCTCGAGTTCATCGCCCGCGTCCGCGGGTTGAGCGGCGAGGAAAAGAAGCGGCGGATGGGTGAGGCGATCGAGCGCTTGCACCTGCAGGGCGTCCTTACCCAGCCCATCGAGACCCTTTCCAAGGGGTTCAAGCGGCGGGTCGGGCTGGCCCAGGCGATCATCCACGATCCCCGGGTCCTGATCCTGGACGAGCCCACCGACGGGCTGGATCCCAACCAGAAACACGAGGTCCGGTCACTGATCCGGGAGATGGCCAGCGACAAGATCATCATCATCTCCACCCACATCCTTGAAGAGGTTCACGCCTGCTGCGGCCGGGCCATCATCATCGCCCATGGACGCATCCTCGCGGACGATACGCCGGCCGCCCTCGAGGCGCGCTCGCCCCACCACAACGCCGTGAGCCTGCGTCTGAGCGAAGTCGCCACTGAGACGGCCCGGGCGCGCCTCGGCGAACTGGGCCAGGTGGCGGCAGTGGAGGAGACCGGCGACGGCGGTCTGCGTATCCTGCCCGCGGAGGGTGGCTTCATCCTGCCGGCCGTGGGGCGGCTGGCCATGGAACAGGGCTGGCACGTGGACGAGCTGCAGGTAGAGAGCGGTCATCTGGACGAGGTGTTCCGCCAGATCACCACCGGACCGACGCCGGCGGAGGTCGCGTAATGAGCAGGATCGGGATCATCTTCCGGCGCGAATTGTCGGCCTATTTCGCCACCCCCGTGGCCTACGTCTTCATCGTCATATTCCTGGTGCTGGCCAGCGCATTCACCTTCTATCTGGGCAATTTCTACGAACGCGGCCAGGCTGATCTGTCGCCATTCTTCACTTTCCACCCATGGCTTTATCTGTTCCTGGTGCCGGCCATCTCCATGCGGCTGTGGGCAGAAGAGCGCAAGTCCGGCAGCATCGAACTCCTGCTTACGCTGCCGATCCGGACCTCGGAGGTGGTGCTGGGAAAATTCCTTGCTGCGTGGGCCTTCTGCGGCATCGCCCTGGCGTTGACCTTCCCCATCTGGATCACGGTCAACTATCTGGGTGAACCGGACAACGGCGCTATCTTCACCGCCTACCTGGGGAGCCTGCTGATGGCAGGTGGTTTCCTCGCCATCGGCGCCTGTATCTCGGCCACCACGCGCAACCAGGTGATCGCCTTCATCATCACGGTGGTCGTGTGTTTCGGCTTCCTGTTGTCGGGATTGCCGCTGGTGCTGGATCTGTTCAGCGGCTGGGCACCCCAGGCACTGACCGACGCCGTCGCCTCGCTGTCCTTCATGACCCACTTCCGCTCATTGTCCCGCGGCGTCATCGACCTGCGCGCCGTGGTCTATTTCGGTCTGGTCATCGGCTTCTGGCTGGCGGCCAACTCGGTGGTCCTGGACCTGAAGAAAGCGGACTAGGAGACAGCCGTGACGACCAAGAAAAGTCATTCGCTCGGTGGCACCGGTCTGCTGGTCCTCGCCGCCCTGTTCCTGGCGCTGACCATGCTCAGCAACACCATCCTGCGCGGCCACCAGCTGGATCTGACCGAGAACCAGCTCTACACCATCTCTGGCGGCACCCGCGACCTGCTGGGCTCGCTGGAGGAACCGGTGCAGCTGTATTTCTTCTTCTCCAGCCGCGCCACCGAGGACATCCCCCAGCTGCGCGACTATGCGCGCCGGGTGCGGGAATTGCTGCAGGAATTCGTCATCACCGCCGGCGGCAAACTTCAGCTCACCGAGATCGACCCCCTGCCCTTCTCCGAGGAGGAAGACCAGGCCTCCCAGTTCGGGCTTCAGGCCGTGAGCCTGGGCGGCGCCGGCGACCCGATCTATATGGGCGTGGCCGGGACCAACGCGGTGGACGATCTGGAGATCATCGAGTTCTTCCAGCCTGACCGGGAGGCGTTCCTGGAGTACGACCTGGCCAAGCTGGTCTACAACCTCTCCAATCCGCAACGTCCGGTGGTCGGGCTGCTGACCAGCCTGCCCATGACCCAGGGCTTCGACCCGCGGACGGGCCAGGCCCTGCAGCCCTGGGTGGTGACCACCCAGCTGGAGCAGCTGTTCGAAGTCCGCAACCTGGATACCGCGGTCGAGACCATCGACGAGGACATTTCGCTGCTGGTCCTGGTCCACCCGAAGAACCTGGGCGACGCCACCCTCTACGCCATCGACCAGTTCGTCATGGGCGGCGGCAAGCTGCTGGCCTTCGTCGATCCCATTTCCGACGCGGAAGTCCCCATGGATCCGGCCACGGCCAGTGGCGCCCTGTTCGCCGACCGGTCGTCGAATCTCGAGCCCTTGTTCAACGCCTGGGGCTTTTCCGTGGACCCGACAGAGGTGGTGCTCGATGCCGGCCAGGCCCTGTCCGTCAACTCCGGCACCGGGCAGGCGGTCCGCCACCTGGGCATGATCGGCGCCCGCGGCGACTCGCTGGCCGCCGCGGAAGTGATCACGGCGAACCTGGACAGCATCAACCTCGGTTCCGCCGGCCACGTGAGTATCCAGGACGACGCCGCGGTCGAGATTACGCCCCTGATCCGGAGCAGCGATCAGGCTGCACTCACCAATACCGAGCGTCTGCGTTTCCTGCCGGACCCGCTGGCTCTGCTCGACGATTTCACTGCCTCCGGCGAGCGCTATGTCATGGCGGCCAGGATCAGTGGGACGCTTGAGAGCGCGTTCCCAGAGGGTCCGCCGGTCACTCTGGATGAGAGCATCGATCGGCCCGAGCATCGGGCCGCCGGGGACCAGCCGGCCCAGCTGATCGTGGTCGCCGACAGCGATCTGCTGAGCGACCGCATGTGGGTCCAGGTCCAGAGTTTTTTCGGTCAGCGCATCTTCCAGGCCTTCGCGGACAACGGCAGTTTCGCGGTAAACGGGGTGGATAACCTCACCGGCAGTAGCGATCTCATCGCCGTGCGAAGCCGCGGCACGTTCTCCCGACCCTTCGAGCGCGTCGAGGCTCTGCGCCGGGAGGCGGAAGCCAACTTCCGGGCCCAGGAGCAGACGCTACAGCAGGAACTGGACGAGACCGAACGTCGGCTGCAGGCTCTGCAATCGGCCAAGGACGAAGATAATCTTCTGATTATCACGCCGGAGCAGCAGGCAGAGCTGCTGCGGTTTCAGGACGAGAAGCTGCGTATCCGCAAGGCTTTGAGAGACGTACGCCGGAATCTGGATCGCAGCATCGAACAGCTGGGCACGACACTGAAGGTGGTCAACATCGGACTGGTACCGCTGCTGCTGTCCGTCGCCGCGATCTTCGTGGCGATGGTGCGGGC
>JASFJM010000014.1:0-19465 GCA_050122055.1 Gammaproteobacteria bacterium | reverse complement strand
TCCCGGGAGGGAGAGCCGCCGCTGGAGACCGGAGGTGGGATCTTCCAGGCGCTGCGCTGGCTCGGGGACGGGCCATTCCTGGTGGTGAACGGCGATGTGTGGACCGATTTTGACCTGACCCGCCTGACCATGCCCCAGGGCAGCCTTGCCCATCTGGTGATGGTGCCCAATCCGGACCACCACCCGGTCGGAGACTTCTGCCTGAGTCATGGCCGTCTGGCCGCCGCGCCGCCCGGCCGGCGTCTGACCTATAGCGGCATCGGTCTGTTCCGCGCCGCCCTGTTCGCCGTCTGTGTGCCGGGTCGATTCCCCCTGGCCCCGCTGTTGACGGACGCCATGGCCCGGGGCCAGGTCAGCGGCGAGCTGTGGGAGGGGGAATGGCGTGACGTCGGGACGGTCGCGCGGCTGGAGGCCCTGCGACGGGCCGTCGCGACTTAGCCGGCTGGGCTGAATTTCGCGTCCGGCAGGCCGAGCGCCGTGAGCAGGCGCGGTCGCAGGCATGCCGCCACTTCCGCCACCGTCGCCGCCACGCCCAGATCCGCCAGCCGGGTCACCTCCAGGCCCCGATAGCCGCAGGGATTGATGCGGCCGAAGGGTTCCAGATCCATATCCACGTTGATGGCGAGGCCGTGATAGCAGCAGTTGCGGCGGATCCGAAGACCGAGGCTGGCGAGTTTGCGGCCGTCCACGTAGACCCCGGGTGCATCGCGGCGGCCATAGGCCTCGATGCCCCAGCTTGCGGCGGTGTCGATGATGGCCTGTTCCAGCGCGCACACCAGTTCGCGCACCGTGAGTCCCAGACGGTCCAGGTCGAGCAGGGGATAGACCACCAGCTGCCCGGGCCCGTGGTAGGTAACCTGGCCGCCCCGGTCGATATCTATCAGCGGGATCTTGCCTGGGGCGAGCACGTGCTCGGCGCTGGCGTTCATCCCCAGGGTGAAGACCGGGGGATGTTCGAGAAACCAGATTTCGTCCGGGGTTGCGGCCCCACGCTTGTCGGTAAACGCCTGCATCCGCCGCCAGGTGGGCTCGTAATCCGCCCGGCCGAGATCCCGGACGCAGGGGACGGGCAGGGTCCCGGTCACAGCACCATCAGGACGTCGGGATGCCGGCTGAGTTCCTCGTAGAGCCCGTCCAGCTGCGCCTTGCTCTCGGCCCGGATCAGGCAGGTCAGGGCGACGAATTTGCCGTCACGGCTGGGGCGATCCCGGACGTGGCCCGCGTCCAGCGGGCCTGCATGGCGCTCGACGATCTCCCTGACCAGCGCCTCGAAATCCGCGCCCGAGCGGCCCACCACCTTGAGGGGGAAATCGCAAGGGAACTCCAGCAGCGTGTCATCCTTGCTCATCGACCCGGACTCACAGATCCATCACTCGAACCACATCAGGACACTGTCGGAGAATCGTTGCCAGAGACTGCCTTCGTCCACGGTCTGGAGGGGGAACAGGGATCGTTCCGCCACCGGTTCACCGTCCAGGGATACCGTGACGCTGCCGACCGTCTCCTCAGAACTGATCGGCGCCATCAGCGGAGTCTCTATCTCCATGGCGGCGGACAGGTCTTCGTAACGGCCCCGGGCGACCGTGAGGAACAGGTCCTGTTTCAGGCCCACGCCGACCTCCTCGACGCTCCCTTTCCATACCCGCTGCCGGGTGATCTCCTCGCCGGAGCCATAAAGCCGGTGCGTCTCGAAAAACCTGAATCCGTAGTTGAGCCGGGCCCGTCCGCTGGGGCTGTTGAGGACGACGGAGATCAGCCGCCGCCCGTCCCGCTGGGCCGAAGTCAGCAGACAATACCCGGCACTGTCCGTCCAGCCCGTCTTCATGCCGTCGACGCCGGAGCCTTCGCTTAGCAGACGGTTGCGGTTGGGCTGGGAGATGCCGTTGTAGGTGTAGGAAGGCTGCGAATACCAGGCGTAGTAGTCCGGGAACTCGCTGATGACCGCCCGCGCCAGGCGTACCAGGTCCCGGGCAGTGGTGTAGTGGCCCTCCTCGGGCAGGCCGGTGCTGTTCAGCCAGTTGGAGTTCTCCAGCCCCAGCTCCGCCGCATAGGCGTTCATCAAGGCGGCGAAGGTCTCTTCAGTCCCAGCCACGTGTTCGGCCAGGGCTATGCTGGCGTCGTTACCGGACTGGATGATCATCCCCTGCAGCAGTTGCTCCACGGTGACCTGGGTGCGCGGTTCCAGGAACATGCGCGAGGTGCCCATGCTCTTGCGCCAGGCGTGGTCGCTGATGGTGACCGTGTCCTGCAGGGCGATGTTCCCTGCAGCCAGTTCCCGGAAGATCACATAGGCGGTCATCACCTTGGTGATGCTGGCCGGTTCGATGGGGGCGTCGGGTTCCCGGGCCGCAAGTTCCTCGTTGCTGTGGAAGTCCACCAGCAGGAAGTTCTTGGCCTTCACGTCCGGTGCGGCCGGTACCGGCACCATGGTGGATCCGAGGGCAGGGAGTGCGCACAGGGCGCACAGGGCACACATGGCGAATAGCAGGGCACCCGGGCTTCGCTTGCTTGGCATCGTTTCCAGGGGGTCTTTGAATTAAGTCAAAACGGTCGCGAGGGCGCCAAGTCTAACGTCTCGGCGGCGGGAAAAGTAGCGGCCTACTCCGTGGCCAGATGGGCGTCTTCGATACCCAGGGCCGCCGCCTGGGCCACGACCCAGTCAAAGTACTCGACGCTGGAAACCGGCCCGACACGCACCCGGTAGATCCCTGCGGACCGGTCCTCCCGCACCACCACGTCCTCCACGCCCTGGCGGCGCAGCCGCTCGGCAAGATTGCGGGCATTTCGATCCTCGCCGAAGGCGCCGACCTGGACATAGACCTGCCCGCCGGGCTCCGGTGGGGCGGCGGGCGGGGCCGGTGCGGGCGTCGGTGACCGGGCGGCGCCGCCGGGTTCGACGACCCGCAGCTCGACCATGGCCGTGCCGGAACGCAGCATATCCAGGCGGGCAGCAGCCGCGTAGGAGAGATCGACGATTCGGTTGTCGACGAAGGGGCCCCGGTCGTTGATCTTGACCACTACGCTGCGCCCGTTGGCCAGGTTGGTGACCCGTGCGTAACTCGGCAACGGCAGCGTCTTGTGGGCAGCAGTCATGATGTACATGTCATAGGGTTCGCCGCTGGAGGTCAGCCGGCCGTGGAATTTTTCTCCATACCAGGAGGCGACGCCGCGCTCCACATGGCCGCGGCTCGATTCCATCACGTAATAACGACGGCCGAACACTTCATAGGAATCAGGATTGCCACGGTTACTGCGCGGCTCGTGGCGCGGCACCGCGTCCGGGACCCGGGAGACGTCCGGCGGCCGCGACGGGGCCCGATCGGTCTTCACCGGCCGGCCGCAGCCGGCCACCAGCACCAGCGCCAGCGCGGCCCACAGCCAGCGCCGTTCAGCCTGGCTCGTCACCACTATCCATCCTCGCCGCGACTTCGGTGCCGAGCTGGTGGACCGCCATGGCGTACATATTGCTGCGGTTGTAGCGGGTGATGACATAGAAGTTCTGGAAGCCGACCCAGTACTCCGGACCTCTTTCCTGCTCCAGCTCGAACAGCATGGCCTTGTCGCCGCTGGCGCCGCTGCGGTCGAAGTCCACCCCGGCGGCCGTGAGCCCCTCCAGGGTCTGATCCAGACGCGGGCGAGAAGACAGGTTCGCGGCCGGTACGCTGCCGTTGACCCGGGTCACTACCGGTTCGCCGGGCTGCCAGCGGTGCGCCTTGAAGTAGTTGGCGACGCTGGCGAAGATGTCGGCCCAGCTGTTCCACAGATCCACGCGGCCGTCGCCGTCACCGTCGGTCGCGTAGGCGCGATAGCTGCTCGAGATGAACTGCGGGCTGCCCATGGCGCCGGCGTAGGAGCCGGTCGCACTCAGGGGATCGATGTCCTGCTCCTGGCTGAGCAGCAGGAACTCCTCCAGTTCGCGGGTAAAGAATGCGCTGCGCTTCGGATATTCGAAGGCGATGGTCGCGAGGGCGTCCAGCACCCGGTAGGAACCCGTGATGCGGCCGTAAAAGGTCTCCACGCCCAGGATGCCGATGATGATCTCCGGCGGCACGCCGGTCTCGGAGCTGATCCGTTCCAGCATCGCCCGATGGGTGTGCCAGAAGGCCACCCCGGCCTCGATGCGCTTCTCGGTCAGGAAGATCTGGCGGTACTCGTACCAGGGTTTGACCTTTTCGGCGGGCCGATCCATGGCCTCGATGATTCGGGGCTGGATCTCGGCCTGAGCGAGGATCTTCAGGGACTCCTCGACGGCGATGCCGTGCTCGTCCGCCATGCGTTGGGCGAAAGCCTGAACGTCGGCTCTGGAGGTGTCGACAGCGTGGCCCGCCAGCGGCGAGATCAGGGCGATCAGCGCGGCGGCCAGGATGCTGGCGAGCCGTGGGAGAGTGTTCACTGGGTGACGAGTTTCCTGTGCGAATGGACGGACATGAGAATACCGAAACCGGCCATCAGGGTCACCATCGAGGTGCCGCCATAGCTGACCAGCGGCAGCGGCACGCCCACCACCGGCAGCAGGCCGGTGACCATGCCGGTATTGACGAACACATAGACGAAGAAGGTCAGGCTGATGCTGCCGGCCAGCAGGCGGCCGAAGGTGTCCTGGGCCTGGGTCGCGATATACAGGCCGCGCAACACGATGAAGATATACAGTAGCAGCAGGCTGCAAAGACCGAGCAGGCCGAATTCCTCACCCAGCACCGCAAAGATGAAGTCGGTGGCGCGCTCCGGCAGGAATTCGAGCTGCGCCTGGGTCCCGTTGAGCCAGCCCTTGCCGAAGATGCCGCCCGAACCGATCGCGATCTTCGACTGGATGATGTGATAACCGGAGCCCAGCGGGTCGCTCTCCGGATTGAGGAAGGTGAGCACCCGCTGGCGCTGATAATCGTGCATGTTGAACCACAGCAGGGGTGCCGCGGCCAGGGCCAGCACCGCCGACAGCAGTATCAGCCGCAGGGACAACCCGGCCAGCAGGATCACGATCAGACCTGCGGCCGCAATCAGCAGCGCCGTACCCAGGTCCGGCTGGCGGGCGATCAGAGCGGCCGGCAGGAGCACGACGCCGACCGTGACGATGAGGACCTCCGAGACTTTCGGTGGCAGCGGCCGCTCGTGCAGATACCAGGCCGCCATCATCGGCGCGGCCAGCTTCATGATCTCCGAGGGCTGGAAGCGCACCAGGCCGATATCCAGCCAGCGTTGTGCGCCCTTGCCGATCTCGCCCATGACCAGCACCAGCACCAGCAGTGCCAGACCCGCCGCGAACAGCCACGGGGTCCACATCCGCATGAATTTGGGCGGGACCTGCGCGATCACCAGCATCACGACGACCGCGATACCGATGCGCACGGATTGGCGGACCAGCAGATCCGGGTTGTACCCGCCCGCGCTGTAGAGCACGAACAGACCGCAGGCGCAGACCGCGAGCAGGCCGAACAAAAGGGGCCCATCCAGCCGCAGCCCGGTCAACAGCCGCTGCGCCACCGAGATCGGGCGCGGACGATCCAGCGGTTCGTCGAGCATCATCATCTCTGTTCCCGGAGCAGATAGTCGTCCAGGACCGCCCGCGCGACCGGCGCGGCAGCAGTGCTGCCGCTGCCGCCATTCTCCACCACCACGGCCACGGCGATGAGCGGGTCTTCCACCGGCGCGAAGGCGATGAACAGGGCATGGTCCCTGAGCCGCTCATCCAGTTCCTCGGCGTCGTATTCCTCGTCCTGGGCGATGTTCACCACCTGTGCGGTGCCGGTCTTCCCGGCGATACGGTAGGGGGCACCGGCGGCCGAGGCGCGGGCCGTGCCCTGGGGGCCGTACATCACCTCGACCATTCCCCGGACTGTCGCGTCCCATTGGGCCGGGTCGCTCACCTCGACCGGCGGCAGAGCCTCGGTTCCGAACTCGATCATCTCCCCATCGGCGGAGTAGCGCACGGCCGCCACCAGGGTGGGGCGGAAGGCCCGGCCGCGGGTGGCCAGGGTGGCGGTCATCTGGGCCAGTTGCAGGGGCGTGGTCTGCAGATAGCCCTGACCGATGCCGGTGATCAGGGTCTCGCCCGGGAACCAGACCTGATCCTCGCGGCGCCGGAAATTGGCCCGCTTCCATTCCCGGGACGGCAGCGTGCCGGCTTTCTCGGCCGGCACGTCGATCTCGGTACGGTGGCCGAGGCCGAAACCGGCGAGGAAGGCGTGGATGTTGTCGATACCCAGTTTCAGCGCCAGTTCATAAAAATAGACGTCGCAGGATTGGGCGATGGCGTCGTTCAAATTCATCGGCCCGTGGCCTTCCCGTTTCCAGTCGCGGAAGCGGTGGCTGCTGCCCGGCAGGGTGTAGTAGCCCAGACAATAGACCCGCTGCCAGGGCGCAATTGCGCCATAGTGGAGACCGGCCAGTCCGATCGCCGGCTTGATGGTGGAGCCAGGCGGATAGAGACCGCGCAGGGCGCGGTTGAACAGGGGGATATCCGGATCCTCCTGCAGCGCGCGATATTCCCGTGTCGAGATGCCGGCGCTGAAGGAATTGGGGTCATAACCGGGCTGGCTGACCAGGGCCAGCACGTGACCGTTGCGCGGGTCCAGGGCGACGATGGAGCCGCGGCGCCCACCCAGCGCGGCTTCTGCGGCGAGCTGCAATTCCAGGTCCAGGGTGAGATAGACATCGGCGCCAGGTGT
Organism: Gammaproteobacteria bacterium; assembly: GCA_050122055.1. GTDB lineage: Bacteria > Pseudomonadota > Gammaproteobacteria > Steroidobacterales > XN24 > CAMYOC01. The sequence continues at coordinate 12,800 of JASFJM010000014.1, read as the reverse complement.
CGGGCTGTCCCGTTCCAGTTCCTGCAGGATGCGGCCCTGGGCATTGACCAGCACCTGCCGGTAGCCGACCCCGCCGTGGAGGGCATCCTCCTGAGCGAATTCGACCCCGATCTTGCCGGTGTGGGTGGTGCCTGCGTAATTGCCCGGTTCCAGTCGCTGCAGATCGGCCTGACTGACGCTGCCCACGTAGCCGAGGGCGTGGACCGCCACCGAGCCGTAAGGATAGTGACGGATCAGCCGCGCCTGGATCTCGACCCCGGGGAACTGCTGGCGGCGCACGGCGAAGCGCGCCACTTCCTCCTCGCTCAGACGGTAACGCAGCGCCACCGGCCTGAAATTCGGCTGCCGCCGGATATCCCCGCGGACACGGTCGAGATCGTCCGCTTCGAGCAGTCCCAGCTCGACCAGCGCCTCCAGGCTGGCGTCGATGTCGGTGACCTGCTCCGGGATCATCTCCAGCTGATAGGAGGGCAGGTTCTCGGCCAGCACCGTGCCATTGCGGTCATAGATCAAGCCCCGTGTCGGAGGGAGCGGCTCGATGCGGATCCGGTTGCCCAGCGACAGCTCGCTGAAATGTTCGAAGCGCAGCACCTGCAGATCCACCAGCCGCACCATCACGAACAGGGTCAGGGCGATGACCAGGGCGCCGGAGGCGAACACCCGCGCCAGGAACAGCCGCTGTTCGCGCCAGTGGTCCTTTAGCCGCGTCGCCATGATCTCAGCTCCGTTCCCGGGACGCGATCAGGCGCTCGGTCAGCCAGCTCATGGGCGGCCATACGAGCAGGGTCGAGACGATGGGCGCCAGTCGCAGCAGCCCGCCCTGCAGTTCGCCCGTCATCCCCTGTATCCAGAAGCCGATAAAACCCAGCACGGCGACGATCAGGCTCACCGAGATCGCCTGCTGCCAGATCGGAAACACCCGCAGCCGCTGGCACAGCTTGATGGTCAGATAGGCCGCTACCGCCATCGACAGGGCGTTCTGCCCCAGTACCGAACCCTTGAGCACGTCCAGCAGCAGGCCGATCAGCCAGGCGATCCCGACGCCGTAGCGGGCCGGCCTGTGCATGCTCCAGTAGATCACCGACAGGGCGACCCAGGGTGGGCGCCACGGTTCCAGGGTCTCGGGCATGGGTGCGACTTCCAGAGACAGGGCCACCAGGAAGAACAGGAGCACCGGCAGGATGCTGCCCCGGGCACTCATGGCTCGGCCTCGGTGACGGCGGCGGGCTCTTCGGCCACGCTCTCCTCGGGGCTGAGTTCGGGACTGCTGTCCATGTTGTCCCCAGGGCTGTCGTCCGGACCTCGGGGTTCGCTATCCGGGACCCGCTCCCGCTGCCAGACCAGCAGGATCTCCCGCTCCCGGTTCAGTGCCGCTGTCGGTTCGGCCACGATCTCGGCGAAAGGCTCGCCGGGTCGCCGGTCAACGGCCAGTACGCGCGCCACCGGGTAACCGTAGGGGAAGGCATCCCCGAGCCCGGAGGTGACCAGCAGGTCGCCAGCCTCGACGTCTGCATTGTTGGGCAGGAACGGCAGCAGCAGTCGACTGCTGTCGCCGGTACCCAGGGCGATGGTGCGCAATCCGTTGCGATTGATCTCCACCGGGGTGGCGTGACCGGGGTCGCTGATCATGATCGCTTCGGCGCTGAGCGGTTCGACCCGGGTGACCTGGCCGACCACGCCGTCGGCGTCCAGCATCGCCTGGCCCACGTACAGGCCGGCGCCGATGCCCTTGTCGATCACCAGGCGGTGGCGGAACGGGTCCAGGTCCACCGACAGAATCTCGGCCACCAGTATCCGGTCAGGTAGCCGCGGCTTCGACTCCAGCAGCGAGCGCAGCCGGCCGTTCTCCGCCTCCAGGGATTCCAGACGCTGCAGGCGGACCCGGGCCTCGAGCTGCTGCCGGCGCAGCCGGGCGTTGTCTTCGAACAGCGAGCGACGGGTGGTCAGGGACTCGCCGGCCCACTCCAGGGCCCGGGCGGGCAGGTCCACCACCAGGCGGATGGGATAGACCGCCACGGACAGACCCTGGCGGACCGTCTGCAGATGGCCGCGCTGATGATCCAGATACATCAAAAGGATCGAAAAGATCGCCAGCAGGAACAGGCGCATGCCCAGGGACGGGCCGCGCGTGAACATGGGCTTGTGGTCGCTGTGTTGCAGCCCGCTCAACTCACGGTGGGTGCGGGAGTTTTCGCCATGGGCGGCTATTCTCACCCGAGCCGCCGCGGGTTGCCAGCCCGGGCTATTCGAGCCCGAACAGCCCCGGCCCGTGCTGGTCCATGAGTTCCAGCACCTTGCCACCGCCGCGTGCGACGCAGGTCAGGGGTTCGTCGGCGATGACCACCGGCAATCCGGTCTCTTCCATCAGCAGCTTGTCCAGGTCCCGCAGCATGGCGCCGCCGCCGGTCAGGACAATGCCCCGTTCGGCCACGTCGGCACCCAGTTCCGGCGGCGTCTGTTCCAGGGCCGCCTTGACCGCGCCGACGATGCCCTGCAGCGGCTCCTGCAGGGCTTCCAGGATCTCGTTGCTGTTGAGCGTGAAGCTGCGCGGCACGCCCTCGGACAGGTTACGGCCCTTGACCGAGATCTCCCGGACTTCCTCGCCCGGGTAGGCAGAGCCGATGTCATGCTTGATCCGCTCGGCCGTCGCTTCGCCGATCAGGATGCCGTAGTTGCGCCGGACGTAGGCGATGATGGCCTCGTCGAAGCGATCGCCGCCGACCCGTACCGAGGCCGCGTAGACGATGCCGTTCAGGGATATGATCGCGACCTCCGAGGTGCCGCCGCCGATATCCAGCACCATCGAGCCCCGCGCCTCGTGGACCGGCATGCCCGCACCGATCGCCGCCGCCATGGGTTCCTCGATCAGATAGACTTTACGCGCTCCGGCGCCTTCGGCGGACTCGCGGATGGCGCGTCGTTCCACCTGGGTCGAGCCGTAGGGGACGCATACCAGCACCCGCGGGCTGGGCCGGAAGTAACGGCTGCCGTGGGCCTTCTTGATGAAGTGCTGGAGCATCTTCTCGGTCACGGTAAAGTCGGCGATGACGCCGTCCTTCAGCGGCCGGATGGCGGTAATGTTGCCGGGCGTCCGGCCCAGCATGTTCTTTGCCTCCGCGCCTACGGCCTGCACCGCGCGGCCTCCGCGGGCGGTCTCTTCCCGGATGGCCACCACCGACGGTTCGTTCAGCACGATGCCCTTGCCCCGCAGGTAGATCAGGGTGTTCGCGGTGCCGAGGTCGATGGACAGATCGTTGGAAAAGTAACCGCGAAGGCTCTTGAGCATGTGGAAACAGGTCCGTGTGAGGGAGGAGGGGTCGGATAAACGCCTAAATCTAGCAACGGGGGCGACTGACGGCAAGCGGCGATGTATTATAGCCAGCTTGTTTGATCGCGCTCGAATCAGCCCAGGAGTGACGCATGGCACTGACCCGACACGAGGTTGAGAATATCGCCCATCTGGCGCGTTTGCGCATCTCCGGGGAGGAGGTGCCCGGGTATGTGGAGACCCTCTCCCGGATCATCGATTTCGTGGCCAAACTCGACGCCGCCAGCACCGACAAGGTGGAGCCCATGGCCCATCCCCTGCACATGTCGCAGCCTTTGCGTGCCGATGTGGTCTCGGAAGCCGACCAGCGCGAGCAGTTCCAGGCCAATGCACCCCGCACCGAGCGCGGTCTCTATCTGGTCCCAAAGGTCATCGAGTAAGCCCCGAGCATGTTCCCGGCCAACGTCGCCCAGTCGACCGTGGCCGCAGTCCAACGCCGCGGGCCCGGTCCCGGCGACACGATCACAGGAATCCTGAATGCACACCCGAACCCTGGCCGAACTCTCTGCCGCGCTGCATGCGCGTGAGGTCAGCAGCGTCGAATTGACGCGCCATTTCCTCGACCGCATCGTATCGCTGAACCCGGGGCTCAACGCCCTGGTGACCGTGACCGCCGATGCGGCGCTGGAGCAGGCCAGCGACGCCGACGCGGCCCTGGCGGCCGGCAGGGCCGGGCCCCTGACCGGTCTGCCCCTGATCCACAAGGACATCTTCTGTACCCGCGGGGTGCGCACCAGCTGCGGTTCCCGGATGCTGGACAATTTCGTGGCTCCCTACGACGCCTTCGTCGTGCAGCGCCTGGCGGAGGCCGGGATGGTGACCCTGGCCAAGGCCAACATGGACGAGTTCGCCATGGGCTCGTCCAACGAGACCAGCTGGTACGGCCCGGTGCGCAATCCCTGGGATACGGGCAAGGTGCCGGGCGGCTCCTCCGGCGGCTCGGCGGCGGCGGTGTCGGCCCGTTTGGCGCCCGCCGCCACCGGTACCGACACCGGTGGCTCGATCCGTCAGCCGGCCGCCCTGACCGGCATCACCGGCCTCAAGCCCACCTACGGCCGCGTTTCCCGCTACGGCATGATCGCCTTCGCGTCCAGCCTCGACCAGGCGGGCACCCTGACCCAGACCGCCGAGGACGCGGCGCTGATGCTGGCGGCCATGGCGGGGCACGATCCGCGGGACTCCACCAGCGTCGACGAGCCGGTGCCCGATTATGCAGCCAGCCTGGAGGATGACCTGGCCGGGCTGCGCATCGGCGTGCCGCGGGAGTTCTTCGACGAAGGGCTGGATGGGGCCAATGCCGCGGCGGTGGAGGCGGCCATCGACGAATTCCGCAAACTCGGGGCCGAGATCCAGGACGTCCATCTGCCCAATGTGGGGCTCTCCGTCCCCGCCTACTACGTGGTTGCGCCCGCCGAGTGCTCGTCCAATCTGTCCCGCTACGACGGGATCCGTTTCGGCTATCGTGCCGAGGATCCGGTGGACCTGGAAGATCTCTACAAGCGCAGCCGTGGCGAGGGTTTTGGCGACGAGGTGAAGCGCCGCATCATGACCGGCACCTACGTGCTCTCGGCCGGTTATTACGACGCTTATTATCTGAAAGCCCAGCGGGTCCGGCAGCTGATCGCCGAGGATTTCCGCCAGGCCTTCGCGTCGGTGGATCTGCTGCTGGGGCCGACTACGCCGACCCCGGCGTTCGCCCTCGGCGCCAAGACCGACGACCCCGTGACCATGTACCTGAACGATATCTACACCATCGGCGTCAATCTGGCGGGCTTGCCGGGCATGTCGGTGCCCTGCGGCATGGTGGATGGTCTGCCGGTGGGGCTGCAGTTGATCGGCCGCCATTTCGACGAAGCACGCATGCTCAATGCCGCGCACCGGTATCAGCAGGTGACGGAGTGGCACACGATGGCGCCCGGCGGCGAATTCGCCTGAACGCTCCCGGACGCCAGTCAATGGAGGGATACGAATGAGTTGGGAAGTGGTCATCGGGCTGGAGATCCATGCCCAGCTGAAGACGACCAGCAAGATCTTCTCGGGCGCGTCGACCGCCTTCGGCGCCGAGCCCAATACCCAGGCATGTCTGGTGGATCTGGGTTATCCGGGCGTGCTGCCGGTGCTCAACGAGGAAGCGGTCAGGATGGCGATCCGCTTCGGTCTCGCCAGCCACTCCAGCATCGCTCCGCGCTCGATCTTCGCGCGCAAGAATTACTTCTATCCAGATCTGCCCAAGGGCTACCAGATCAGCCAGTACGAACTGCCCGTGGTCCACGACGGCTGGGTCGACATCACTCTCGACGACGGCGCCCGCAAGCGCATCGGCATCACCCGGGCGCATCTCGAGGAGGATGCGGGCAAGTCCCTGCATGAAGATTTCCACGGCCTGTCCGGGATCGATCTCAACCGCGCCGGCACGCCGCTGCTGGAGATCGTCTCCGAACCGGATATGCGTTCGGCGCGCGAGGCCGTCGCCTATATGAAGCTGATCCACCAGCTTGTCCGTTATCTGGACATCTGCGACGGCAACATGCAGGAGGGATCCCTGCGCTGTGATGCCAACATCTCGGTGCGGCCTCTGGGCCGGCACGAATTCGGCACCCGTGCGGAGATCAAGAACCTCAATTCCTTCCGCTTTATCGAGCGCGCCATCAATTATGAAGTGGAGCGCCAGATCGACATCATCGAGTCCGGCGGCAGCGTGGTCCAGGAGACCCGGCTCTATGATTCAGCCAAGGACGAGACGCGGCCCATGCGCAGCAAGGAAGAGGCCAACGACTACCGGTATTTCCCGGATCCCGACCTGCTGCCTCTGGAGATCGAGCGGGCGACTGTCGACGAGATCCGGGCCACCCTGCCGGAGTTGCCCTGGGAGAAACAGGCGCGTTTCGTCAGCGAATTCGGTCTGTCCGAATACGATGCGGCGGTGCTGTGCGCCAGCCGCGCGATGGCGGATTACTTCGAGACCGTGGCTGCCGGCGCCGGCGATAAGAAAGTCGCTGCGAACTGGGTCATGGGTGAACTCTCCGGGGCCCTCAACAAGGACGGCCTGAATATCGAGGACAGCCCTGTGAGCGCGGAAGCCCTGGCTGGCCTGCTGAGCCGGATCGAGGACCAGACCATCTCCGGCAAGATCGCCAAACAGGTGTTCGAGGCCATGTGGGCCGGGGAAGGCAGCGCCGACGCCATCATCGAGGCCCGCGGGCTCCGGCAGATCACCGACAGCGGCGCCATCCAGGCGGTCATCGATCAGGTGCTGGCCGACAACCCCGGCCAGCTGGAGCAATACCGGGCCGGGAAGCACAAGCTGCTCGGCTTTTTCGTCGGGCAGGTGATGAAAGCCACCCGCGGCCAGGCCAACCCGGCCGAGGTCAACAAGCTGCTGAAAGAGTCTCTGGATGGCTGAGGCGCGCAGCATCAACGACTCGGATTGCCTGCACCGGTTCCTGTTCGAGCACATGCCCGTGCGGGGCGAGCTGGTCCATCTGGACGAGAGCTGGCAACAGATCGCCGGCCAGGCGGACTATCCGCCGGCCATACGCCGTGCGCTGGGCGAGGCGCTGGCGGCAGCGGTGCTGCTGGCCTCCACCCTCAAGTTCGACGGCAAGCTGACCATGCAGCTGGCCGGCGACGGCCCCATGCATCTGCTGGTGGTCCAGTGCACCAGTCAGCAGGAGATCCGGGGCCTCGCCAAATGGCGCGGCGACGCTCCGGAGGGCGATCTGCGCAACCTCGCCGGCGAGGGCCGGGTGGCGATCACCATCGAGACTGGCCGCGATCAGGAGAGCTATCAGGGTATCGTGCCGATCACCGGCGGCAGCCTGGCCGAGTCGCTGGAGACGTATTTCAGCAATTCCGTGCAGCTGCCGACCCGGCTATGGCTGGCCACCGGCCCCAACGGAGCCGCCGGCATGATGCTCCAGCGACTGCCCGATTCCTGGGGCGATGAGGCGGAGCGGGCCTGGGAGCATCTGCAGGTGCTGGCCGACACCCTGTCCCGTGACGAACTCCGCCATCTGGCGGATCGGGACATCCTGCGACGGCTTTTCCATCAGGACGACCTGCGTTTGTTCGACGCCGAGCCGGTCCGCTTCCGCTGCTCCTGCAGCCAGGCGCGGGTCGAAAGCACCCTGCGGATGCTGGGCCGCGACGAGATCACGGATCTGCTGCGGGAGGAGGGGCGCGTGGAGGTACGCTGCGAGTTCTGTAACCGCGCCTACCGCTTCGACGCGGTGGATGCGGAATCCCTGTTTGTGGATTTGCCTGCGGATTCCGATCCGCAGGTGTTGCATTGAGCCCGGGGCGCGACGCCCCGGGCAATATTCGGGCCCAATTCCGGGGCCATTTGTCTGGTTAGGGAGAGAGACGATGAAGAAATTTGTGCGAGTCATGACGGCCATACTGGCGCTGGCCGTCGCCGCCGGTACCGCCCAGGCGGCCGGCAGCCCGGTGCTGGACCGGGTAGTCGAGAGCGGCCAGCTGCGGGTCGGCATGTCCGGTACCCAGCCGCCGTACAACGTAGTCAGCCGGGACGGCGCGCTGATCGGCCTGGAAGTGGACCTGGCCAATCTGATCGCCAGCGGCCTGCGAGTCGAATTGAAGATCGTCCGGGCGCCGTTCGGTGACCTGCTCAAATCTCTCGAGCAGGGCAAGGTGGACATGGTCATGTCGGGCATGTCGATCACCGCCCGGCGTTCGCAGCGGGCGACGTTCGTTGGCCCCTACATGCTGTCCGGCAAGTCCATCCTGACCCGTTCGAGCGTGCTCGCCGCGGCTCGCGACGCCGGCGAGATCGATGACGCCAAGCTGACCCTGGCGGCGCTCGAGAACTCGACCAGCGAGGACTATGTGCAGACGATGATGTCCAAGTCCAAACTGGTGGCGGTCAAGGATTACGACGACGCGGTCAAACTGCTGCTGGACGGCGAGGTCGATGCCCTGGTCGCCGACATGGCGATCTGTCTGCTCACCATCCTGCGCTATCCGGACTCCGGTTTGACGACGCTCAAGGAGCCTTTCACCTTCGAGCCCATCGGCATCGCCGTACCGGCCGACGATCCCCAGTTCCGCAATCTGATCGATAACTTCGTCGACACCGCGGAGAACATCGGCGCGCTGGAGAAGATGCGCGAGAAGTGGCTGCGCAACTCGGCCTGGGTGGTGGCTCTGCCCTGAGGCCCTTTTGACGCCTGATCAGGCCGGATCCCGCCAGGGGTCCGGCTTTCTTGTGTCCGGGAGATGCCTGTCTATTTAAGTTTATTGTCAAACAGACACTTGAAACATATATAGATATCTTTATATTGACGCCATGGATGATCTCGACGCCCTCTTGAGCGCGCTGAAGGCCGCCGCCGAGCCGACCCGGCTGCGGCTGCTCGCCATCTGCGCCCGCAGCGAGCTGACCGTGACCGAGATCACCGCCATCGTCGGGCAGAGCCAGCCCCGGGTCTCCCGCCATCTCAAGCTGCTGTGCAATGCCGGCCTACTGATCCGCTACCGGGAGCAGAACTGGGTGTTCTATCGGGTGCCCCGCAGCGGGGCGGGGGCAGAGGTGGCCGCGGCGCTGCTCGGCCAGCTGCCGAAGGATGATCCCCAGCTTGAGCTGGACCGGCGGCGACTGGACGCCGCCCTGGAGCGGCGTGCCGAGGCCGCCCGGGCGCTGGTGGACGGAGACACGGCAGGGGTTGCGCGGGTCGAGGACGAGGCCACGGTCGACGCCTTTATCCTCAAGGCCCTGCGCGGCGAGGCGATCGGCGAGTTACTGGACATCGGCACCGGCAGCGGCCGCATGCTGCGGCTGCTGGGCGAGAACTCCACCCGTGCGGTCGGCATCGATATTTCCCGCGCCATGCTGATGCTCGCCCGCAGCAATCTCCACGCCGCGGGTCTGGATCACCTGCTGGTGCGTCAGGGCAATATGTATCAGCTGCGGTTTGCTGACAGCAGCTTCGACACTGTGACCATCGATCAGGTCCTGTTCCAGGCCGAGCAGCCCGGCCAGGTGCTGTGCGAGGCCGCCCGGGTGCTGCGCGCCGGCGGCCGCCTGCTGCTGGTGGAATTCCTCACCGCCTCGCCGGCAGAGGATGCCCCGGATCCGACGGACAATCTGTCGGACGAACCGGTGGCCATCGACCGCCGGCGTCTGGACGGATGGTTCGGGAACGCCGGACTGGCGCTGGAGCACTGGCACCAGCTCGCGGGCCACCCCTATCCGGTGATCCTCTCGGTGGCCCGGCGCGAACCCGGTGGCAAGCGAGCCGCCGCCTGAATCCTCCCGGAGCATCTCATGAGTGCACAGCCCCGCGTCTCTTTCGAGTTCTTTCCGCCGGCCAACGACACCATGGCCGAGCGCCTGTGGCGTTCGGTGCAGCGGCTGGCCCCGCTGAATCCGGATTTCGTCTCGGTCACCTACGGTGCCGATGGATCCACCCGCGAGCGCACCCACAGGGTGGTGGAACGGATCGTGCGTGAGACGGGTCTGACCTGCGCACCGCATCTGACCTGCATCGGTGCGCCGACAGAGCAGGTGCTGGATATCGCGCGGGACTATCACCAGATGGGGATCTGTCAGATCGTGGCGCTGCGCGGCGATCCGCCGGCCGGCACTACCGATTACCGGCCGCACCCCGGCGGCTTCGCTTATGCCTCGGACCTGGTGGAGGGCCTCAGGACCGTCGCCGATTTCGATATCAGCGTCGCGGCCTACCCCGAGGTGCATCCGGAGGCCAGCTCGCCCCTGGCCGATCTGGAAAACCTCAAACGCAAGATCGATGCCGGCGCGAATCGGGCGGTGACGCAGTTCTTCTTCGACAACGAACGCTTCCTCCGTTTCCGCGACCTGTGCGTGACGGCCGGTATCGAGGTGCCCATCGTGCCCGGGATCCTGCCCATCACCCGTTTTCCGCAACTGTTGAAGTTTGCCAGGCGCTGCGGCGCCAGCGTGCCGGACTGGCTGCAGCAGCGCTTCGAAGGCCTCGACGACGACGCCGACACGCGGCGCATGATCGCGGCCAGCGTCGCCATCGACCAGGTCCAGGACCTTCGCCGCCACGGCGTCGAGGACTTCCATTTCTACACGCTCAACCGCAGCGAGCTGAGCCTCGCTATCTGCCACAGCCTCGGATTGCGGCCGACGCCGGCCGCCAAAAGCGCCTGAACGAGATTGCCTGAAATATATCGCCCATGAGTGACACTATCCGCCAACGGCTCAACGACCTGCTCGCCCGGCGCATCCTGGTGCTGGATGGCGCCATGGGCACCATGATCCAGGGCCACGAGCTGGACGAAGCCGATTTCCGCGGCGAGCGTTTCGCTGACTGGGGTCAGGATCTCCAGGGCAACAACGATCTGCTGTCGCTGACCCGACCCGATCTGATCCGCGACATCCACCGCGAGTATCTGGCGGCCGGCGCGGATATCGTCGAGACCAACACCTTCAACGCCACCGCCATCAGCCAGGCTGATTACGGCCTCGAGTCCATCGTCTACGAGCTGAATGCGGCGGCGGCGCGTCTGGCCCGGGAAGCAGCGGACGAGTTCAGCAGCGAGCGACAACCGCGTTTCGTCGCCGGCGTGCTGGGCCCGACCAACCGCACTGCGTCGATCTCTCCTGACGTCAGTGACCCGGGCAGCCGGAACGTGCGTTTCGAGGCCCTGGTAGACGCTTACCGGGAGGCCGCGCGCGGGCTGTTGGATGGGGGCAGTGACATCCTGCTGGTGGAGACGGTGTTCGACACCCTCAACGCCAAGGCGGCCCTGTTCGCCATCAGCGGGTTGCTGGATGAACTGGGCCGGGACGTGCCGCTGATGATCTCCGGCACCATCACCGACGCTTCCGGCCGCACGCTCTCGGGCCAGACCACGGAGGCGTTCTGGAATTCCGTACGTCACGCCGAGCCGGTGGTGATCGGGCTCAATTGCGCACTGGGTGCCGACCAGCTGCGGCCCTATGTGGCCGAGCTGTCCCGCATCGCCGACGTGGCGGTCAGCGCCCACCCCAATGCCGGCCTGCCGAACGAGTTCGGCGAATACGATCAGAGCGCGGCGGAGATGGCGGAGATCATGGAGGAGTTCGCCGCCGCCGGCATCGTCAATCTGGTCGGCGGTTGCTGCGGGACCACGCCGGAGCACATCAGTGCCCTGGTCGAGGCCGTGCGGGGTCATGCACCGCGGCAGATCCCCGAGATCCCCCGCCGCTGCCGCCTCTCCGGTCTGGAGGCCCTGAACATCGGCCCCGACGACCTGTTCGTCAACGTCGGCGAGCGCACCAACGTGACCGGCTCCGCGCGCTTCCGCAAGCTGATCGAAGCGGACGATTACCCGGCGGCGCTGGAGGTCGCGCGCCAGCAGGTCGAGAACGGCGCCCAGATCGTCGACGTCAACATGGACGAGGGCATGCTGGATTCGGTGGCGGCGATGCAGCGCTTCCTGGATCTGCTGGCCGCCGAACCGGACATGGCGCGGGTCCCGGTGATGATCGATTCCTCACGCTGGGAGGTGATTGAGACCGGTCTGCGCTGTGTCCAGGGCAAGGCGGTGGTGAACTCCATCAGCCTCAAGGAAGGGGAGGACGCCTTCGTCGAACAGGCCACGCTGGCCCGGCGCTACGGCGCCGCCATCATCGTCATGGCCTTCGACGAACAGGGCCAGGCCGAGACCCTCGAACGCCGTATCGAAATCTGCGGGCGGGCTTACCAAATCCTCACCGGGACGGTGGGTTTCCCGGCCGAGGACATCATCTTCGACCCCAATATCTTCGCCGTCGCCACCGGCATCGAGGCCCACAATCGTTACGGTCTGGACTTCATCGAGGCGACCGCGGCGATCAAGCAGCAGCTGCCTGGCGCACTGATCAGCGGCGGCGTCAGCAACGTGTCGTTCTCCTTCCGCGGCAACAATGCCGTGCGCGAGGCCATGCACGCGGTGTTCCTCTATCATGCCATCCGCGCCGGCATGGATATGGGGATCGTCAACGCCGGCCAGCTCGCCATCTACGAAGAGATCCCCGGTGAACTGCGGGACGCGGTGGAAGACGTCATCCTGGCCCGCCGGGAGGATGCGACCGAGCGGCTGCTGGATATCGCTACCCGGTACCAGGGCCAGGGCACCGCGGAGCGCAAGGTCGACAATGCCTGGCGTGAACTGCCCGTGGCGGAGCGGCTGACCCACGCGCTGGTCAAGGGGATCGGGGACTACGCGGTCGAGGATGCCGAAGAGGCGCGCCAGGCCTCGGCCCGCACCCTTGACGTAATCGAAGGTCCGCTGATGGACGGCATGAACGTGGTGGGCGACCTGTTCGGCGAGGGCAAGATGTTCCTGCCCCAGGTGGTCAAGTCGGCGCGGGTGATGGAGAAGGCCGTGGCCCATCTGGTGCCCTACATCGAGGCGGAGGCCAGCGGCGAGGCGCGGACCAAGGGCAAGGTGCTGATGGCCACGGTCAAGGGTGACGTCCATGACATCGGCAAGAACATCGTCG
>JASFJM010000013.1:0-19810 GCA_050122055.1 Gammaproteobacteria bacterium | reverse complement strand
CGGCCGGGATGGCGGCGCTGGACATCTACCAGGAAGAAGGCTTGCTAGAGCGCGGCGGCGAGATGGCAGCCTACTGGGAGGACGCGGTGCATTCCTTGCAGGGGCTGCCCAACGTGATCGACGTCCGCAATCTCGGCCTGGTGGCGGGCGTCGAGCTGGCTTCACGCTCCGGGCAGGCTGGAGCCCGGGCCTTCGACGTACATGTGGGCTGTTTTCAGCGCGGCGCGCTGGTGCGGTTTACCGGCGATATCATCGCCATGTCGCCGCCGCTGATAATCGACAAGCCACAAGTCGACGAACTGATCGGCATCCTGGGAGACGTGATCCGGGCGACCGATTGAAGGCGGGTCCGTGACCACGGACGGAGTTCTTTTCCAACTGAACTGGAGCGTTTAACACCATGCTGATAGGCGTACCCAAGGAAATCAAAAACAACGAATATCGGGTCGGGCTGACGCCGGCGGGCGTACGCGAACTGACGCTCCATGGCCATTCGGTGGTGGTCGAGACCCATGCCGGGCACGGCATCGGGCTGGACAACGAGCACTACGAGAAGGTCGGGGCGGAGATCGTCGAGACGGCCGAGGAGGTCTTTGCCCGGGCGGAGTTGGTGGTCAAGGTCAAGGAACCCCAGCCGGTCGAGTGCGGCATGCTGCGCGAAGGCCAGACCCTGTTCACCTATCTGCATCTGGCACCGGATCCGGAGCAGACGCGTCTGCTGATCGAGTCGGGCACTACCGCCATCGCCTATGAGACGGTGACCGATCGTCACGGCGCGCTGCCGCTGCTGCGGCCCATGAGCGAAGTCGCGGGGCGTATGTCGATCCAGGCCGGCGCCTACTGTCTGGAACGGCCCCATGGCGGCAACGGCACGCTGTTGGGCGGCGTCCCCGGCGTGGCGCCCGGCAAGGTGGTGGTGATCGGCGGCGGCGTGGTCGGCGTCAATGCGGCCCGCATGGCCATGGGCATGGGTGCAGATGTGGTGGTCATGGATCGCTCCACCGACAAGCTCGTGCAACTTGACGATCTGTACGGCCCGCGGATGAAGACCATCTATTCCACCGCGGACAGCATCGACCAATACGTGCATCAGGCAGACCTGGTTATCGGCGCGGTGCTGATCCCCGGCGCCGCGGCACCCAAGCTCGTGCGCAGGGAGCAACTCGCCCACATGAAGCGGGGCGCGGTCGTCGTGGACGTGGCCATCGATCAGGGCGGTTGTTTCGAGACCAGTCGGCCCACCACCCACCAGGAGCCGACCTATGTGATCGACGAGGTCGTCCACTACTGCGTCGCCAATATGCCCGGCGCCGTGGCCCGGACCTCGACCTTCGCGCTGACCAACGCCACCTTGCCATTCGTGCTCAGGCTGGCCGACCACGGGCCGAAAGAAGCGCTGGATCGGGATCCTCATCTGCGCGCGGGACTCAACATCCACCGTGGCCAGGTCACCTATGAGGCGGTGGCCCGGGATCTTGGTTACGACTATGTGGCGCCAGAGCAGGCGTTCGGAGGCTGAGATGGGCACAGCGGCGGAGCAGACCACCGTCATACCGGTGCTGGAACACTTTATCGGCGGCGAGTCCGTCGCCGGCCAGGGCGGGTCCTTCGGCGAGGTATTCAACCCCGCCACCGGCGCTGTGGCCGCGCGGGTGGCGCTGGCGGACCGGGATACGACTCGCGAGGCGATCGCCGCCGCCCATGGCGCCCTGGCCGACTGGGGCGCGACCCCGGCCCTGAAACGGGCACGGGTCATGTTCCGCTTCCGGGAGCTGATCGAAAACCACAGCGATGAGCTGGCCGCGACCATCTCCCGGGAGCACGGCAAGCTCTATGACGACGCTCTGGGCGAGGTGACCCGCGGATTGGAAGTGGTGGAGTTCGCCTGCGGCATCCCGCAGCTGCTAAAGGGTGAATTCTCCGAGAACGTCGGCACCGGGATCGACAGCTGGTCGCTGCGCCAGCCGGTGGGCGTGTGCGCCGGCGTCACACCGTTCAATTTCCCGGCCATGGTGCCCATGTGGATGTTCCCCATCGCCATCGCCTGCGGCAACACCTTCGTCCTCAAGCCGTCGGAGAAAGACCCGTCGGCGTCGCTGCTGCTGGCGCGGCTGTTGAAAAAGGCCGGTCTGCCGCCCGGCGTATTCAACGTGGTCAACGGTGCCCGGGACGCAGTCGATACCCTGTTGACCGATCCGCGGGTCGCGGCGGTCAGCTTTGTGGGCTCCACGCCGGTGGCTGAATATATCTACACCACCGCCAGCACCCACGGAAAGCGCGTACAGGCTCTGGGCGGGGCCAAGAACCACATGGTGGTGATGCCCGATGCGGATATGGAACAGGCCGCCCGGGCGCTGATGGGCGCGGCCTACGGCTCTGCCGGTGAGCGCTGTATGGCGATCTCGGCGGCGGTGGCGGTGGGCGATGCCGGCGACCGGCTGATGGACGTCCTCGCGCCCATGGTCCGGGAGCTCAAGGTCGGGCCAAGCTCCGCCGACGGGGCGGAGATGGGGCCCCTGGTGACCCGGGAGCATCTCCAGAAGGTCCGCGAATACGTGGATATCGGCGTCGCCGAGGGCGCCGAACTGGTGGTGGATGGCCGCGGCATCCAGGTGTCGGGGCACGAGGAAGGGTTCTTCCTCGGCGGCTGCGTCTTCGACCGCGTCACGCCGTCCATGCGCATCCATCAGGAAGAGATCTTCGGTCCGGTCCTGGTGGTGTTGCGCGCCGACACGCTGGATGACGCTTTGAGTCTGATCAACGGTCACGAGTTCGGCAATGGCACCGCCATTTTCACCGCCGACGGCCGCGCTGCCCGGCAATTCACTCACGGCGTGGAGGCGGGCATGGTGGGTATCAACGTGCCGATACCGGTCCCCATGGCCTTCCACAGTTTCGGCGGCTGGAAGCGCTCGCTGTTCGGCAGTCTGCATGTGCACGGGCCGGACGGTGTGCGTTTCTATACCCGGCTGAAGACGGTGACGGCCCGGTGGCCCGATCAGGGCCCGGGGAGTGCCGAATTCACCATGCCGACCATGAAATAGCCGCCCGCCGCCAGGGTTCGGAACAGAGGCCAAAAAAAAGCCCGCCGTCTCCGGCGGGCTTTTTCGATCCCGGGTGCGGGACCCGGAACAGACTCTTTTCGCGAGTCGATCTTACGGCAGGGTGATCGAGATACTGCCGATCACGCGACCGTCCTTTTCGCCGGCTCCATTGAAGCCTTCGAAGTCGTCGTCCAGGTCGGTGTCGACCCAGCGGACTGCCGTCTCGATACGGTCGGCCCACCAGCTCTTGGTCAGGCCAACGGACCAGTCGCTGTACTCGTCGAAGAAATCGTCCGGACCGTCACCCCAGGTGTAACCAAAGTGACCGGTCACGCCGATCTCGAACCAGGGCAGGGTGTAGCTGCCGTTGACTTCCGAGTAATAACCGTTGGTGTTGTCGAAGCCGAACCAGTCGAAGCTATACCACTGCTTGAAGCCCGCATCCCAGTTGTCGGCACCGCCGTAGGTGACGCCACCGAAGAACTCGGTGTAGTTCAGATCGCTGTTATCCGGATAGGCGTAGTAGACGACGCCGAAGTCCGTCTGCCAGGTTTCACCGAAGGTCATACCGGCGTACCAGTCCAGCTCGAGATCGGCCGCCTCGCCGGAGCCAAAATCCACATTGCTGCCCCAGACGCCGACGTACCAGCCGGAATCGCCTTCCAGGTCGAGGCTGCCCTGAGCTGCGGGATCGTTGGATGTCTGAGACACACCGCGGAAATCGTAGTCAGAGATGCCGGTGGCAGTGACGGAGCCGGAAACCTCGGCGTTGGCCGCCGCGGCCGCCAGCAAGCCGATGGCTGCAAAAGTAAGAGTTGCGCTTTTCATAATGTCTACCCTGCAAATAGGTGAGTTGGGGAAAAGATACTTTATTATTCTCGGAGAAGTATAGCAGATTTAGTGTTTCTGCAACGGCAAAAATATTTTTGTATCAAATAAACAACATAAATGTGCGATTGCACCATCGACGCTGATTACACACTCGGCGGCGGCTGTGTCCAAGACGCAGCCGCCAGCCCGACGGAGCAATCCGATGCAGGGATCGTGCCAGCGTTCATGGCAACCAGAATTCAATGACTTGGAGCTGTCATGGGCGGCTCGATCCGGGCTGTTGCACCGTCGCCGGGCGCTATCGTTCTGATTGTGCGCCAACATGGCGCGTCCGGCAGGACTACCGGAACCGGCAGCCGGTAGGCAAAATGCCAGCCCTGTCCAGACAAAGCAGGGGAAGGGTGCGCCGATGAGCCAGGACCGGATTCTCGTGGGGGGCGGCGAACGCAAGGTTTCGCTGATGGGTCGGTATGCCAACCGTCACGGCCTGGTGACCGGCGCCACCGGTACCGGCAAGACGGTGACGCTCCAGGTGCTGGCCGAAGGGTTCTCGGCCATGGGTGTCCCGGTCTTCCTGGCCGACGTCAAAGGCGATCTGTCGGGATTGTCCCAGCCGGCGAAGCCGCACCCCAAGATCACCGAGCGGATCGAAAAGATCGGCATCCCGGATTATGCAGCGGGACCGTCGCCGGTGGTGTTCTGGGACATCTTCGGGCGGCAGGGCCATCCGATCCGGGCCACCGTGACCGAGATGGGGCCGCTGTTGCTGGCCCGGCTGCTGGAACTCAACGACACCCAACAGGGCATCCTCCATGTGGCGTTCCGGGTCGCGGACGACGACGGCCTGCTGCTGCTGGATCTGCCGGATCTGCGGGCGCTGCTCAATTATCTCTCCAAGCATGCTTCCGAGTTTTCCAGCCGCTACGGTAACGTCAGCCGCCAATCGGTGGCTGCGATCCAGCGGCGGCTGCTGGTGCTGGAGGACGAGGGCGCGGCCGGGTTCTTCGGCGAGCCGGCGCTGGAACTGATGGATCTGCGGCGGACGGATATGACCGGCCGCGGCATCATCAACGTGCTGGATTCCCGCGAGCTCATCAACCGGCCGCGACTCTACGCGACCTTCCTGCTCTGGCTGCTCAGCGAGCTGTTCGAGGAACTGCCGGAAGTCGGCGATCCGGATCGTCCGACGCTGGTGTTCTTCTTCGACGAGGCCCATCTGTTGTTCGACGACGCGCCGAAGGCGCTGCTGGACAAGGTCGAGCAGGTCGTCCGACTGATCCGGTCCAAGGGCGTGGGGGTCTACTTCGTCACCCAGAATCCCCTGGACGTGCCGACGGACGTACTGGGACAGCTGGGCAACCGGGTGCAACATGCGCTGCGCGCATTCACGCCGCGGGACCAGAAGGCGGTCCGGGCGGCCGCCTCCACCTTCCGCCAGAACCCGGCTCTGGACGTGGAGACCGCCATCACCCAATTGGGCGTCGGCGAGGCGCTGGTTTCGACCCTGGAAGAAAAGGGCGTGCCGGGCATGGTCGAACGTTGTCTGATCTGTCCGCCGAGATCCCGGATCGGACCGGCAAGCGACGAGGAGCGGGCGTCCGTCCGCCAGCGCAGCCCGGTCGGTACCCGCTATGACAAGGCCGTGGACCGGGAGTCGGCCCACGAGATCCTGCTGGCCCGGGCCGAAGCGGCCGCCAGGGCGGCGGAAGAGGCCGCGGAAGCGGCAGAAGCCGCCAAGGCAGAATCCAGCCGGAAAGAGTCGGGTCGCAAACAGACCCGCAGCCGGGGATCGAGCCGGCAAACCTATGGGGAAGCGGCGGCGAAGAGCGTGATCCGCAGCCTCGGCAGCTCCCTGGGCCGGACCCTGGGCCGGGAACTGTTGCGCGGCATCCTCGGCACCATTTCGCGCCGCTGATCCGTGGCGGTTAGAGACGGACTTCTTGGCGGCTGATATTACCGGCTGATATGGCCGGCCTTGACCTGCAGCGGCCATTGGATCCGGCGCTTGTCTTCGGCCGGCCCCCAAGCCTCGCGCAGGAGCTGTGCGATCTCGGCCAGCGGATCCTTGCCGGTGAGATCCTGGCAGCGGGCGACCGCTGACCAGGAGCCCAGATATCCCAGCAGGTGATCAAGGTCCCAGTGGGCACGCATATCGAATACCGGTGTCGGGATGTCCGGGAACGGAAAGGGCAGATCCCCATAAGCGTTCTCCACATGCACCCGTTCCGGGGGCCAGTATTCACCGAGGACCTGGTCATAGAGATGTGCGATCAGTGAGTCGATCCGGGGTTCGATCCGGAACAAGCCATAGCTCAGGGCGGCCAATACCGCCCTCTCTCGTCCCACTCTGTGGACCTCTTCATAGAAGGCCGGCAGGTCGAACCAGTGCAGGGCCTGGGCCACCAGTATGAGGTCGACGCTGTCGTCATCGATGGGAGCGCACTCCGAGGGCGCGACTTCGTATCGGATCGACGGATGCTGTCTGGCCCGGCTCAGCTGGCGGGCGCTCAGATCGGTGGCGATGACCTGGGTGAAATGGTCGGCCAGCCCGATGGCGGCCTGGCCGTTGCCGGTGGCGCTGTCCCAGGCGCAGCGCCGGTCCGGAACCTGTTCCGCCAGCCAGCGGAAGACCGCATCCGGATAACCGGGCCGGAATTGAGCGTAGAGGCCGGATTTTCGGGAGAAGTGATCGTTGGTCATGGCGGAATGTTCAGGATCGTAACGGGACTCTCGCTGCAAGCGCGCTCGGCTCCTCCTGGCCGGGCGCGGATCTCCCGGTAACCATACCGCAATGGGTCCGGCAGGACGGGCCGGTCATCGGGGATCGGGGTGCCGCCGGATGGCGTCGAAAAGTGATCCGCCTGATATGCTCTGGCCCGTTCAATCCCGAGCCCGCAGGATTCCATCCATGAGTGAAGAAAAAGACGCCAGCATCGCGAGCCTCCGCGAGCGTCTGACCGCCATCGATCATCGCATCCTGGAACTGGTCGCCCAGCGCCAGGCCCTGGTCGAAGAGATCGGCCGCAGCAAGCGTTCCCGCGGACAGCAGACCCGGGACTTCAGCCGCGAGAAGGACGTGATCCAAGACGCGGTCGCCTTCGGCGGCGGGCTGGGTCTGTCCGCTGAGATGGTCGAGACCCTGATGACGCTGCTGATCCGGTCGTCGCTGACCACCCAGGAGCAGCATCGCGTGGTGGCGGAAGGACGGGGCGGCGGGCGCACGGCCCTGATCATCGGCGGCGGTGGCCGCATGGGCCGCTGGTTCGCCGATTTTCTGGACTCCCAGGGGTACCGGGTGTCCATCGCCGATCCATCCGGAGCCGGCGCGCCCTATCCAGCCCGTCAGGACTGGCGCGACGGTGATCTGAAAGAGGACATGATCGTGGTCGCGGCGCCACTGGTCGCTTCAGGCCAGATCCTCGAGGAGCTTGCGCGCCTGCGTCCGCCGGGTCTGGTCTTCGATATCGGGTCCCTGAAGACGCCGCTGCGGGCCGGACTCGGCGCCCTGGCCGCAGCCGGCTGCCGCGTGGCCTCGCTGCACCCCATGTTCGGACCCGACACCCGCCTGCTGTCCGGCCGCCACGTCATCATCGTGGATGCCGGTTGCCCGGAAGCCAATCGGGAGGTCTCGGCCCTGTTCGAAGCGACCATGGCCGAGCGGGTCGAGATGTCCCTGCAGGAGCACGACCGGCTGATGGCGTTCGTCCTCGGCCTTTCCCATGCGCTCAACATCGCGTTTTTCACCGCATTGGCCGACAGCGGCGAAGACGTGCCCCATCTGGCGGCCTTGTCCAGCACCACTTTCGATGCCCAGCTCGATGTCTGTTCCAAAGTGGCGGGCGAAAATCCGGAGCTGTATTTCGAGATCCAGTCCCTCAATGCCCACGGGGTCGAGGCGCTCGTGGCCCTGGAACATTCGGTTACCCGGCTCAACGAGATCATACGCAGCCGGGATCAGGCCGGTTTCGTGACCCTGATGGAACGCGGCCGGGACTATCTCGAGCGCCGTCGCGGTGCTCAGTGAGACGATGATCCATCCGGCAGGGTGAGGGCCTCCAGGGCCCTGGCACCCGGCCAGAGCATCTCCAGCACCGGGCTTAGCCGTTGCACCGGACCGGTGGTCAGGAACCGCTCCGTGCCCTCACCCTGCCGGCGCGCACCCCCGCCGAGCCGGGCGGCGACCTGGCGGGCTACTGCGCTGCCCGTATCGATGATCGATACGCCGGGGCCGGCGGCCGATTCGATCGACGGCCGCAGGAAGGTGTAATGGGTACAACCGAGGATGATCGTGTCGGCGCCGCCCTGGATCAGCGGCCGTACGTGGCGTTCCACCAGATCGACGGTCTCCGTCGAGTTCAGAGCGCCGCTCTCGACCGCCTCGACCAGGCCCGGGCATGGCTCCGTCAGGACTTCGATACCGGCTCCGAAACGATCCAGCAGGGCCGCAAACCGGGCACTGCGGAGCGTGCCGATGGTCGCCAGGACACCGACGACGCCGCTGCGCGTCGCGGCCGCGGCGGGCTTGACCGCCGGCTCCATGCCGACCACGGGAACGGGCAGATGTTGACGCAGGGTGGGCACCGCCGCGGCGGTGGCAGTATTGCAGGCGACCACCAGCATCCTGGCGCCGGCTTCGGCCAGATAGTCGGCGATGGCGATACTGCGGCGCCGGATAAAGGCCTCATCGTGACCGCCATAAGGCACGTGAGCCGAATCCGCCACGTAGACCAGTTTTTCCGCCGGCAGACGTTTGCGGATCTCGCGCAGGACCGACAGGCCGCCCAGACCCGAGTCGAATACACCGATAAAATCGCTGTTGCCCAATGCGCCGGCCGCCGATCCAACCTTCCAGACGCGCATCATAGGTCGAGGCCGCCCGCGCCACAAAACCTGCATTCAGGGGCCGGGCTGGGATATATTCCCGGGACGGCTCGCGGCACCCAGAGCCGGATCTTTCAGGGGAGCGCAAATGCAGATCTTGACCAGGTTTTTTCGGTACCTGCTTCGGTTGAGCATCAAACTGGTCTTGTGGGCGTGCGCCATCGTGGTGACGATCATCTTCGTGCGAGCGTTCGACTCCCGCCTGCTTCCCGATCTGAAACCCTGGCACACGGCCGAATTCGAGGCGGAATTCACTGCCGAAGACGAAGAAGGCGGCGCCAGCTATGGTGAATTCCTGGCCCGGGAACAGCGCGTCTTCGCTGAGCTCGAATCGAAGGTCGTAGGCGACTACGACGCCCCGAAGATCCTCAACCGTTTTGACCGGGACAGTCCGGCCTATCCGGAGGGCCTGCCGGTCAACTGGAACCGCAGCTTCGAGCTGCGCCCGGCGGGCAAACCCTGGGGCGCCATCGTGCTGGTCCACGGTCTGACCGATTCCCCCTATAGCATGCGGGCCCTGGGCGAGTTCTACCAGAGCCGGGGTCTGCTGGTGATCGGGCCGCGGATGCCCGGTCACGGCACGGCGCCATCGGGCCTGCTCGAAGCCCAGTGGCAGGACTGGCTGGCGGTGGTCAGGCTGGCCGTGGAACACGCCCGGGAGCAGGTGGGGCCGGACGCGCCGCTGTTGCTCGGCGGTTACTCCAACGGGGGCTCCCTGGTGATGAAATTCACCGCCGATGCCATCGAGGACGGCGACGCCCTCCCGGACCAGATCCACCTGTTCTCGCCCGCCATCGGCATCACGCGGCTGGCATTTTTCGCCGGCTGGCACAGGATGCTGGCGGGGATTCCGTTTTTCAAGAAAGTACGCTGGGAGAGCATCATCCCGGAGTACGACCCGTACAAATACAATTCTTTCCCCAAGATCGCGGGGCACCAGAGCTGGGAGATCACCCGGGCGCTGGAGCATCAGCTCAGGCGACTGGCGGCCACGGGTCAGATCCATGCCATGCCGCCGATCCTGGCGTTCCAGTCCCTGGCCGATGCCACGGTGCTGACCAGCGCGGTGGTCGACGGCCTGTTCGGCCGTCTGACGGTGCCGAACAGCGAGCTGGTGCTGTTTGACGTCAACAGCAGTAACAACATGCAGCAGTTCATCCGGCCCTCATTTCAGGCCACGCTGGCGCAGCTGGAATCGAACCCGTCCCGGGGCTACACCCTGACCGTGGTCCGGAATCAGCCCGGTCAGCAGTTCGGGGTCGAAGCCGTGTCACGGGTGGCCGGCGGCGCCAACACCGGTCGCCAGCAGCTGGATCTGGCCTGGCCGCTGCAGGTCTATTCCATGACCCATGTCGCCGTGCCCTTCCCGCCGGACGATCCGATCTACGGCGCCGGCCGCAAACCGCCGCTGGCCCTGGGTAACGTCAGCCCCCGCGGCGAACGGGGTGTGCTGCGGGTGTCGGTGGAACAGTTCATGCGTCTGCGACACAACCCCTTCTTCCCGTACATGATTGAAAAAATAGAAGATTTCATCTCTCCGCTGGAGCCGGCCAGACCCTGATCCCGGGGATCTCCCGGGCTCTGACGCGTAGCAGCATTCAGGGCATCATCTGTGTATTATCGAGGGTTAAAGGCCCGGCGACTGCGCGCGCCCGCGGCCCGCATCACGATCCCTCAGCAGGAGGAAATAATTCCATGACCGAGGCCTTCATTTTCGATCACATCCGCACCCCGCGCGGCCGCGGCAAACCCGACGGATCCCTGCACGAAGTGGCGCCGATCCGGCTGGTTTCCCAGGTGCTCGGGGCCATCCGCGATCGCAATCAGCTGGACACCGGGGCGGTGGAGGACATCATCCTCGGCTGCGTCACGCCGGTCGGCGAACAGGGCGCCAATATTGCCCGGGTCGCCGCCATCGAGGCCGGGTATGCGGAGAGTGTGCCCGGCAAGCAGATCAATCGTTTCTGCGCTTCCGGCCTGGAGGCCATCAACAGCGCCGCCGCCGTGGTCATGGCCGGTCAGTCCGACCTGATGATCGCGGGCGGCGTCGAGTCCATGTCCCGGATCCCCATGGGTTCGGACGGCGGCGCCTGGGCGACCGATCCCCAGGTCGCCTATGACAGCTACTTCGTGCCCCAGGGGATCAGCGCCGATCTGATCGCTACCCGCTACGGATTCTCCCGCCACGATGTGGACAGCTATGCCGCCGAGAGCCAGAAGCGGGCCGCGCACGCCTGGGAAGAGGGCTATTTCTCTCGCTCGGTGATGCCGGTGACCGACCACATGGGCGAGGTCCTGCTGGAACGGGACGAGCACATGCGGCCCGGGACCGGCGTCGATGACCTGGCCAATCTGAAGCCGGCTTTCGAGACCATGGGCGGGCAATTCGGTTTCGACTCGGTGGCCATGCAGCGTTATCCGGACGTGGAGCGCATCGAGCATGTGCACACGGGAGGCAATTCCAGCGGCATCGTCGACGGTGCCGCCGCGGTGCTGGTCGGCAGCAAGGAGGCTGGTGAGCGTCTGGGTCTGACACCGCGGGCCCGGATCAAGAGCTTCGCGTCGGTCGGCAGCGAGCCGACCATCATGCTGACCGGTCCGGCCCCGGCATCGCTGCGGGCACTGGAGAAGGCCGGCATGGGCGTCGGCGATATCGATCTGTACGAACTCAACGAGGCCTTCGCCGCTGTCGTGCTCCGGTATATGCAGCAGCTGGACATCGACCATGACCGGATCAACGTCAACGGCGGTGCCATCGCCCTCGGTCATCCGCTCGGCGCCACCGGTGCCATGGTGTTCGGCACCGCCCTGGACGAGATGGAGCGGCGGGGTCTCGGCAATGCGCTGGTGACCCTGTGCATCGGGGCCGGCATGGGCACAGCAACGATCATCGAACGGGTCTGACGGCCGACGACGCCAGATGGCGCAACGGAAGGAATCAATGAGCAACACACTGGATTACAAACAGGATGACCAGGGCATCGTGACCCTGACCATCGACATCGCCGATCGCTCCATGAACGTGCTGACGCCGGAGTTCATGGCCGAACTCGACCAGGCCATCGACCGCATCGTGGCTGACGAGTCCGCGCGCGGGGCGGTGATCACCTCGGCGAAGTCGTCGTTTATCGCCGGCGCGGACCTGAAGGAGCTGGTCGGGGTATTTCAACAGGGCCTGGATGAGAAAGCGATCTATGAGTTCGCCGGCAAGTACTCCCAGCTCTATCGCAAGCTCGAGACCTGCGGCAAGCCATTCGTGGCGGCCATCAACGGTACCGCATTGGGTGGTGGCCTGGAGCTGTGTCTGGCCTGCCATCACCGGGTCGCGCTGGATAATCCGAAGACCCGGATCGGTCTGCCGGAGGTGCAGGTTGGACTGCTGCCGGGCGCCGGCGGGACCCAGCGGCTGCCGCGTCTGATCGGCATCCGCGAGGCGCTGCCGCTGATGCTGGAGGGCCGGCATCTGGCCGCATCGAAAGCCGTGGAGCTGGGGATCTGTGATCAACTGGCGGCGGACGTGGACGAGATGATGGAGAAGGCGCGATCCTGGCTGCTGGACGGCGGTGATCCGGAGGCGCCCTGGGACAAGAAGGGCTTCAAGGTCCCCGGCGGTTCCGGCGGCATGCACCCGGCGACGGTCCAGGCCTTTATGGCCGGTAACGCAATGGTGGCGGAGAAGACCCAGCACAATTATCCGGCACCCATCGCCATCATGTCCTGCGTCTACGAGGGCACCCAGCTGCCCATGGACAAAGGGCTCAGGATCGAGCTGCAGTACTTCACCCGGCTGCTGTCCGGACCAGTCGCCCGCAATATGATCCGGACCCTTTTTATCGACAAGGGTGCGGCGGACAAGCTGGTGCGCCGCCCGGCCGGTGTCGACAAGAGCAAGGTCGAGAAACTCGGCATCCTCGGCGCCGGCATGATGGGGGCCGGGATCGCCTATGTCTCTGCCAAGGCCGGCATGCAGGTCGTGCTGCTGGACACCGAGCTGGAAAGCGCCGAGAAGGGCAAATCCTATTCCCGGAGCCTGCTGGAGAAGCGGGTCGGCCGCGGCAAGATGTCCGAGGCGGACGCGGCGGCGATCCTGGACCGGATACAGCCCACCACGGAATACCAGGCGCTGGAGGGTTGCGACCTGGTGATCGAAGCCGTGTTCGAGGATCGCAAGATCAAGGCCGACGTGACCGCGAAGACCGAAGCCGTGATCCCCGCCGGCTCGATCTTTGCCAGCAATACCTCCACGTTGCCGATCACAGGGCTGGCCGAGGCCTCTTCGCGACCCGACAAATTCATCGGCATCCATTTCTTCTCGCCGGTGGACAGGATGCCGCTGGTGGAGGTGATAGTCGGCAAGGAGACCGGGGACGAAGCCATCGCCAGGGCGCTGGATTACATCCAGCAGATCCGCAAAACGCCCATCGTGGTCAACGACAGCCGCGGCTTCTACACCAGCCGCTGCTTCAGTACCTATGTCCGTGAGGGCATGGAGCTTCTGAGCGAGGGGGTGAAACCGGCGCTGATCGAAAACGCGGCGCGGATGGCGGGCATGCCTGTAGGCCCGCTGGCGGTCCACGACGAGGTCACGATCGACCTGTCCTACAAGATCATGAAGCAGACCAGGAAGGACATGGGCGACGCCTATGTCCCGTCCGCCGCGGATGAGGTGATCATACGGTTCGTCGAGGAGTTCAAGCGCCCGGGAAAACGTTTCGGCGCCGGGTTCTACGAGTATCCGGAAGGGGGGAAGAAATTCCTCTGGCCCGGTCTGGCGGAGGCTTTCCCGCCGGCGGAGAACCAGCCCTCGGTGGCGGAGATCCAGCAGCGATTGCTGTACATCCAGTCGCTGGAGACGGCGCGCTGCATGGAGGAAGGGGTCGTGACTGAGCCCGCCGATGCGGATATCGGTTCGGTGTTCGGCTGGGGCTTTCCGCCCTGGACCGGCGGGACCCTGTCTTATATCGATACCATCGGCGTCGAGACGTTCGTCAGCGAGTGTCAGCGTCTGGAGCAGGAACTGGGTCCGCGTTTCGCTCCGCCCGACTGGCTCATGCAGCGCAGTTCGACCCGCTGACCGATGCGACGGGTCATCCGGAGATACCTATGAGCGAAAAGCCCGCGGCGCGGATGGAGGTTAACGGACCGGTCGCCTTGATCACCCTCGATCGACCCGGAGCGCGGAACGCCCTCGGTGGCGCGGTGGCTTCGGCCCTGCACGGTGCGCTGATGGATGCCGCCGCCGACGATGACATCAGAGTCGTGGCATTGACCGGAGCCGGCGGCGCCTTCAGCGCCGGGGCCGACCTCAAGGAAGGGCTTCCGGAATTCCATCGCGTCGAGGACATGATCAACAGCCGGTATCGGCCTTCGCTCGAACTGATCACCGGCATGGAGAAGCCCGTGATCGCGGCGGTGGCGGGCGCCGCAGCCGGTATCGGCCTGTCATTTGCCCTGGCCTGCGACCTCGTCGTGATGGCGGACAACGCGTTCCTGCTGGCTCCGTTCTCCACCATCGGACTGCTGCCCGACGGGGGCGCCACCTGGTTCCTGGCCCGCCGGCTCGGTTATCACCGGGCTTATCAATTGTGTATCGAAGCGGAGCGGATACCCGCGGAGTTATGTCTGCGGACCGGGCTCGCCAACCGCGTGGTGGCGGAGGGGGACCTGCTGGACGAGACGCTGGCCTGGGCGGCGGATATCGCCCAACGGGCGCCGCTGGCGCTGGCAGCCACAAAACTGGCTATGCGCCAGGCCATGCACCTGTCCCTGGGCGAGACCATCGCGCTCGAGGCCAGGATGCAGAATCGCTGCGCCGGCAGCGAGGATTGCCGGGAGGGCGTCGCCGCGTTCCTGGGCAAGCGGAAACCGGAATTCAAGGGGCGCTGAACCCGTCTGATCGCGGAAGGAGAAGTATGGAGCGGACAATCTTCGAGATGGAACATGACATGTTCCGGGATTCGGTGCGTAAGTTTCTCCAGCGCGAGGTGACGCCTCACGTGGATCGCTGGCACGAACAGGGCATCGTCGATCGCGACGTTTTCGCCAAGGCTGGCGAGCAGGGCCTGTGCCTGATGTGGGCGGATGAGCAGTTCGGCGGCCTGGGCCTCGATGACTTCCGCTTCGAGCAGATCATCATCGAGGAGATGGCCCATCACGGAGACCCGGGCTTCGGCCTTTCCCTGCACAGCCGTCTGGTGGGCCCCTATCTCGGCCAGCTGGGTACGCCGGAACAGCAGGCTCGCTTCCTGCCCGGCTGCGTCCGTGGGGAGACCATCCTCGGCATCGCCATGTCCGAGCCCGGCACCGGCAGCGACGTGGCCGGTATCCGGACCCGCGCCGAGGACAAGGGCGATCACTTCCTGCTCAACGGCTCCAAGATCTACATCTCCAACGGCATCAACGGAGACCTGTTCGTGGTCGCCGCCCGCACCGTGCCGGACCAGCCCCACGGCCTCGGATTGCTCCTGGTCGAAAGGGACATGGAGGGATTCAGCCGGGGCCGTAATCTGAAGAAGATGGGGCTCAAAGCCCAGGACACCGCCGAGTTGTTCTTCGACAACGTCAAAGTGCCGAAAGAGAACGTGCTCGGCGACCCCGGCAAGGGCTTCTACTATCTGATGCAGTTCCTGGCCGAGGAGCGCCTGATCGTAGCGGCCGGCTGTGTCGCTGCCGCCGAGGCGGCATTGCAGACCACTATCGACTACGTCAAGGAACGCCATGCCTTCGGCCAGCCGATCGCCGCGTTCCAGAACAGCCGTTTCAGGCTCGCCGACATGCGCACCCGTATCGATGTGGCCCAGACCTTTGTCGATCGGCTGGTGATGGATCACAACGCCGGCAAGCTGAGTGCCGAGGTGGCTGCCGAGGCCAAGGTGTTCTGCAGCGAGCTGGAAGGTTGGGTCACCGACGAATGCCTCCAGCTCCACGGCGGCGCCGGCTACATGGACGAGTACCGGATCTCGCGTCTTTACGCCAATGCACGGGTCTCCCGGATCTACGCGGGCAGCTCCGAGATCATGCGGGAGATCATCGCGCGCGGCATGGGTCTGGATCCCCGCCAGCCAGGCCGGGGCTAGGAGGGGAGCGGTGTCGCATCGGTGCTGGTCGGCAGCCCGGACCCTGGCATGAGCGGACCGCTTCGGGGTCTGCGCGTGATCGAGATCGCGGGTCTCGGCGCCGCCCCGTATTGCGGCATGATGCTGGCCGACATGGGGGCGGAGGTCATCCGCGTCGAGCGCATGCCGCCACCGCCACCGCTGCCGGACGTGCTGGCGCGGGGCCGCCGCTCCATCGCCCTCGACCTCAAGGATGCCGCGGCGCTGGACGTGCTGCTCAGGCTGGTCGAGGGATGCGATGCGCTGTTCGAGGGGTTCCGCCCGGGGGTCGCCGAGCGCCTGGGTTTTGGTCCCGAGACCTGTCTGGAACGCAATCCGCGTCTGGTCTACGGACGCATGACCGGCTGGGGTCAGGAGGGCCCGCTGGCCGGATCCGCCGGCCACGACATCAATTACATCGCCCTGTCCGGTGCCCTCCACGGGATCGGCGAGCGGGGTGGGTGCCCGGTGCCACCGCTGAATCTGGTCGGAGATTTTGGCGGCGGGCTGCTGTTGGCCTTCGGCATGGTCTGTGCCCTGCATGAATCCCGCGCATCGGGTCAGGGCCAGGTCGTGGATGCGGCCATGCTCGATGCCGCCGCGTCGTTCATGGGCATGTTCAGTGGTTTCCGTCAGTTGGGCATGTTCCAGGAGGGGCCCGGTGAGAACATGCTCGGCGGGGCGGCACATTTCTATGGCACCTATCGTACCGCCGACGATCGCTTTATCTCGATCGCCGCCATCGAGCCGGAGTTCTATCGCCTGCTGATCGAGAAGCTGGATCTGCCCGCCGAGGAGCTGTTGCCATATGGTTTCGGCGGGCTCGGTCAGCGCACCGACAGCAGCGGCTGGGAAGCCCTGCGAGAGCGGCTGGCATCGGTCTTCGCCAGTCGGACCCGGGACGAATGGTGCGAGCTGCTGGAGGGTACCGACGTCTGTTTTGCGCCGGTGTTACCGCTGTCGGAGGCCCCGGGGCACCCGCATAATCAGGCGCGCTCGACGTTCGTCGACGTGGACGGGATCGAGCAGCCGGCGCCGGCGCCACGCTTCTCGCGCACACCGTCGGGGCCGCCGAGACCCCCTCCGGTCCCCGGCATCGATACCCGCGAGGTGCTGGCCGAGATCGGATTCACCGGCGATGAGATCGAAGCGCTGGCGGCGGCTGGCGTGGTACCCGCAGACTAGAATCAACCAAGGAGGCCCGTGGTCTGGCCGCGGGGAAGCGTTATGGGTGGACGCGTTTCGGTAGAGATCGACCGGCAGGTTGCGCGGGTGGCCCTGAGCCGGCCCGAGAAGCGTAATGCGCTGGATCTGGCGATGTTCGAGGCCATCGCCCAGGCGGCTGAGGACATCGCCGCGGAGGACGATGTGAGGGCGGTCGTCCTGTGCGGCGACGGACCCGCATTCTGTGCCGGTCTAGACGTGGCCGCTTTTTTCAGCAACCCCGAGACCGGCGAGCGGCTGCTGGGCAAGGAGCCCGGGGCCGACACCAATCTGGCCCAGGAGGTCGCCTGGGCCTGGCGCCGCCTGCCGATGCCGGTGATCGCGGCGCTCCACGGCGAGGTGTTCGGCGGCGGGCTGCAGATCGCGCTGGGCGCTGATATCCGACTGGTGGCGCCCGACGCCCGCCTGTCGGTGATGGAGATACGCTGGGGGCTGGTGCCGGACATGGCCGGCAGCCGGATCCTGCCCGGCCTGCTGCGCGACGATGTGGCCAGGGAGCTGACGTTCAGCGGGCGCATCGTCGACGGCGCCGAGGCGGTGGCGCTGGGGCTGGCGACCCGGGTCTGCGACGATCCGCTTGGGGCGGCATCTGCGCTGGCCGCGGAGATCGCCGGCCGATCACCCGATGCGGTCCGTGCCGCCAAGTTCCTCCTGGATCAGGCGCCGCAGCTGGACCATGCCCGGGGTCTGGCGCTGGAGACCCGGCTGCAGATGGCGTTGCTGGGTGGCCGGAATCAGATGGAGGCTGCCCGGGCCGGCATGGCGGATCGCACACCGGAATTCCGGCCCGCAAGCCTGGATCCGGCCAGCCTGCCGGATTGAACAGCCGATGAGCGCAACCGAGACGCGCCGGCCTAAGATCGCCCTGGTCCTCGGCAGCGGTGGCGCCAGGGGTCTGGCCCACATCGGCGTGATAGAGGAATTGCAGCGCCACGGGCTGGAGATCGCCTACATCTCAGGCTGTTCCATGGGCGCCCTGGTCGGTGGCATTTACGCCGCCGGCAAGCTGGATGTCTATGCCAAATGGGTCCGCGACCTGGAACGCAAGGACGTGTTCGGTTTGCTGGACTTGTCCTTCGGCCTCCAGGGCCTGTTCAAGGGCGACCGGATCATCTCCACCCTCAGGGAGATGATCGGGGAGTGCGACATCGGTGACCTGGATATCGGGTTCACGGCCGTGGCGACGGACCTCCACGATCAGCGGGAAGTCTGGCTCAACTCCGGACCCCTGTTCGACGCCATACGGGCGTCCATGGCCATCCCCACGGTATTCACGCCATGGGTCTACAAGGGCCGGGTGCTCGTAGATGGTGGTCTGCTCAACCCGCTGCCCATCGCACCGGCACTCAATCATCAGACCGACATGATCATCGCCGTCAATGTCAGTGCACGGCGCGAGAAGGCGCGGGAACCGGATGCACCGGAAGGGACACAACCCCCGGGCATCTTCGACGTCGTGTCCATGAGCCTCGACACCATGCAGGCGGCCATCGGCCGTCTCAAACTGGCGGCCTACACACCCGATCTGGTCATAGACATTCCACGGGATGCCTGTGCCTTTTACGAGTTCTATCGGGCCGGGGACATGATCCAATTGGGTCGCCAGCGGGCGCGGAGTGTCCTCAATTCCCTGAGCTTCCGGGAGAGCTGACGGGCGGCGGTCGGTCCCCGGGACCCGGATGACCTGGCCGGCGCGGCTGCTTATAGTGAGCCACGTGCCGGGCCATGATCGCGGCACAGGATCGCCGCACGGGGGCAGCCGCCATTGAACAAGCTCAGCGTCGTCATCATCACCCTGAACGAGGAGGCTCGCCTGCCGAATCTTCTGGATGCGGTGGCGTGGGCGGACGAAATCCTGGTGGTGGATTCGGGTAGCACCGATGGGACGCTGGAGCTCTGCGCCCGCTACCCGAATTGCAGGGTGATCGAGCAGCCGTTTCAGGGCTATGGGCCGCAGAAACGCTTTGCAGTTGCCGAAGCGACCCACGACTGGGTGCTGAGTCTGGACGCCGATGAGCTGCCGGATCGGGCCCTGCAGGCGGCGCTGCGCGCGGCGCGGGAACAAGACCCGGGCGGGGTCGCGGGCTTCTATCTGCGCCGGAGCCTGGTGTTCATGGGACGCGCATTCACCCATGGGCGCGAGTCCCGGGAGCGGCATCTGCGGCTGTTCGACCGGCGCCGCGGGAATTTCTCCGGAGACGCCATCCACGAACGGGTCCGGGTCGACGGCCCGACCTCGGAGCTGGCCGGACGCCTGTGGCACGACAGCTACCGCGATCTGGGCGACTATTTCGCCAAATTCAATCGATACACGAGTCTGAGTGCGGTCCGTATGCACCAGGATGGCAGGCGCATCGGTATCCCGGGGATCCTGTTCCGGGGGCCGTGGACCTTCTTCCAGTACTACCTGTTCCACGGGAATTGGCTCAATGGATTCCCCGGCTTCGTCTGGTCCGTCTTCGGGGCTCTCTACAAGACCGTCAGATTCCTCAAGCTGAGAGAACTCAACCTGGGTACGGATACGCCGGGTCGTTGACGGCGAGTGCTCAGGAGCGCGGGATGGTAGGCTGGGCAGGCGGCAACAGGAATACTGTTTACCGCGTCCAAATCTACAGGGATCATATTGGCACGAGGGACTTCTGTCCCCTGGGAGAGAGACCATGCAAAAGAATTCGCTCCTGCTGGTCGCCGCCGCCTTCATGCTGCCGTTGAGCGCCAACGCATGGGTCGGCTACA
>JASFJM010000012.1:0-19915 GCA_050122055.1 Gammaproteobacteria bacterium | reverse complement strand
GTCCCGCGGTACTGGCCGACCTCGAGCGCCTGCGCGACGAGTTGCTGGGGCTGGACCGGGTCGAGGGCGTGGTCAGCCTGCTGGACGTCCCCCTGCTGGAAAGTCCGCCGCTGGATCTCCGTCAGCTGCCGGAGGGTATCCGGTATCTGCACCAGGCGGACGTGGACCGGGCCAGCGCCCGGCGGGAACTTCTGCACAGCCCCCTCTATCGCAATCTGATCATCAGTCCTGACGGGCGCACCACCGCCCTGCGCATCGATTTCATTGTCGACGAGACCTATCGCAGTCTGCGGGATCGCCGCGATGCGCTCCGGGTCCTGGAATTGGACGGCGCCCTGGATGAGCGCGAGACCGAGGAGTTGGAGGCGGTCAGCAAGGAGTTCCGCCTCTATGGAGAAACCCTGATGGAGCAGGAACAGCGGGACATCGCCGCGGTCCGCGCGGTGATGGCGCGACACGCCGGCACCGCCAGCCTGCACCTGGGCGGCGTACCCATGATCGTCGCCGATTCGATCGCCTTTATCCGTCACGATCTGCTGGTATTCGGCAGCGCTGTGCTGTTTTTCCTGGTGCTGATCCTGTCGCTGGCGTTCCGCAGGGTACGCTGGGTCGCGCTGCCGATGGCGACCTGCACGGCCACCGCCATCATCATGGTCGGCTATCTGGGCATGGTGGACTGGCGGGTCACCGTGGTGTCGTCCAATTTCCTCTCCCTGTTGTGGATCCTGACCCTCGCCCTGACCCTGCATCTCATCGTCCGTTACCGTGAACACCACCACGTCGATCCGACCGCCGACCAGTTCACGCTGGTCAGCCGGACGGTGCGCAGCAAGACCATCGCCTGCCTGTATACCGCCCTGACGACCATGGTGGCTTTCGGCTCCCTGGTGGTCAGCGACATCCGGCCAGTGATCGATTTCGGCTGGATGATGGTGCTCGGTCTCGCGGTGGGCTTCATCGTCTGCTTCACCGTGCTGCCGGCCGGTCTGATGTTGCTCAAACCTGGTACGCCGGCGTCGCTGCACGACCTGACCGACAGGATCACCGGTTTCTTTGCCCGCCTGATCCACCGCCACAGTCGAATGACCCTCGTCGTATACGTACTGCTGACAGCGGCGCTCCTGATCGGCACGACCCGGCTGACGGTGGAGAACCGGTTTATCGACTATTACAAGGAGTCCACGGAAATCTTCCAGGGCATGGCCCTGATCGATCGCGAGCTGGGAGGCACCACGCCGCTGGATGTGATCATCGACGCGCCTTCCGGGCCCGCCATAGACGAATTGGCCGGCACCGATACGGCGGGCGAGTTCGACATGGAAGAGGAACTGGCGGCGGAGTTCGAATCCGGACTGGAGTTCGAGGACGAGGCTGGTGGCATCACCGCCACCAGCCATTGGTTCAACAGTCACCACCTGGACGAAGTCGCCGCCATCCACGACTATCTCGATTCCCTGTCCCAGACCGGCAAGGTGATCTCACTGATCACGACCGCACGGTTGCTGGAGCAGCTCGATCCGACCCTGCTGGAAGATGACTTTCTGCTTTCTGTCGTCTACAAACGCCTGCCGGAAGACGTAAAGGCTGACCTGATCGAGCCTTATCTTTCCAGCGACGGCGGCCAGCTGCGCTTCTCTATCCGCGTGTTCGAATCGGACCCGAGCCTGCGACGGCAACAGTTGCTGGATGCGATCCGCACGCATCTCACCGGAGAGTTGGGCCTGGAACCGGAGCAGATCCGGCTGACCGGGATGCTGGTGCTCTACAACAATATGCTGCACAGCCTGTTCCGCTCCCAGATCCTGACCCTGGGCGCGGTGTTCCTGGCCATCATGCTGATGTTCTCGATCCTGTTCCGCTCGCTGTGGGTGGCGTCGATCGCGATCGTCCCCAATATCACTTCGGGGATCTTCGTGCTCGGGCTGATGGGCTGGCTCGGAATACCCCTGGACCTGATGACCATCACCATCGCCGCGATCACGATCGGCATCGCCGTGGACGACACCATCCATTACGTCTGCCGCTTCCGCAAGGAAATCCGGATCGACGGTGATCCCTGGGCGGCGGTCCACCGCTGCCACGGCACCATCGGCCGGGCCATGTACTACACCAGCGTCGTCATCATGCTGGGCTTCTCGATACTGGCGCTGTCCAACTTCGTGCCCACCATCTACTTCGGCCTGCTGACCGGTTGCGCCATGATCGTGGCGCTGCTGGCGAACCTGACCCTGCTGCCGGTGATGCTGGTGGTATGCCGAGCCTACGGACGGTCGACTGCCAGACGTAACTGGCCTGCGCCGACCGTCTCCTGACCCGCGATAAGAGCAGATTCGCACCCGCTGAGACGGGTTATGTCCGGGCAGACCACCAGGAGCAGGATTTCGAGTCAGCGCGACCCCGCGATCAAACCTCGTCTTGACAACGGGGGCTCTTGCTCCGTCCCAGGCTCTCGTCGAGGCCGGGCAGGAACCCATGTCCTTTGTCGCAGATTCGGTTGCCAGCACACATCCGCGTCACCGGCATGAGCTAGGATTCCAGTATGAGTGCCTACCATCTCAGCAAGACGCGTATGCTCTCGGGCTGGCAGTGTCCCAAGCGCCTGTGGCTGGAAGCGAAAGAGCCGGAGCTGGGCGCCCTGTCCCGGGACACGCTGCGGGCCTTTGCCAAGGGCCATGAGGTCGGCGCCGCCGCCCGCACCCTGTTCCCCGACGGCATCCTTATCGGCGACGACCGGACGACCGCGGCCAGGGCAGCAGAGGAGACGCGCAGGGCACTGGACGGTCGCGGTGCGCTGACGCTGTTCGAGGCAGCGTTCCTGCATCAGGACGTCATGGTGCGCACCGACATCCTGATCCGCAACGAACTGGGCGACCTGCGTCTGATCGAGGTAAAGGCCTCGACCGGGGTCAAGCCTTATCACTACATCGACTGCGCGGTCCAGGCCTGGGTACTGGCCGGACTGGGGCTGCGTCCCACCCGGATCGAGCTGGCCCACCTCAACAACGCCTTCGTCTTCCATGGCGATGGCGACAGCGACGACAGCCCGTATCGCGGGCTGCTGGTGTTCCAGGACGTGACCGACAAGGTGGCGCCGATGCTGGAACAGGTGCCGGGCTGGGTGGAGGAATTCCATCAAGTGCTGGCCGGGGAGCAGCCCCCCATCGAGATCGGCCCCCAGTGCAAGAATCCCTATGTCTGTCCGTTCCTGGACCATTGCACGCCGCCCCAGCCCGATTTCCCGGTCGGCACCCTGCCGGGCAGCGGCAAGATCGTCTGGCAACTGCACGCCGCGGGTGTGGAGGATATCCGCGACATCCCGGCCGGCACCCTGACCAGCGAGACCCAGGAATGGGTGCGGCAGGTGACCATCGCCGGCGAGCCGGATCTGAAGCCCGCGGCGGCGGCCGAACTCGCCGGTCTGGGCTGGCCCCGTTATTACGTCGACTTCGAGACCGTGGATTTTGCGGTCCCGGTCTGGCCAGGGACCCGGCCCTATCAGGCACTCCCGTTCCAGTGGTCCTGTCACGTCGAGCAACATGATGGCGAGATCGAGCACCGGGAGTTCCTGGCCGACGGCGACGACGCACCCATGCGCGCTTGTGCCGAGAGCCTGGTGCTGGCGCTGGAAGACAGCGGACCGGTGTTCGTCTACACCGGCTTCGAGGCGCGCGTGCTCAAGGATCTTGCGGCGATGTATCCGGATCTGGCCGCCGATCTCACGCAGATCAGCGACCGCCTTTACGATCTGCATCCGCTCACCCGGGCCAACTACTACCATCCCGAGATGCGGGGATCGTGGTCTATCAAGGCGGTATTGCCGACCCTGCCCCGGGATGGGTCCGGCGACGCGCTGGATTACGGCGCCCTCGAGGAAATCCATGAGGGCACGGCAGCGTCGGAGGCCTTCCTGGAGATGATCCATCCGGCCACCGGCGACGACCGGCGCCGCGCCCTGCGCGAGAACCTGCTGGCCTACTGCGCCCTGGATACCCAGGCGCTGGTGGCCCTCGCCCACACCCTGGCCGGCGGCTAGGGTGCTAGGATTCAGGGTCACAGCCATTGCCGGATCCAGCCCATGATCACCGTCCACCATCTCGAGAATTCCCGTTCCCAGCGCGTCCTGTGGCTGATGGAGGAACTGGGCGTCGAATACCGGATCAAGCAATACAAACGGGACCCGGTGACCATGCTGGGCCCCGAATCCCTGAAGAAGATCCACCCGCTGGGTAAATCACCGGTGATCAAGGACGGCGGCCGGGTGATCGCCGAGTCCGGCGCCATCATCGAATATCTGGTCGACCGCTACGGCGAGGGCCGGCTGGTCCCGCCAGCCGGCAGCGACGCCCGCCTGGCTTATACCTACTGGCTTCATTATGCGGAAGGCTCGCTGATGCCGGTGTTGTTGCTGAAACTGGTCTTCGACCGGCTCGCCAGCCCGCCGATGCCGCTGATCATGCGACCCGCAGCCGCGCTGATCGCCATGGGCGTGAAGGGTAAATTCGTGGCCCCCCGACTCAGGGATCAACTGGATTTCTGCGAGCTGTCGCTGGCGGAGACCGGCTGGTTCGCGGGCGATGAATTCACCGCCGCCGATATCCAGATGAGCTTTCCGATGGAAGCGGTAGTGGCTCGAGGCGCGGCCGGCGACCGCCCCAACATCGCCGCGTTCGTCGAGCGCATCCACGCGCGGCCGGCCTATGCCAGGGCGCTCAAGCGTGGTGGCCCCTACGACTTCGCCGACTGATCGGGACCGCCTGCCCGGAGGAGGAGCCTGTGAACAGACGATGTATCCCCGCCGCCCTGCTCGCGGTCCTGATCACGATGCCGACGGCGTCCGCCGTGGCCGGCGAGGACGAAACGGACCGGGCCAGTACCCTGCTGCGGCTGGTGCAGGAGGAGTCTGAACAGACCCTGTTCCTGCGCTGCTGCTGGGCTCGCGGCCGGGCCGGATTCCACTATTGCGAGGAATACGGTATCTGCGACTCCGACCGGGAGGCTGTCTGTCACGGCACCGGCGCCGCGGAAGGCCGCACGCTCGCCTGTCGCGAGGAACCGCCGGCACTGCCCGAGGGCGGCTGAGACGGAATCCCCGGCCCCGATCCGTCCATCCCAATCCGCCGCCATGCCGCACGGAAGGCGAATGGTGCGCCGCGCCGGAGACCAGCGGGAAGCTGCGGCAGGACGGCCGGCCTTGGGCTAATATCGCGGTACCCTGCCCGCTCCGGGTCGGGGCAACACGGGGGAGAAGAACATGAAAAATCACGCTCGCGGAATCCGTGCAGACTCCTTGCCGGCCCTGATGCTCGCCGCGCCGTTGCTGCTGGGTTCGGCAGTACAGGCCCGGGCCGATCAATGCACCGATCCGGGCGATGTGGACGTCAAGATCACGGTCAAGAGCAGCTGCGGGATCAGCGTCGCGCCGGTCAACGACGCCGACAAGTGTGGATTTGTCTCGGGTTGCGTCAAGATCAGGAAGGACAAGTGGCTGCGCTGGAAGGCGTTGGACGGCGACGATGATCCGGTCAACTTCAAACTCGTCTTCAGCCCGTTCGAGAGTAATCCGAAAGAATCCAAGAAAGGCTGTTCAAGACACAAGATCAGGACCGACACGCCGGTCGCCGAGTATAAGTACACGGTAGTGATCACGGACGGCCCATGCGCGGGCACGATCAAGGACCCGCGGATCAAGGTCGAGGATTAATTACACCCGGCTCTGAACGAAAAAGGGGCCCGCCGGATGGCAGGCCCCTGCGCTCGGGATTTTGGACAGGTCCGGGCCCGGCCCCGGACTGTTCGTCGTGACTAGATCTCCCGTTCAACCTCGTCCGCGATGCCGTCGAGATCGTCGTCCTCGACTTCGACGAAATCACCGGCAGCCGGCACCCCGTCCTCGTACTCGGTGTTGGCATCCAGCCCGAAGCGGATATCCAGCACCGTGATGGCGACATCGGGCTCGACTGAGTCGGCCGGAGCCTGGATCTCATAGCGGGAGTTGTCCTCTCGCTCGAGACGGGTCGCCACCAGATCGCCGGCCTCATTCCGATAGGCCTTGACCTTGGCGAAGCTGCTGCCCGGGTTCAGATCGCTGAGATCGAAGTTGTCGATACTGTAGTCATCGGCGAACATGGTCCCCTCATTGATCTCGACCTCGACGGTGCCGGCCAGCGGCGGGAATCGGAAGCTGAGCGTACCCACCTTGGTCGCGTTGGCGGGATCGACCCCGCCCACCTGAGCGCGGACGATGAGTTCGCCGTAGTCGTCTTCGGCGCCTTCGATCTCGATCTCCCGGACCCGCAGAGCGTCCCCTTCATAACGGCCTTCCGCCTCGACGAAACGGCCCTCGGCGCTCTGATCGGCGATGGCGTCCCGCAGGCTGGCGGGCTCGTAACGGGTATTGCCGTCCAAGATCAGCATCACGCCACCGATGCTCCAGGTGCCGTTGTCGAGATCCAGCACGCCCTTGATCTCGGCCTCGTCATCGTCGTCGTCGAAGTAATCCTCGTCCTCGACTTCGACCTCTCTGGCGAGCAGGTCACGGGGCGCCCCGACCGGATCCGGCAGGGTCCCCTCGACCTCCACATACAGGCCGTCCTCGATGCCCTGATCGGGGATCTCGGCGCCGGGCGCCAGCGTCACATTGAGCTGGCTGCCATCCGCCAGGATCAACGCGAAGCTGCTGCCATCGAATCCGGAGACGGTGCCCTTGGCCTCGTACTCGTCGTCGTTGGCGTCCTCCTGCTCGATATAGGTAGCCAGCAGCATGCCGTCGGTGTAGTAGCCGCTGACCTCTACATGATCACCATCGCCCAGCGTATCGAAGCCGAAGCCGCGACCGTCCTCCGAGCGGAAAACGGTGCGATTTTCGTTGGCCTGGACCTGTACGCCGAACACGGTGAAATTCTTGATCGTGGCGTCGTCCGGGTCGAGCGCCGTATTCTCCACCGGGCCCTCCAGCTCGTCGTCATATTCGATGCTGTCGGCCCGGCCCGAGCGGCCGTCATCGGACACGGTACCCTCGATCCTGACCACCATGCCGACCGACAGGGCGCTGTCGTCGAAGGCCGGCTGATCGTCGACTTCGTAACGGGAATCCGACGTATTGAAGCGGATGCCGTTGACATAGACGCTGCCGAATCCGGTGATCGGACCCACGACCGTCATCGCGGTGTCTGCCGGTGGCGGATTGACGACCGGAGGCGGGTTGTTGGCCGCAGCGCCACCGCCGCCGCCACCACCACCGCCGCAACCGGCCAGAGCCAGAGTGGATCCCAGTGCTGCTGCCAGTGCAGCCAGTCGTTTCGTGTTCATCGATTCATACCTGTGTTGATGTAAATGAGCAGTCGTTCTCAGGTCGTCCTCGTGAACCTGAGTCGGGGGTGACTGTAGAGGAAAAATCATATCTGTGCAAGTTAATCACATATATAAATCCCCGCTCCCTCCGGATCTCGCTACGGGCCGGCAACCCATGAGCCTCATAAGTTGATGTTTTTCAATAATTTTGGATCTCTGTCCGGCCGGTAGAAGGGTCGTCCGCGGCCGCCTGACGGCGTGCCGGCGATCCGGCCGGTGCCTCCGGGCCTTGCGCCCTTGAATCGCGTCCCGGGAGACGCGGCGGCGATTTGGTCGTAGACTCCGCGGGTAACTGGGACGGTCAAGACCAACAACACTCGCCGACCGATGTCATCCAAACGCTTCCGCCTGCGCGTTGGCAGCACGCTCATTGCGGCCGCCCTGGCCTACCTGGTCTCGGCCTGGCTGGCCTGGCGCCTGGCCCCGGCCGCCGTCGAGGTGCTGGGCTGGCCACCCTGGGTCTCCGGTTTCCTGATCGGTCTCGCCCTGGTCGGCGTACCGCTGGTCGTGGCGACAGGCCGCTTGCTCGGCTCCGCTCAAAGCGACCGGGCCATGGTCCATGCAGCTGCGCCTGGCGGAGCCGGGCATGAACCCTCCGTCGCCGTGCTGCCCCTGCAGGACCAGAGCACGGAGCAGGACCTCGCCTATCTCGGCGATGGGCTCGCAGAAGAACTGCAGATCGTGCTGAGCCGGACGCCCGGCGTTCGCGTCGCCTCGCGCGAAGCCTGCTTTGTCTATCGGAACCGAAAGATCAATCCCGAGGACGTGGCCCAACGCCTCGGTGTCGACAACGTCGTCCTGGGCCGTCTGAAACGTAAGGGCGACAAGTTGAGGGTAAGCGCCCGGCTGGTGGCGGCCGGCAGCGGTCGTCGGGTCCTGGCAAGGGAATATCTGGAGGCTACCGAGGATATCTTCTCGGTGTTGGTGGACATCGCCACTGAACTGGCGGCGGCCCTGGACCTGGTCATCGACCCGGTCGAACTGCGCCGCCTGTCCAGCCTCGATCCCGGCGCCTACGACTTGTATCTGCGCGGCCGCCGCTATTTCCTGGCCGGCGGCCTCGACAACACCGCTCACGCCGTGGCGCTGTTCGCCCGTGCGACCGAGAGTGACCCGGATTTCGTCCGTGCCTGGATCGCGCTGGCCCGCGCTTATGCCCTGCAGACCATTTACTTCGAAGGCAGCGAAGCCGAGCGAGTGCTTGCCCACAAGGCCAGCGAGCGGGCGGTGGAGCTGGCACCAGGGCGGGGAGAGTGCCATTCGGTCCGGGGCCTTGCGCATCTGGCCAGCGAGGAATATGAGGCCGCGGCGGCGGAATTCGAGCGCGCTATCGAACTGGACCCGCTGCTCTGGGAGGCGTATTACAACTATGCGCGCGCAGCCTACCATCAGGGCCAGATGGGGCGGGCGCTGGAACTGTTCGAGACCGCCATACGGGTCAATCCGGACGACTACCAGAGCCCCACGCTGGCCGCGCCGGTGCACAAGCACCTGGGGGACGAGGCTGGGTTCGAGGCCTCCGCCGCCGAGGGCGTACGCCGGGCGGAGCGGCATCTGGAGGATTACCCGGAGAACCAGCGCGCCTGGTATCTGGGCGCGGTCGCCCTGCTCTATCTGGGCCGGCGGGGACGCGCGCTGGAATGGGCCGAACAATCCCTCGCCATCGATCCCTCCGATCCCGCCATCCGCTACAACATGGGCTGCTTCTACGCCCTGGCCGGGGACAGCGACCGGGCATTCGAGTGTCTCAAAGGTTCCATCACCTCACGCAGCTGGGTCGAGCACGACCCGGACCTGGAACCGATCCGGGACGACCCCCGTTACCAACAGCTGCTGGAAAGTCTGGAATAGCCGCCGCCGGCGGCCACGCCCCGCCTGACTCGCGCCCGCCGTCGCTCAGCTGCCCACGGCGGTTAGCCTGCCGCGTCCTGGCGCCGGCACCCACGCCGGACCGTTTAACCGGGCAATTATGTGACGCCGGTCACAAATGACGCGCGTCTGGCTGCAGACCCGTTCAGGGTGACCCCAGCCGCGCTCTGGTGAAATGCGGATCAACAGCCTCCTCTCGCCGCAGCACGGGTCTCGGGCCTGGCCGGCGCGGACGCTTGTCGAAGGGGTGATTCGCATGATCAAGCACATACGGTTGATGCTCTCCGGCGCCCTGGCGCTGGCCGTGGCCAACTTCGTCCTCACCGATCCACACGCGCCGCGATCGGATCCCGCCCACGGGGAAAGCGAACGCGTCTATCTGGTGCAGGCGGAGAGCGCCGCCGCAGCGGCCCGTCTGGTCGCCCGGATCGGCGGCCGGGTGAGCGACGAGCTGAACATCATCAACGCGGTGGGCGCTACCCTCAGCCCGGACCAGGTGGACCGCCTCAGGGCGAATCCGGACATACGGCGGGTGTATCTCAACCGGGAAGTGCGGGTCAGCGCTCGGGCCACCCATGGCGGCGGGAAGAAGACCCTTTCCGACTCCGAGAGCAGCGATACGAGTGACAGTTCGGCTTGGTATACAACCACCGATACGAGCATCGATACCACCTCGAGCACGGAGTCGGTCCAGGACTGGAAGATCCGCGATGCGGCCTCGGTGGATATCCATCACACCAGCCTGGCCGGTGCCGCTGACCTGCCCGCCGCGGGCATCGACGGCCGGGGCATCACCGTGGCGATCCTGGACACCGGCGTGTGGTTCGACGCCGCCATCGACCGGTCCCGCCTCTACGGCGCCCAGGACTTTACCGATGACTGGCGCAGCGGCGACCACAACGGCCATGGCACCCATCTGGCCGGTATCATCGCCAGCGACCGCATGAGCGCCAACGGCGTCTACGAAGGTATCGCGCCGGATGCCAATTTCCTCTCGGTGCGAGCCTTTGGCGAGGACGGCTCCGGAAGCTATCTCAGCGTCATCCGGGCCCTGGACTGGGTCGTCGACAACCGCAGGCGCCTCAAGATCCGCGTGCTCAATCTCTCATTCAGCGCCCCGCCCCAGTCCTATTACTGGGACGATCCGCTGAACCAGGCGGTGATGAGAGCTTGGCAGGCTGGCATCGCCGTGGTGGTTTCCGCCGGCAACGCGGGCCCGGACCCCATGACCATCGGTGTGCCCGGCAATGTGCCCTACGTCATCACGGTCGGTGCCATGACCGACAGCTACACGCCATATGATCCGAGCGACGATCGCCTGACCTCTTTCTCCGCCGCGGGTCCGACATATGAAGGCTTCGTCAAGCCCGAAGTCGTCGCGCCCGGCGGCCATATCACGTCATGGATGCCCTGGGACGCGTACATCCCCACCCATCATCCCGAGTCCATGCTCTCGACGGAGATGCATTTCGAGATGTCCGGCACCTCCCAGGCTGCGGCGGTGGTCAGCGGCATCGTCGCGCTCATGCTGCAGCAGGACCCGAGGCTGACTCCGGATGACGTCAAGTGCCGGCTGATGAGCACGGCGCGCCCGGCCGTGAACGCCGATGGACGACTCGCCTACAGCGTCTTCCAGCAGGGTGCGGGGCTGGTCAACGCCATGGATGCGGTCTACAGCTCGGCCAGCGGCTGCGCGAACCGGGGACTGGACATCGCCAGGGATCTGGCGGGCGAGCAGCACTACGGTGGCCCGGCCAACGTGGATGAATCCGGTGACTTCTATGTGATGGAGGTCGAGGAAGAAGACGGGGATGACGGGTACGCTGGGGGCGAGGTCGAGGCGCTGGAAGGCGACGGCTATATCTGGAGCCGTGGCTACATCTGGGGCCAGGGCTATGTGTGGAGTCAGGGCTACGTCTGGAGCCAGGGCTTCATCTGGAGTCAGGGCTATGTCTGGGGCCAGGGCTATGTCTGGAGCCAGTCGCAGCCGTGGCAGGACCAGGTCGTCTTCAGCGACAGCCTGGGCGAGATCATGTCGATCAACAGCTGGGTCGAACAGGAATAGCGATACCGAATCGCCTCCATCAGGAGAGACCGCATGGCGCGAGCGCCACTCCGATATCTGCTAGCGACCGCGAGCCTGACCATGCTCCTGGCGGGCCCGGCTGCCTACGGCGGTGCGACCTCGCCGCTGGTGCTCGAGCATGTCACCCTGGAGGACGGGCTGACCCAGAGCACGGTCATGGACATCCTCCAGGACTCCCAGGGTTTTATCTGGTTTGCCACCGAGAGCGGTCTCAACCGCTATGACGGCTACGCCATCCAGAGCTACCACCGCGACCGGCAGGACCCGGCCGCCCTGCGCAGCGACTATATCTGGAAGATACTCGAGGACGCGGACAGCAACCTCTGGCTGGCCACCGAGGGCGGCGGCGTGGCGCGCTGGAACCGTCGCGCCGACACCTTCACCAATTTTGTCCACGACCCCGCCGATCCGGGGACCCTGTCCAGCGACGACGTCCGGGCGCTGGCGGCCGCGCCCGACGGCCGTATCTGGGTGGGCACCCGTGACGGGGGGCTGAACCTACTCGATCCGGCCACCGGTTCGGTGCAACGCTTCCGCCACGATCCTGGGGATCCATCTTCCCTCGCGGGCGACTCGATCTTCGCACTCCATCCCGGCCACGCGGGCCAGCTGTGGATCGGCACCGACAACGGCCTGAGCCGACTGGACCTGGCCAGCGGGGAATTCACCCACTATCGACACGATCCCGGCGACCCACACAGCCTGAGCGACAACCACATCATCTCGGTCTACGAAGACAGTGTCGGCTCGGTCTGGATCGGCACCTTCACCGGCGGGCTCAAC
Source organism: Gammaproteobacteria bacterium (assembly GCA_050122055.1). GTDB lineage: Bacteria > Pseudomonadota > Gammaproteobacteria > Steroidobacterales > XN24 > CAMYOC01. The sequence goes on along the minus strand of JASFJM010000012.1, from coordinate 7,827 downwards.
CGCCTCGATCGCAAACACAATCGCTTCGAGCGCTTCACCCACGACGCTGAAGATGGCCGCAGCCTGAGCCACGACTACGTGCGCGCCATATTCGAAGATGATCGCGGCCGACTCTGGATCGGCACCGAAAACGGGCTAAACCTGATGGACCGCCGCAGCGGCGATTTCACCCGTTATCACCGGGACCGCTCCGATCCGCAAAGCCTGAACGACAGCTACATCATGTCCATCTATCAGGATCAGAGCGGCCTGCTCTGGTTCGGCACCCGCTTCGGTGGCGTCAGCCGCTGGAATCCCGGGAGCTGGGCCATGGGCCATTATCGCGAGGACTGGATCGCCGACGCCTTTGTGACCTCTTTCGCTGATGACAGCATGGGCACGGCCTGGATCGGCACCATGGGTGCCGGCCTGTCCCGCCTGGACCTGGCTACCCGCGAAGTCTCCCCTTTCCCGGGGTCTGCGAATCTCGCCGACCAGCGGGTCATGGCCCTGCTGCGGGACCAGAACGGCGATCTGTGGATCGGCACCATGACCGGGGGCCTGAGCGTCTACTCGGCAGAGACCGGTTCGATGGTCACCTTCCGGGCCGGGGACGTAGAGGAAACCTCGCTGGGCGCAGACGGCATCATGGCGTTGTTCGAGGACCGCGGCGGCAATATCTGGATCGGCACCTTCGGCGGCGGTGTCAGTATGTACGATCGCCTGTCTGGCACCTTCGAGCACTACCGGCACGATCCCGACGATCCCGGCACGCTTTCGGGCCGGCGTGCCACCGATATCGTCGAGGATCTCAACGGCATGATCTGGGTCGCGACGGACAGCGGCGGGATAAACATGATTGACCGAGCCAGCGGCACCGTGCGCGCCTTCCGCCACGACCCTGACGATCCCGGCAGCCTGAGTTCCGATTCGGTCTATGCGCTGCACGTGGATACGGACGGGACCCTGTGGGTGGGTACGGCAGGGAGCGGCCTGGACCGACTGGTCGGATCCTCCCGGGAGCCGGACACAATCCGCTTCCAGAACCGATCGCGGCACGACGGCCTGAGCAGCGACGTCATCTACGGGATCGTGTCCGACGCCCACGGCACGTTGTGGCTCAGCAGCAACTACGGACTGATGCGGATGGACCGCGCCAGCGGCGAGGTCAAGGAACTCCACCGCAGCCATGGGCTGCAGGGCGAGGAATTCACCTTCGGCGCCCACCACCGCGGCATGGACGGACGCCTATATTTCGGCGGACCGGACGGCATCAACGTGTTCTTCCCACCCGCCGCCCTCTCCAGCCGACCACCGCCACCCATCGTCCTCACGTCGATCGAGACGATGAACAGACCGGCGGACACCGGAGCCCCCTATCCAGTCGTCGACAGGCTGGATCTGGATCACAGGGATGACGTGTTGTCGTTCGAATTCGCCGCCCTGGATTTCGCGGCACCGGCAGAGAATACCTACGCTTACCGGCTTGACGGTTTCGATCAGGACTGGATCTATGCCGGCGATACACGCAGGGCCACCTATACTAATCTCGACGCCGGTGACTATGTGTTCCGGGTCAAGGCCGCCAACAGTGACGGCCGATGGAATGACCTGGGTCTCAGCATCCCGGTCAGCGTCGCTCCTGCGCCCTGGGAGACGATCTGGGCGCGAGGGCTGTACGGGGTGCTCGCCGTCCTGCTCCTGCTCGGCGCTTTCGGCTGGCATCGGCGGCGGCTGGCCCTGAAGAACGAATACGCGGCCCGTCTCGAGGAAGAAGTCAGCCTGCGCACGACCCAGCTGGAGGAGCGGAATCAGGAGCTCCGCGAAGTGAGCCGGGCCAAGAGCGACTTCCTGGCCCGCATGAGCCACGAGATCCGTACACCCATGAACGGGGTGCTCGGCATGACCGAGCTGCTCCAGTGTACGACCCTGAATCCACGACAGCACCGCTTTGCATCCACCATCCAGCAATCGGCCCGCTCTTTGCTGCAGATCATCAACGACATCCTGGACTTCTCGAAGATCGAGGCCGGCAAGCTGAATCTGGAGGCGATCGAATTCGATTTCAACGAAATGGTCGAGGACACCGTGGATCTGCTGGCCACCCAGGCTCACAACAAGGGCGTGGCCCTGGTCGGCTCGACGCCGCCGGAGCTGGAGGGCCGCGTCGTGGGCGACCCGCTGCGATTGCGTCAGGTGCTGACCAACCTGGTCGGCAATGCGGTGAAATTCACGGACCGGGGCGAAGTCCTGGTCAATGTCAGCCTGGCCGAGGCGGATGAGGAGCAGGTTTCGATCCAGGTCGAAGTGACGGACACCGGCCCCGGCATCAGGGAAGAAGTGCTGAATAACATCTTCGATGCCTTCTCCCAGGCCGACGAGACCATGACCCGGCGCTCGGACGGGACCGGGCTGGGGCTGTCGATCTGCAAGCAGCTGCTGGAATTGATGGATGGCGAGATCGGCGTGGAAAGCGAACCGGGCGTCGGCTCCAGGTTCTGGTTCAGGATCCCGCTGCAGCGCGCTGCGCTCCCCGGCGGCACGGCGGCAAAGCCGCAGCCTCTGGAAGGCCGGAAAGTGCTGGCGCTGGTCGAGCCGGGATCGATCCGGGATGCCCTCCAGCGGATGTTTACCGCGTGGAAACTCGAGCCGACATTCGTCGACGACGTCGAGGGGCTGCTCGAGCGCCTTCGCGGCGGCGTGACCGACTGGGACACGGTGTTGCTGGATGCCGGCGATGGACTGTTCGACCTCCTGGAGCAACTGAGTGGGCTCCGGGCTACTCCCGGGGCGAAGGCGCCCCGTGTCGTCGTCCTGGCCCGGGACGACGATCCACTGGCCGGCCAGCTATCCCACTGCATAGACGCCTGCGTGGTCAAACCCGTCAGACAATCCCGGCTGAGGAGCGCGTTGGCAGGACCGGGAGCAGGGGGTGAGGTACCGGAAGACCGGGCGGCCAGGATGTGCTCACAGGCCCAGGTCGCCGAGTCCCTGATCGCCGACTCCCTGGCAGGCCGCGTAATGCTGGTCGAAGACAACGCAGTCAACCAGCTCGTCGCCCAGGGCATGCTGGCAAGCATCGGCTGCGAAGTCTCGACTGCGGCGAATGGACAGATCGCGATCGACAGACTGGCCGTCGAGGACTTCGATCTGGTGCTGATGGATTGCCAGATGCCCGTACTGGACGGATTCGGCGCCACCCGGACGATCCGCAACCGCGGCCAGCGCGTGCCCATCATCGCCCTCACCGCCAACGCAGTGGCTGGTGATCGCGAACGTTGCCTGGCGGTCGGGATGGACGACTATCTGTGCAAACCGTTCACCCTGGATGCCCTGCGTACGGTGCTGCAGCGATGGCTGCCAGCCCCGGCGGAAGCCGGCGACCTGGACGACCGGGACAGCGCCATCCGGCACTCGGCCTAGGCTCGGCCCCGGGCCTGCCGGACCCACCAGCCAAGACTCTCCCACTGACGAGCAGGAATCTACCGGCCCGCTGATCGGGTATTTCAGGGTATGGCGGGGATCAGTGAGTACTGCAGCCGGTTGTTCAGGGTGGCGATCTCGTTCCATTCGCCGGCAGTCGTCAGGTTGGCCGGGAACGGAAAACGCCTGACCGAATCGGCACGGCTGTGGGCGACGACCTCGACCTCGATACCGGACTCGTTGACCAGCGGCGAGCTGGCGAGGAAATTGGCGAAGCTCACCGACTGTCGTTCACCGAGCGCCATCGAATAATCCAGCGGATGGCCCACCAGGCTGCAGTCCTCCAGCGGCAGATCCGGCGCGGCGAGCTGATAACCGCCGGCCTCGTCACCCACCAGGCAAAACTCGCCCAGGTGCGCATCCAGGCGCACGGTACCCACGAATCCGATCGACGCGAGGCGTGCCAGCAGCTCCTGCAGGGTCTCCAGGCGGGCATCGTTCATGGCCACTTCGTCGTACGGATAATAATTGCGCTGGTTCACCGCCCATTCCAGCACGCCGAGCGACTCGACATAGCGGATCTCGGCTTCGGAGCGCTCCAGTGCCAGATCGGACAGGAGATCCGACTGCTGGTCTTCCACCACCGCCCGCGCCTGCTCGGCCGCCACCGCCAGCCGGGCGTTCGACGCCAGTGCCTCGTTGCGCTCTGCGGCGGTCTGCCGGAACAGCAGGAACAGGATCACAGCGGGCAGCAGGGCCAGCGCCAGCACCAGCCATGAAGCGGGGCGCCAGGGCCGGGTGGCCGCCTCCCGGGCTGCCGCCAGCTCCTGTTCCGCCTGCTGTTTCTCGAAGATCTCCTCGGCGACCCGTCTGGCGAACTCCCGCTGGCTGCTGAGGATATCCGAGCGCAGCTCCACGTGCTGATCCTGAAGGATGCGGGTTACCAGGGCCTGCACCGCGATCCCCTGGACGTGCTGTTCATGATCCCGATCCATGGCATCACTCTCCGGCGGCTCGACCAGAGCCTTCTTGCCGGCGGCCGGGCTGCGTTTCTTGCCCCGCCTTTCGGTGACCAGACCGAGATTGAGCAAGACTTCGAACAGCTCCGCCGGACGGACCTGCTTGGGCAGCACGCCGACTGCCCCGAGCGCGCGGGCCTGACCCACGTAGACTTCGCCTTCCTTGGCCGTGTACATCATCACCGGGATCATGGCGGTGCGGGGATTCTTCTTGATCGCCGAGACGGCCTCCAGACCATCCATGCCTGGCATGGTGTGATCCATGAAGATCACGTCCACCGGCTGGCGCTTGAGCAGCTCCAGCGCGTCCTCCGCGCTGGCCGCGGATTCGACGATGAGGTTGTGTTTTTCGAGCAGGGCGCCGAGCACGCGCCGGGCAGACTTGGAGTCGTCGACCACCAGTGCACGCTTGAAGCTCATGGTCCCCCCTCAAGGGAATCGCCGCAGACGGGTCAGCCGACGATCGCCCCACCCTGCCTCCGGCGAATTGCGCGGATGCACCCTGATATTAGCGCACCGGGGCCCGGGGTATCACGCGATGCGGATGTGGGACAAGAAAAGCCGCGGCAGGGAATTGCCCTGCCGCGGCTTGTTGGGACGAATGGACCGGGCCGCGGATGCGGCGCCGCACCGGATCAGGCTTCCAGCTCGACCCAGGTGACGATCACCGTCTCGTCGATCGAGCCGTTACCGTCGTAGTCCATATCCAGCTGGACCTGGGTGCTCGACAGCACCGTGGCAGTGATGTTGCCGCCGCCGCTGCCTTCGATGTAGAGCACACCGGATTCCGGGTCCCCTTCGCCGAAGCCGGTGAAGGGCTCGTCTACCCGGTAGGTCACGGAGCCGTGACGCGGGACGCTGATGCGGCCGCTGGACTCGAAGGTGAATGCCGGCGGCTGCGAACTCTCGTCGGAGCTGGCGGTGGTGGTGAAATTCGACAGCACCACCGTCTCGGCGCCATCGGTCACCGACAGGGAGCCGCTGGACATGGTGAAGGTATTGAGCGGGTAATTGCGGGTATCGATCAACACCGACAAACCGCCGCTGACCGTATGGACCTCGCCGCCCTCGGTCACCGAGAAGGACTGGAATCCCATGGTCACGCCCAGGGCCACGAAACCGCTGAGCAGATCGCCTTCGAAGGTGTCGATATCCAGGGTGAGGACGCCGTTGACGACTTCCCCTTCGCCATCGTCGCAGTTGGCGAAGCGGGCGGTGATAGTGTCACCGGGGCTCAGCGTGTCCTGACTGCGCAGATTGCCCGAGATGGACACGGTGCCGCCCATGGCGCACTGGGACACCTCGGGACCGAACGCCGCCATCATCACCGCATTGATGCCCTTTCTGGCGGCAGACGCCGAGGCCTTGGACATGGCCGGCGCGCCGGCGTTGCTGGCACCGATCAGACCGGAGCCGCCGAAAGCGCCGAGTTCGCCGCTGTCCAGCACGCCGGTGACGACATCGCCAGCGATCTCCACCGCGTTCTGGGAATCGATGTCGGCATCGGGCGCAGCGACGACCGGCGGGTTCCCGCCGCCACCACCGCCGCCACCGCAGGCCGCCAGGAGCGAAAGGCCGGCACCAAGTACGATCATCCTGATAAATCTGTTCATTTGGGGATTTCCTCCGCGGGCGTCGCGCCGTCGGCGCGTGAGGGGGGGTGGCCGCCCGTCTTGGCTGAAGAGCACGTAAGAGTCTATGAGCCCGGGTCAGCCCACAATGTGACAGGGATCACGAAAGCCGCGATCGCTGTCACATGGGATGGCCGGCCTTTGGTCAAAAAGTCGCCTCCGTCACACAATCTCCCTGGCACTCCGGATCGGCGGGAACGACGACTATCCCCGTGGGGGAAGCGAAGACGAGCCCTGGCCGCGGATCCGGGCTGCAGCCATCTGCTGGCCGCGCCGACGCCAGGCGACGATCGCGGCCAGCAGGGCCAGCACCAACAGCTCGATCCCGGTTGCGCCGCCGCCGCCCCGGGAGATGGTGACCGGCGCCGGCAGGCTGCCGTCGAAGGACACGTCCTCCAGCGGCAGGAAGCTGAGCGCCGAACTCTCGAGCGGTCCGTATTCGACCACCAGATCGCCATAGGCCGCATCATAGACTTCGATCAGGACGTCGTAGTCGTCCGGGGGGAAGCCCGCCACCAGTTCGGTCTCGACCTCGTAATCGTCCGAGCCGGAGCTGCCGTAGATAGTAAACACCGGGCTCTGGTAGAACTGCGTCCAGCGGCCGTCGTCACCGCGCATGAACAGACGCACGAACACATCGGCATCGAAATAGTCGGTGTCGATATCGAAATTGACGCGCAGATAAGTGTAGAAGCCGTCACCGTCGATGTCGTCGAACAAGCGCGTGGTGGCCGAGTAGATGCGGTAGGCGCAGCAGGACGCCGCGTTCATCTGCGCCGCGATGGGCCCGGCAGGTTTTGCCAGGCGTGCTTCCGCGGGCGGCTGATAGTCTTCCAGCTGGTCGGCGGGACGGCGCTCTGCGTTACCCCGCTCGCTCTCGAACCCGGCCGCGGAACGACTCTCCCGCGGGACTTCTCCGGCATGCACGACCGTCGATGCCAGGGCGAGACCCAGGGCGACGAACGCAAGAGCCAGGCTCAGCAGAGATCGGGTCTTTCGGATCGTGTTCATCTTGACTTCCTCCGTCCCCGCTTTTGCGGGGTCTGGAAGTCATTTGAACCGGATCAGGCTGAACCGAAGCTGAACCGCTGCAGCCGGGAGATTATGTCGAATCGGCTACGGCCACCGGATCCGCCGGGGCCAATCGCAGCAGGTGCTCGCCGTAATCCCGGACGTCTCCCCAGTCGGTGTAATCGATCACGGATTTGGGGTCGGTCGGGCCCTTGGTCATCTTCATGATCAGCTGGATCATCAGGGTGTCGTACCAGGTCCAGGACGGGTAATCCACCTTGCCGGCAATGACCTTCAGGTCCTTCGGCCGCCAGGGCGATCGCTCGAGAAACTTCTGCATATAGCGGTTGCCCTCGACCGTGGCCTTCTCCGGATTGCGCGCCACGACCGAGACGTTGAAGAAACTGTTGGGCCGGCCGTCCAGCTCAGCCTGGTTCTCGGTCACGAACCGGAACACGTTCTTGTGATAGCTGCCGTAGATCACCGGCGCTCCGACCACCACCACATCCGCCAGGCCCCAATCGACCCCTTCGTAGATCGCCTCGTTGATGGGCATGAGATGGCAGCGGCCGCCGGCCTCGTCGATGCTCTCTCCGATCCGCCGTGCCACCCGGGCGGTATGCCCCATACGACTCTGGTACAGCAACAATATCGACGTCATTCGCACAACTCCCCTAACGCACTCCCGGATCGGATCGATGCCATTGTCCGGTCCGCTGAACCTATTATAAGAATCGCGCCGGGCGACAATATTGACGTGGATC
>JASFJM010000011.1:0-20716 GCA_050122055.1 Gammaproteobacteria bacterium | reverse complement strand
GACCGCAGCCGCAACATCATGACCGTCGAGGACCCGATCGAGTATTACATCGACGGCATCGGCCAGACCCAGGTCAACACCAAGGTCGACATGACCTTCGCCCGCGGGCTACGCGCCATACTGCGCCAGGATCCCGACGTGGTCATGGTCGGCGAGATCCGCGACCTGGAGACCGCCGAGATCGCGGTGCAGGCCAGCCTGACCGGGCATCTCGTGCTGTCCACCCTGCATACCAATACCGCGGTGGGCGCGGTGACCCGCCTGCGCGACATGGGCGTGGAACCGTTCCTGCTCTCTTCCAGCATACTCGGCGTCATGGCTCAGCGACTGGTGCGGGTCTTGTGCTCCAGCTGCAAAGTACAGGTCGATCCAACCGAGACCGAACGCCGCCTGCTCGGTCTGCCACAGGAGACCCATCCGACCATCTTCCACGCTCGTGGCTGCGAAAGCTGCAGCGGGACCGGCTATCGGGGCCGCACCGGCATCTATGAGATGGTCGTCGTGGATGACGACATGCGCGGCATGATCCATGAGGGCGCCGGCGAGCAGGCCCTCGACCGCCATGCGCGCCTGAGCACGCCCAGCATCCGCGAGGATGGCGTGCGCAAGGTACTGGAAGGCGCCACCACCCTCGAGGAAGTCGTTCGGGTGACCCAGGAAGCCTGATGGGCGCATTCGAATACACGGCCGTGGACACCAGCGGTCGGCAGAGCCGCGGCGTACTCGAAGGCGACACGGCCCGCGCGGTCAGACAGACACTCAGGGAGCGCGGACTGCTACCGGTGGCCGTGGACGAAGTGTCCGAGAAGGGCACAAAGGGAAAGCGTTCGTTTTCTCTGCGCCGGGGGATCAGCCCCATGGACCTTGCCCTGGTGACCCGCCAGCTGGCGACCCTGGTCCGGTCCAGCATGCCGCTGGAAGAATCCCTGCTCGCGGTCAGCCAGCAGTCGGAGAAACCCCGGCTGAAGAGTATCCTTCTGGGCGTCCGCTCGCGGGTGATGGAGGGCCAGTCGCGGGCTGACGGTCTGGGCGAATTCCCCCAGGCGTTTCCCGAGCTTTACCGGGCCACCGTCGCCGCCGGCGAACAATCCGGATTTCTGGATTCCATCCTCGAGCGGCTGGCCGATTACGCGGAAAGTCGGCAGCAGCTTCGCCAGCGGATCAGCCACGCCATGATCTATCCCATCATCCTGACGGTGATGGCCCTGCTCATCGTCTCTGGCCTGCTGGTCTACGTGGTTCCGCAGGTCGTCGGCGTGTTCGAGACTTCGGGTCAGGAATTACCGGGCCTGACCGCGGGCCTGATCGCCATGAGCGACTTCCTCCGCGCCAACGGGCTCTGGGTGCTTGCCGCCGTTATCGCCCTCGCCTTCGCGATCCGGCACCTGCTCAAGCGGCCGGGCCCGCGTCGCCGTTACGATCAGATGCTGTTGCGCCTGCCTATCATCGGACGCCTGGTCCGGGGCATCAACACCGCCCGCTTCACCCGCACCCTGAGCATCCTCGCCGCCAGTGGCGTACCGGTGCTGGAAGCGCTGCGCATCGCCGCCGAGGTGATCAACAATGTCCCCATGCGTGAGGCGGTCGAAGAGACCGCGGTACGGGTCCGCGAGGGCGCACCCATCGGAGCCTCCCTTGGCGCTACCCGCCTGTTCCCGCCCATGACCATGCACCTGATCTCCAGCGGCGAGGCCAGCGGGGAGCTGGAGACCATGCTGGAGCGCGCCGCGATCAACCAGGAACAGGAAGTCGATTCGCTGATCGCCACCCTCCTCAGTATCATGGAGCCGGCGCTGATCCTGCTGATGGGCGCCATCGTCCTGATCATCGTGCTGGCCATCCTGATGCCGATCTTCGAGCTCAACCAGTTGGTGCAGTAGCCCGCAAGAGACGTCTCGCGCGGATGTCATTTCTCTGTAATGGTTGCGGCGAGCGCGCTTTCGGGATATACAGCGCGCAAGCCTCCCCTGAGATTTCGCTCCCTGAGGAGACAGCCAGAAATTCGGTGCAGCCATGGCGAAGGGTCGCAAGAAAGCAGAGCCGGTCGATGAACTCGATGATGACATCGAGGATGAAGACTCGGGAGACAACGCCGAAGACGACTTCGCTCCGGATCTGGATGAGGACGACGGCGACGACGAGCAGTCCCAGACGATGGTTGAGGTGGACCTGCTGCTGAAGGCTGGCGCCTCGCCGGCCCAGAGCGCGCGCCGCCGGGTCGAGGACTATCTGGAGATGAAGCGGGCCGCTCGGGAATTGAGCGATCTCGAGGATTTCGATCTGGACTGACGCACCGGGACGGGTTCAGTGGAAGTCGCGGGAGCGCACCAACAGATCTCCCAGCAGCGCGCTGCGATCCCGTAGCCGCTCCGCCACCAGATGCAGGACATCCCCCTCTCGCTGTACGCGACCGGTGACCTCCATCAATCTGGACCCGAGCAGGGCCTTCCGCTGCCGCTCGGCGACCTGCTTCCAGACGATGATGTTGGCATGTCCGGTCTCGTCTTCCAGGGTCACAAAGGTCACCCCGCGCGCGCTGCCGGGACGCTGTCGATTGATAACCAGTCCGGCGAAACGGACCCGGCTTCCGTGACCCAGCTGCCAGAGGTCGGCCGCGGCATGGATGCGCTCCCCCTGCAAACGCGCTCTCAGCAGACTCATGGGATGCCGTTCGAGGCTCAGATGCATGCTGCGATAATCCGCTGCGATGTCCTGACCTTCCGTAGGACCGCGCAGCAGCGGCAGGCCTTCCGCCGGGAAGCTGTCCGCAAACAGCGCTGACGGTTCCTCTACGCCCGCCACTTCCCAGCGGGCCCGGTGCCGGTTCCCGGCCAGAGCCCGCAGCGCGCCGGCGTCCGCCAGGGCACCGAGATCGGCCCGGTCCAGAGCACATCGGCGTGCCATCCCGGTAACGTGCCGCCAGGGGCCGGCGCTCCGGGCCGCGACCAGCCGTTCAGCGCCGGCGGCCGACAATCCGCCGACCAGGCGCAGACCGAGCCGCAGCGCGGGCTCACCGTCCGTATCCCGCTCCAGAGTGCAGTCGTAGTGGCTGTAACGGACGTCCACCGGTCTGACCTCGACTCCGTGGCGGATGGCGTCCTGCACGATCTGGGAAGGCGCGTAAAAACCCATCGGCTGGCTGTTGATCAGCGCACAGGCGAAGATCGCCGGCTCATGACACTTGAGCCAGGCCGACACATAGACCAGCAGGGCGAAACTGGCAGAGTGGGATTCCGGAAAACCGTATTCACCGAAACCCAGGATCTGATTGAATATCTGACGGGCGAAGCGTTCTTCGTAGCCGCGCCGCCGCATGCCGTCGATGAGCCGGGATTCGAAGGGTCCCAGTCCGCCCTTGCGCCGCCAGGCCGCCATCGCCCGCCGCAGGCGATCCGCCTCTCCGGGGCTGAAGCCGGCGGCCACCACCGCCAGTTCCATCACCTGCTCCTGGAAGATGGGTACGCCCAGGGTCCGTTCCAGCACGCCCCGCACTTCTTCGTTTGGATAGGTGACCGCCTCCTCGCCGTTACGGCGCCGCAGATAGGGATGCACCATGTCGCCCTGGATCGGTCCGGGGCGGATGATGGCCACCTCGATCACCAGGTCGTAGTAACAGCGCGGACGCAGCCGCGGCAACATGGCCATCTGCGCCCGCGATTCGATCTGGAACACGCCCAGGGTGTCGGCGCGACAGATCATGTCGTAGACCGCCGGGTCCTCCGCCGGCACGCTGGCCAGGCTCAGTGACCGGCCGCGGAAGGTCCGCACCAGCTCGAAGCTGCGCCGGATGGCCGAGAGCATCCCCAGGCCGAGCACATCCACCTTGATCAGTCCCAGCGCGTCGAGATCGTCCTTGTCCCACTGGATCACGGTCCGCTCGGGCATGGCCGCATTCTCCACCGGCACCAGTTCGTCCAGATCGCCGGCGGCGATGACGAATCCGCCCACGTGCTGGGAAAGATGCCGCGGGAAACCAATCAGCTGCCGCACCAGTTCCAGCAGCCGCGCGATCATCGGATTGTCCGGATCGAAACCCGCCTCGCGGACCCGGTCATCCCCGACCTCCCGCCCGTCCCACCACTGGATGGCGCGAGCCAGCTGATCGATCTGCAGCGTCTCCAGACCCAGCGCCTTGCCCACATCACGGATAGCGCTGCGCGGCCGATAGCTGATCACGGTGGCCGCGAGCGCGGCCCGCTCCCGGCCGTACTTGCCGTAGATGTACTGGATCACCTCTTCCCGCCGCTCGTGCTCGAAATCCACGTCGATGTCCGGCGGCTCGTCCCGTTCCCTGGAGATAAACCGCTCGAACAGCATGGACATGCGGGCCGGATCGACTTCGGTGATACCGAGACAAAAACAGACGGCGGAGTTGGCGGCGGAGCCCCGTCCCTGACAGAGGATCCCGCGGCCGCGGGCGAAACGGACGATGTCGTGGACGGTCAGGAAATAGGGTTCGTAACCCAGCTCCGAGATCAGCGTCAGCTCGTGCTCGATCCGCGCGCGCACGTCCGCATCCACCCCATCGGGCCAGCGCCGGGCCGCGCCCTCCCCGGTCAGCCGGCGCAGCCAGCCGGCCGGCGTCTGCCCTGATGGCACCAGTTCCGCCGGATATTCGTAGCGCAGTTCATCGAGACGGAACCGGCAGCGGCCGGCGATGCGCACGCTCTGATCCAGCAATGCCGGCGGATAGACGCGGGCCAGCACATCGCGCCGGCGCAGATGGCGCTCGCCGTTGGCGAACAGAGTCAGACCCGCGCTGCCCAGCGGCCGGCCGAGACGGATGGCGGTCACGGTGTCCTGGAGCGCCCGCCGCGCGCGCTTGTGCATATGGACGTCGCCGCAGGCGACCTGGGGCAAGCCGATGTCTTCTGCCAGGGTCTGCAACGCCTTCAGGCGATCGGTGTCATCGCCGTCGGCGAGCAGTTCCACCGCCATCCAGCAACGTCCGGGGAAACGGCCCGCCAGCCAGACACCCTCTTCCGCCCGGGGCTCGGGGCCGGGCAGCCACAGGGCGAGGCATTGCTCAAACGGCGACGCCAGATCCTCCCTGTCCAGGCGATAACTGCCCTTGGGCGCCTGGCGCCGGCCACGGGTGATCAAACGGCAGAGCTGGCCATAGCCCTGCCGGTCGGTAGCCAGCAGCACCAGCCGCAGACCGTCTGCGAGCCGGAACTCGCTGCCGACGATCAGATGCAGCCGCTGTTCCCGCGCCGCCTGCCAGGCTCTGACCACCCCGGCCACCGAACACTCGTCGGTGATCGCCAGGGCGCGATACCCGAGACTGGCTGCCTGCTCCACCAGTTCCTCCGGATGCGAGGCGCCGCGGAGGAAGCTGAAATTGGACAGACAGTGCAATTCCGCATAAGCGGCGGCCATCAGCCGAACACCCCGTGCAGGAACCAGCGTCGCGGCTCATGGCGCTCGCGGAAGATCCACAAACCCATACCGTGAGCGTTTTGCGCCTCGTAGTAATCCCGGGACACATCCTGGCCGTCCCACCAGCCGGTCTCGATACGCTCCGGTCCGCGGCTCAGCCGCAGCGGTCCCTCCATCCAGGGTCGCCGGCTACGGGTCGTCAGCAGGCGCGGCGTCTCCAGTATCCACAGCGGCCGGGGCCGTCCGGCACCTGCTTCGCAACGGGTGCCGGGCTCGGCGTAGTCCCAGGCCGCTTCGGGACGATGCTCGGGCAGCAGACAGAGCCCCCGCACTGCCTCCGCCCCCAGCCGGGCCCGCAGACGATCCACCAGCCGACCGGCTGCTTCGCGCCGCGGCGGGCCCGCATCGGTTTCCAACCCGAGCGCCCGCAGACTGCCGGGCAGCGGAAGCACCGGACCACTGCGCAAGGCCAGACCCACCACCGGCGCGTGCAGGCGCGCCTGTTCCAGCCGCGGCGCCAGCAATTCAGCCAGGAAACCGGCATCGGCGGTCGGTTCCGCCAGACCCAGGGGGAAACGGGTGTGTTGGCCGTCACTGTGCCGGAACACGAATTCGGGCCGTTGCACACCGGCCTGACGGCGGCGCAGGAACGCCGACAATTCATCCAGCAGACGCATCATGCCCCGGCTCATCATCTCCCGGTCCAGGGTCTCCGCGGGCAGATCGAGACTGCCACCGTAGCGGGCGGTCGGACGCACGCCCTGCCGCGGCTCGGCCCTCCGCCCCAGGGCGCGATCCAGATCGGCCAGGCAGCGGGTCCCCAGGCGCCGGCTGAACCCGTCCCGGGGCAGACGCAGGCAGTCGCCCAGGGATTGCACGCCCATGCCTGCAAGGAGCTTGAGTTCGCGCTCCGACCAGTCGGTACAGCTCAGCGGTAATCCAGCCAGGGCGCCCGGCAACGCCGCGATGTCGGTGACCTGTTTGCCATCCGCCCCCCTCGCCAGCCACAGCGCCGCCCGTGGCGTAGGTGCCACGGCATGGCGCAGGCTGTAACCGAGATCCCTCACATCGTTACAGACCCGCCGGCACAGCGGATCGAGACCACCGAACAGCCTCAGACTGCCCCGGATCTCGAGCAGCAGGCGATGGGGCAACTCGAGACTGACCAGGGAGGTGTAAACCATGGCCCACTGCGACAGGCGCCGCAGTGTCCGCGTCTCGCGCCGCGGATCCCGCTCCCGCACCTGCAGCGCCGGGCACAGCGCCAGCGCGGCATTGAGTGGCAGGCCCGGCATCACGCCCTGGTCCGCCGCGGCGCTATTACACCGGCATATCCGGCGGCCGCCGCCGTCTCCCTCCACGACCGCCAGGGGCTGTGGTACCGCACCAAAAATCTCCAGCGGCAATCGACCGCAGTCCAGCGCAAGCCAAAGCTGATGCCGGCGCGCCGGCCGCGGCCCGGACAGCGGTGTCTCGCTGACCGGCAGCGGCGCGGGGAACAGGGGCAATGAGGCCTGGGACCCGGACATGGAAACAACGGCGCCTTTCAGTGGCCGTCATGCCGAAAAAGGTCCCGCAGCAGCAAGCCGGCAGGACGGCCGCCGCGGCATTTGATGACGTCCAGGCGTCCGTTGACGCCCGCACCCAGATACAGCTTGAGCGCTGCCGGGGAAACCGCCCGTCGGGCCTCGGGCGGGCGGAACAGGATGCAGGGCAAACCCTCGTCCTCGGCCGCCAGCTGGAGACGCCGGAGCTGGCGATGGGAGGCATTCCTGGCCCAGGCCAGCACGATCTGACAGCTGGCCGAAACCAGCGCCTGCTCCGCCGCCCACAGGGATTCGCTGTCGATCACGGGATGGACCAGCAGCAGCCTGCCCACGTCGATACCGGATGTCACCAGAGCCGGCGCATAAGGGACGTAGGGCGGCGCGATCCAGGCTATCCATCCGTGCCGCTGTGCCGGATCTTCCTGGCCTTCGCCGCCAGCATCGCTGAGCTGCCGCAGCAGGGGCACGATCATCCGCAATTCCCCCGTGCCCCAGCGCTCGACCACGATCTCGGTCAGCCCGGATCGTGGCCAGCCGCCACCCGGCAGGATGGCGTCCAGGGCACGATAGCCGGTCGCCAGCGTCCCTGTGCCTCGCGGCGCCTGCCGGCCCCGCCAGACGCGCGGATCCGCCAGCACGGCGTCGAGGGATTTTTTCATCCGTTGACGTCCCGGCGCACGACGCCGACCACGACGCCCTCGATGCTCAGTTCGCTCTCGCTCATATCCACCCGGATCGGTTCGAAATCCGGGTTCTCCGGCAGCAGCCAGACGACACGGCCTTCCTGGCGGTAGCGCTTGACCGTCACTTCATCGTCGATGCGGGCGACCACGATCTGCCGGCTGCGGACCTCCGGCGTGCGATGCACGGCCACCAGATCGCCATCCAGGATGCCGGCATCGCGCATGCTCATGCCGTGGACCTGCAGCAGGTAATGGGGCCGCGGATGGAACAGGTCCGGATCGACCTGGTAGCGGGCCTCGATGTGTTCCTGGGCCAGGATCGGCTGACCCGCCGCCACCCGGCCCACCAGGGGCAGACCCAACTGCTCGCGCAGGATGTCCTTCAGGCGTATGCCGCGAGAAGTGCCCGGCATCAGTTCGATGGCGCCCTTGCGCTCCAGCGCGCGCAGATGATCCTCCGCGGCGTTGGCCGATTTGAATCCCAGGGCGAGAGCGATCTCGGCCCGGGTCGGCGGCATGCCTTCTGTTTCGATGGCATGGCGGATCAGTTCGAGGACCTGATACTGGCGAGGGGTCAGTTCATACATGGCAAACACTCTACTGTATGGATGGACAGTGACTGTTCTTATATACAGCAGCATGGAGAACCGGGCAAGCCTTTCCCGCACCGGCGAGACGGTTACGGGCAGCCGCCGCGCGAGTCGCTTATGATTCGCGCTGCGGCCGATGCGCCGGAGACCCCGAAACCGATCCCCCGAGGACCATGGCCCAGCGATCCACTCCCGAGGCACTGATCATCGGCGCCGGCCATAATGGCCTGGTCTGCGCCTGCTACCTGGCTGCCGCCGGCGTCCGCGTCACCCTGCTGGAGCGTCGCGCCGTGGTCGGCGGCGCCGCGGTCACCGAGGAATTCCATCCGGGCTTCCGCAACTCCGTGGCCAGCTATACGGTCAGTCTGCTCAATCCCCGCGTGATCGCCGATCTGCGTCTGGCAGAACACGGGCTGCGCATCCTCGAGCGGCCGATGAACAATCTGCTGCCGCTGCCCGATGGCGACGCCTTCTCGGCCCCGGTGGAGGACGATGCGCTGCGTCAGGAAGTGGCCCGATTCTCCCGCCGCGATGCTGGCCGCCTGGGCGACTTCCAGCGCATGCTGGAGACGGTGGCCGACCAGCTTCGCGCCACCCTGCTGGAGACGCCGCCCGGCCCCGGCGGCGGCTTCCCGGCGCTGCTGGCCGCCCTGCGCCTCGGCCGGCGCACCCATGCGCTCTCCGCCGCCAGCCAGCGTGATCTGCACGAGATCTTCACCCGCAGCGCCGGGGAGATCCTGGACGACTGGTTCGAGTCCGAACCGATCAAGGCCCTCTACGGCTTCGATGCCGTGGTCGGCAACTACGCCGGGCCCTATGCACCGGGTTCGGCCTATGTGCTGCTCCATCACGCCTTCGGCGAGGTCAACGGCCGGCGCGGCGTATGGGGCCACGCCGTGGGTGGCATGGGCGCGATCACCCAGGCCATGGCCGCAGAGGCGCGGGACCGGGGCGTCACTCTCCTCACCGAAGCGGAGGTGAGCCAGGTCCGGGTGCGTCACGGCCGCGCCTGCGGCGTGGTCCTGGCCGACGGCCGCGAATTCGATGCCGACATGGTGATCGCCAACGTCAACCCGCGCCTGCTCTACCTGCAGATGCTGGATGCCGGTGATCTGGATCCGGAGTTCCTCGGCCGCATCCGCCGTTACCGTTGCGGGTCCGGAACGCTGAGGATGAACGTGGCGCTGTCGGAGCTGCCGCGTTTCCGCTGCCTGCCGGGCGACGACATCAAGCCGGGACATCAGTCGGGCATCGTCATCGCGCCGTCGCTGGACTACATGGAGCAGTCCTGGCTGGACGCGCGCCGGCATGGCTGGTCGCGCCGGCCGGTGGTCGAGATGATGATCCCCAGCACCATGGATGACAGCCTGGCGCCGCCCGGACAGCACGTGGCGAGCCTGTTCTGCCAGCATTTCGCTCCGGAGCTGCCCGACGGCAAAGGATGGGATGCCTGCGCCGCCGAGGCAGCAGAGCGGGTGATCGATACCATCGATGAATACGCGCCCAATTTCCGCACCAGCATCGTCGGCCGAATGGTGCTGACACCGGCAGATCTGGAACGGCAGTTCGGCCTGGTCGGTGGCGATATATTCCATGGCGCCCTCGGCCTCGACCAGCTTTTCAGCGCCCGCCCGGTACTGGGTTTCGGCGCCTACCGCGGTCCGCTCAGAGCTCTGTACATGTGCGGATCAGGCACCCACCCCGGCGGCGGTGTCACCGGGGCGCCTGGCCATAACGCCGCCCATGAGATCCTGCGGGATTTGAAGCATCCGGGGCGTGGCCACCTGGCGCGGTAGAGATCGGCCTGGAACTGACGCCCACTGACCGGAAACTGCCCGTCAGCTGCTAGAATCGCCATTTTTCCACCCCAGGGAGAGTTCCATGACCACTGCCAGCGCCCGCCATATCCTCGTCGAGACAGAAACCGAATGTCAGGACCTGATCTCTCAGATCCAGGACGGAGCGGATTTTGCCGAGTTGGCGAAGAAACACTCGAAGTGCCCCTCCGGAGCCCGCGGCGGAGAACTCGGCTCTTTCGGGCGCGGCAGGATGGTCCCGGAATTCGACAAAGTCGTATTCGATGGCGAGATCGGCAAGCCGCTCGGCCCGGTCAAGACCCAGTTCGGTTATCACGTGCTGGAAGTCACCGAGCGCACCGACTGAGAGCTGGCCGGCGCGAGCCGGCACCCCCGCCGGGTGGTAGAGATCGGGCCGGCGGCGTATCCCGGCTTCTGCCGCCAGGGATTAAGGAATCCGGCCCGGCGCCCGGGCCCACGCGATTCCCCTTGATTAGCCGGCATGGTTTCGGTAGTTTGGCGGCGTCGAAATGCCGGTCTCTGCAGGACCGGCGCGTCAATTGTGAGTTTCGTCGAACCGATATCGGAGATTTGAACATGAAAAACAGACTTGCTCTCACCGCCGCTCTGGCCCTGATGGTCGGCATGTCCGGTTGCGCCAGCGTGGATTCCGTCAAGAAGGCCCAGGCCACCGCCGACGAAGCCAAGTCCATGGCTTCCCAGGCTGCCAGCGACGCCTCTGCCGCCAAGACGGCCGCCACTGCTGCCGAAGCTGCTTCCGCCGACGCCAAGCGGATGGCTGCCAACGCGCAGAACACCGCCAACAGTGCGGCTCAGGCTGCAGCCGGCGCCCAGAGCTGCTGCAACGCCAACACCGAGAAGCTCGACCGGATGTTCAAGAAGTCCATGTCCAAGTAAGGACAGAAACTTCCGACCGCTGTCTTCGGGCAGCAACAAAGCCGCGGCTCCGGTCGCGGCTTTTTTTTTGGTTGTTCGCGCAATAACGGCGGCGCTCCATGCATCAGCAAATTGCGGCTTCCCGCTGATCTGCCGGTCTCAGGCGCGACAAGGGACGCGGCCCGCAGGGCCGCGATCTCTGCATCCCGGGCGAGGCGGTGTCCCGGGGAATGTGCGATGGACTCTTTTGTGCCCGGCTCCTTCGTCACCACGCCCCGGGGCGGCCGCGCCCCCCGGTGCTATTGACGCTCCCCGGCTCACTGCGTAGGCTTCCCGCTGCAAATGAGGCGGGAGAATCCGATGACCATGCGCGTCACTTTCGAGATCAGCGACAAGGACTTGCGCCACTTCCGCGAGTGTATGCAGAAGGCGCGGGATGCCGTGCGCGATGCTGACGAGAGCGACATCATCGATGCCGCCCAGCAGTTGTTCGAGGAGGTGGCGGGTGCCAATGCGCCGACCTTCATCCAGGACCGGCTGGAGCAACTCGAAGCCATGGTCGGCATGCTGACGGACGAAGACTGGGCCATGCCGGAGCCCGGACGCAGCAGAGTCCTGTGCGCCCTCGTCTACTTCTGCGATCCGGAAGACCTGATCCCGGACAGTATCCCCGGCATCGGTTATCTCGATGACGCGATCATGATCGAACTGGTGTTCCGGGAACTCAAGCACGAGATCGACGGATACAAGGATTTCCTCGCTTTCCGGGACACGTTCGCGACCCGACTGCGCGGCTCCGGTACCGCCCGCCGGGACAGGCTTGCCAGCAAGCGGAAAAAACTGCTGGAGCGGATAGAGCGCCGAAACGCCAGGGACGCAGAGCCTGCCAAGAAGAAAAAGGACAAGTTCTCGCTCTGGTAGACCCCGGCCTCTTGACGGAGGCGACCCCGCTGCCGACACTCTGATGCGGGGCCACAATCCAGGCACTTCCGCAATCAGGCATCCGAGGTATTCCCACCATGCGCCGCGTGGTTTTCAACCAGAAGGGCGGTGTCGGCAAGTCCAGCATCGCCGCAAATCTTGCCGCTATCAGCGCCAGCCGGGGCATCCCTACCCTGCTCGTGGATCTTGACCCGCAGGGCAACGCTTCCCAATATCTGCTCGGCGCTGACTATGAAGCCAGCGACCGCGGCATCGGAGAGTTTTTCGAGGACTGCCTGAGTTTCCGTCTGCTCGAGCGCGAGCCGGGAGCCTACATCGAAGAAACCGGTTTCGACGATCTGGATCTGATCGCCGCCTCGCCGGATTTGAACGAACTCGAAGGCAAACTCCAGGCCAAACACAAGATCTACAAGTTCAGGGAGTTGATGGACGACCTGTCGGGCGATTACCAGGCGGTCTACATCGACACGCCACCCGCGTTCAATTTCTTCACCCTCTCGGCCCTGATCGCCGCCGAAGGCTGTCTCATCCCGTTCGATTGCGATGATTTCTCGCGGCGCGCGCTGTATCAGCTACTGGAGAACGTCGAGGAGACCCGCAGCGATCACAATCGTGAACTCCACGTGGAAGGCATCGTCATCAATCAATTCCTGCCGCGAGCCAACCTGCCGCGCCGGCTGGTGGAAGAACTCTGCCAGGAAGGCCTGCCTGTACTGGAGACGCGATTGTCGTCGTCAGTGAAGATGCGTGAGAGCCATGATCAGGCGACGCCGCTGATCTACCTGGCGCCCCGGCACAAGCTCACCACCCAGTTCGTGGACCTGTTCGAGGAACTCGCAGCCGCTCCGAGACGCTGACGGACCCGGCTTACCTCAGCCGTCCTCGCGCGGCCCGAACATCTCCGCTTCGCTGCGCTGCAGGGCGCGGCGATAGTGGCCGAATGATTCCTCGTAATCCGCCAGCGAGGCATCGATGACCTCAGCCGCCCGCTCGTGGCCGTAGACGCCGGTGATCCTGATCGACGAATCCATGGCGTCACTCATCTTGTAAGTGCCGAAATAGTGCTTGATCCGCTGTACCTGGATGTCCGGCAACTCGCCGATGTCATTGACCCCGCTCCAGATGTAATCGTTGCGCAGCACCGCGATGATCTTGTCGTCCGCCTCGCCGCCGTCAAGCATCTGGATGCCGCCGATGACACGGGCGTCGATGAGTATGCCGCCGCGATCGATGCGCCGCTCGCTGATGACACAGATATCCAGCGGATCGCCATCGGCGAGTTCAGCATCGGGCGTCAGGTCACAGACCCGATCTCCGCAGTAGGTCTGGGGGATAAAGCCGTACAGCGCCGGCGGCTGGGCAGAGGTGCGCTGGGGGCGATCGACGATAGTGTAACCGGTCTCCTTGTCCACCTCGTACTTGACCAGGTCGAAGGGCGTGATCTCGATAAAGGCGCGGACCTCGAGCGGCGGATTCTTGCCCGGAGAGAGACCGTGCCAGGGATGTGGGCGCCAGCCGTGGAATTCCGGTTTTGGATCTTGCTGGGACACTAGATTTACCTCTGCGTTGCGGGATCCCGGAAGACAGGATCCGCGGAAAACACTTGCGCCATCCCGGCCCCACCGGGACCGAGTCACCCCGCGCTAGTAACGGATCAGCGCCGACCCCCAGGTGAAGCCGCCGCCGAAGGCCTCCAGCAACAACATCTCGCCGCGTTTGATGCGACCGTCGCGCACCGCCACGTCCAGTGCCATCGGCACCGATGCAGTGGAGGTATTCCCGTGTTCGGCGACGGTGAGGATGACCCGGTCCATGGGCATGTCGAGCTTTCGCGCCGTGGCCTGGATGATGCGGATATTGGCCTGATGGGGGATCAGCCAGTCGATGTCGGACTTCTGCAGGTCGTTGGCGGCCAGGGTCTCGTCGACGATCCGGCCCAGGGTATTGACCGCGACCTTGAACACCTCGTTGCCCCGCATCTGGATGAAATCCCGGCGGGCGTGGAAATCCTCGGGCTTCTTGGACACGCCGGACGGGAAATACAGCAGATCCTTGTACTGACCGTCCGCATGGATGTGCGTGGAGATGATGCCGGGCTCGTCGGACGGCTGCAGCACCACCGCGCCCGCGCCGTCACCGAACAGGACGCAGGTGTGCCGGTCGCTCCAGTCGGTCATCTTCGAGAGGGCCTCGGCACCTATGACCAGGGCATTGCGGGCCGCTCCGGTCCGGACGAATTTGTCGGCGACGCTGAGCGCATAGATGAAGCCGGTACAAGCCGCCTCCAGACTGAACGCGGGGCAACCGTGGATGTCGAGCCTCTCCTGCAGCAGGCAGCCGACATTCGGAAATACCTGATCCGGGCTCGTGGTACCGACGATCAGCAGATCGATGTCTTCGGCTCCGACACCGGCGTCCTCCATCGCCGCCCGCGCGGCATGCTCGGACATATCGCAGGTGGTCTCGTCCTCGGCGCAGATGTGGCGGCGTTCGATCCCGGTACGCGTCCGTATCCACTCATCGGTGGTATCCACCATCTGCTCCAGGTCGGCGTTGGTGAGGATGCGCTCCGGCAGGTATCGGCCGGTTCCGGCTATGCGGGAGTAGATCAAACCGCAGTCTCCAGTATCTTCTGTTGGCTCATCAGCGCCCCGATCTGCCCCGGAGCATCCTTCCTGATCTCGATCAGGGCCGTGCGCAGGGCGTTACGGAATGCGAACTCATCAGCGCTGCCATGGCTCTTGATCACGATCCCCTGGAGCCCGACCAGGCTGGCTCCGTTATACAGTCTCGGGTCAAGTTTAGCCTGAAGTGAGCGCAGCATGGGGCGGGCGGCCAGGGCGACCAGACGTTTCTGCCAGGACCTGCCGACCTCGTCACGGATACTCTGGAACAGCATCCGCACCAAACCCTCCATGGTCTTCAGGGATACGTTACCGGTGAATCCGTCGGTGACGACCACATCCACCCGTCCGGACATGATGTCGTTCCCCTCGACGAATCCCACGTAGTTGAGACCGCTTTCCCCGAGCAAGCGGCCCGCCTCACGGATGGCGTCTCCGCCCTTGTTCTCCTCGGTGCCGATGTTCAACAGCCCCACCCGGGGGCGCTCGATGCCGTGGAGTTCCGATGCGATGACGGTCCCCATGACCGCGAACTGGAGCAGTTGCGCAGCCGAGCAGTCTGCATTGGCGCCGAGATCCAGCATCAGCGTATGGCCATGGCGCGCCGGGATGCCGGATACGATGGCGGGCCGGTCGATGCCGGGCAGCGTCTTCAATACGAAGCGTGAGATCGCCATCAGGGCGCCGGTATTGCCGGCGCTCACACAGGCTTGCGCCCTGCCGTTCTTGACCAGATCGACGGCCAGGCGCATGGAGGAGTCCTTCTTTCTGCGCAATGCGTCGGCCGGCGCTTCGTCCATGCCGACGACCTGGCCGGAAGGCACGATCTCGGCGCGCTGGCGGAGTCCGGGGTCAGCCGCGGCCAGCAGCCGCTCCATGCGATCGCCGTCGCCCACGAGGAAGAGCGAGGCCCGGGGATGATTGGCCAGGAACGTCAGCGAAGCCGGGACCACCATGTCGGGTCCGGCATCGCCGCCCATGGCATCGACCGCGAGGACCGGATCTCCCATGTCCTGTGCGTCAATCACCTGGCGCCGCCTGCGTGCGGCGCCGAAGGCGACCCGCTATTCCTCGTCGTCTTCGACCGGAACGGGCGTCGCCACCATCTTGCGGCCGCGGTAAAAACCGTCAGCGCTGACATGATGCCGGCGATGCACCTCGCCGGTCTTGGGTTCCACCGACACCGCCGGTTTCTTCAGCCCGTCGTGGGAACGGCGCATGTCGCGCCGTGACGAACTCTTACGATTCTGTTGAACAGCCATTATCTATCTCCTCGTCCGGCACCGTGCCCGCTCGGCAGGTCCGGCCTATGGTTTCCGATCCGTTTTCAATTTCTCGAGCACCGCGAACGGATTATCCGCCGGCGCGCCGCTTTCCTCCTGCCGCAGCGCGGCCAATTCCGCCGCCAGCTCTCCACATTCGTCCTTCCGCTCGTGCATCGGTACCAGCGGCAGCGCCAGCAGCAACTCGTCCTCGATCAGCTGCCCCAGGGACACCGGCCCCGCAACCAGAGGCCAGGGCTCGAAGTCAGCCGGCAAGGTTTCTTCGTTCCCGCTGGCGGTGACCGCCAGACTGAACTCCTGCTCGAGCGGCACCGGCACCGTCTCGAGACAACGCTGGCACGCCATCGGCAGAATCCCGGAGACCCGGCCTTCGACGGCCAGCGCGGCCACCGGTCCCGGCAACGGCCGCACCGACAGCGCGACCATCAGCGATCCCTCGTCGTCCTGCAGAGACTCGGCGAGCCGTGGCAATTCCTTGACCGGCACCTCAACACGCAACTCGCCCTGGACGGGCGCATCCGGTGAAAGAAGGTCCGTCAGGGCGAGCGGCATAATCGGCGAAGAATATCGGGAATTGCTATCTCTGTCAAAACTGTGGTCCACTGCAATCCCTTGTTTTTGCGACAGAAGTCGCCTCATGATTGGGACTATGAAAGCCGACACCAAGAATGCCAATCCCGGGCTGGTACTGGCCTCCGGCTCGCCCTATCGCCGTCAGCTGCTCGAGCGGCTCGGACTCGGCTTCTCGGTCGATTCGCCCCAGGTGGACGAACGCGCTCTGAGCGGAGAGGATCCGGCGACTCTGGCAACCCGCCTGGCCCAACTCAAGGCGCGGACCGTGGCTGTCCGCCATCCGGACGCGGTGGTGATCGGCTCCGACCAGGTCGCGGTCCGGGATAACGAAGTCCTGGGCAAACCCGGCACCGAAATGGCCGCGATCGAGCAGCTGCGGCGCAGCGCCGGCAAACCGGTGGAATTCCTCACCGCCGTGGCTGTGGTCGATGGACGGGATCCCGGGTCGGAGCCGCTGTTGCATGTGGATGTGACCCGGGTACAGTTTCGCGCCCTCGGCTTGGCGGAGATCGAACGATACGTGGCCCGCGACAAACCTCTGGATTGTGCCGGGGGGTTCCGCTGCGAAGGACTCGGCATCGCGCTGTTCGAGCGGATCGACTCCCAGGATCCCACCGCCCTGATCGGGCTGCCCCTGATCTGGGTATCAGCCGCCCTTCGCCAGCTCGGCTTCGATCTGCTCTAGCCACGCCGGGATCTGCCCGACATCGTCGAGACAAGCAGCCGGGCCGTGAGCCCGCAACCGTGACTCGGGATGCGCGCCCCAGGTCAGCGCCAGGGCCGAGGCGCCAGCCGCCCGCGCCATCTGCAGATCGAATTCGGTGTCGCCGACCATCAGGGTCTGTTCCGGCCCGAACCCCAGATGCGCCATCAGATCCAGCAGCATCTCCGGGTGGGGTTTCGAGCGGGTTTCGTCCGCCGTGCGGGTAGCGTGGAAGAGCTTACCGAGTCCGGTGGACTCCAGATCGTAATCCAGGCCCCGCCGGCTCTTGCCGGTGGCCACCGCGAGCCGGCAGCCACGCTCGCGCAGGACGACCAGCACCTCCCTGACCCCCGGATAGAGCCGTGAGCGCGCGCGCTCGCGCAGCAGGAAATGATCCCGGTAGCTATCGACGAAATCCTCGTACGCGTCCGCGTTCAGTTCCGGGAACAGCGTCTCCCACGACTCCCGCAGTCCCAGCCCGATGATCTCGCAGATGTCTTCGTCGCTGCGCATGGGCAGACCGAGATCGGCGATCGCCGCCTGGGCCGCGCGCACGATCGCCGTGGTGGAGTCCATCAGGGTCCCGTCCCAGTCGAATACCAGTAGCGGCCAGGGTCTGCTCAATGACCCGCCTCCAGCCGATCGATCAGGCCGCGCAGGTCGTCGGGCAGGGGCGCGCTGAATCCGCGCCATTCGCCGCTGACCGGGTCCCCGAAACCCAGAGCGTGGGCGTGCAGGAACATCCGTTTCAGCCCCAGCCTGGCCATCTGGCGATTGAAGACCGGGTCGCCGTATTTGTCGTCGGCCGCCAGCGGGTGACCCGCCGCAGCCGCCTGCACGCGGATCTGGTGGGTCCTGCCGGTGAGCAGGCTGACCTCCATCAGCGTCGCCCGCGGCCAGGTCTGCACCGGGCGGAACCGGCTCGCGGCGACCTTGCCCTCTTGATCCAGTTCCACGTGGCGCTCCCCGTCCCGCCGTTGATGGGTACTGACCCGGTCCTCCAGCAGCACTTTGCCCAGCTGCCATTGCCCCCGGACCAGGGCCAGATACTGTTTCTCCATGCGGCCTTCCCGCAGCAGGGTGTGCAGCGCCCGCAGATAGCTGCGCCGCTTGGCGATCAACAGGCAGCCGCTGGTGTCGCGATCGATACGATGGACCAGTTCCAGATAATGGCAGTCCGGGCGCGCCGCCCGCAGCACTTCGATGACGCCAAAACTGAGGCCGCTGCCGCCGTGGACCGCCATCCCTGCCGGCTTGTCCAGCACCAGCAGCCGCCGGTCCTCGTGCAGGATGCGGCCGGTGAGGAATTCCCGGATCGAGGCGGACGGTGCCGGCGCGCTCCCGGCAGACATCCGCACGGGAGGGATCCTCACTACGTCGCCGGGCCGGAGCCGGTAGGTGGGCCGGATCCGGCCCTTGTTGACCCGCACTTCACCTTTTCTCAGCAAACGGTACAGCCGGCTTCGCGGCACGCCCTTGAGGCGCGTGGCGAGGAAATTGTCGATCCGCTGGCCGGCTTCGTCCTCGCTGATGGTGACGAGCCTGACGGAAACTTTCGGACCGGACTCTCCGACAGTCAAAATATTCCCCTTTTCAGGACCTTATGCGATGGGGTCAGCGTTGATTGTAATGCTGCGACGTTGCTATAGTACCGGCACAGCGACCGCCGGCCGGCAGTTTACGCCTGCAGCCAGAAGGTCGCGAGACGGAATACACGTGGCGACCCGGGGCTCCCGGATCGCCGTAGTTGTTGGATCTGAACTTTCAGTCCATCGCGTTGCCGACGATTCCCGCGCGGCGCCCCAGGGCCCGGCGCGTGTCCCAGCACGCAGGCAGGACAGAAGACAAATGACAGCTCTCCTCTGGCTCGCGTCGATCGCGGGCGAACGATTATCCACCTGGCGCGGCGGCCATCATGGCCCCATGCCCGACACGGCTGTCCTGCTGTTAGCCTTCCCTTGCGGATCGTCGGCCCTTGACCTGACAAGAGCCGAATACAATGAAAAGAATGCTAGTGAACGCGACTCAGGAAGAAGAGTTGCGCGTGGCGATGGTCGACGGCCAGCGGCTGATCGACCTCGATATCGAGACCCCGGCCCGGGAACAGAAGAAAGCTAATATCTACAAGGGCCGGATCACCCGGCTCGAACCCAGCCTCGAAGCCGCTTTCGTCGAATACGGGTCTACCCGTCACGGCTTCCTGCCGCTGAAGGAAATCTCCAGCGAGTACTTCGTCGAAGGCGCCGATACCAGCGGCCGGATCAACATCCGTGACGTCCTCAAGGAAGGCCAGGAGATCGTCATCCAGGTGGAAAAGGAGGAGCGCGGTAACAAGGGCGCGGCCCTGACCACCTTCCTCAGCCTGGCCGGCCGATTCCTGGTGTTGATGCCGAACAACCCCCGCGCCGGCGGCGTCTCACGCCGCATCACCGGCGCCGACCGGGACGAAGTGCGCGACGCCCTCAAAGCCATCGAGATCCCCGAAGGCATGGGCGCCATCGTGCGCACCGCGGGCGTGGGCCGCAGCGATGAAGAACTGCAGTGGGATCTCGATTATCTGCTGCAGGTCTGGGAAGCGATCAAAGCCTCGGCGATCCAGCGACCGGCCCCGTTTTTGATCTACCAGGAGAGCAACACGATCATCCGCGCCCTGCGCGATCACTTCTCCAACGAAGTCGGAGAGATGCTGATCGACGATGAAGCCGCCTTCCAGGAGGCGCGCGAATTTATCGAACGGGTGATGCCGCACAACCTGCGCAAGCTCAAGCTCTACCACGACGCGGTGCCGCTGTTCACGCGCTTCCAGATCGAAAGCCAGATCGAGTCCGCGTTCTCGCACAACGTCGATCTGCCCTCTGGGGGCAGCGTGGTCATCGACCACACGGAGGCGCTGGTCTCCATCGACATCAACTCGGCCCGTTCCACCAAGGGCGAGGACATCGAGGCGACCGCGCTCAATACGAACCTGGAAGCGGCGGACGAGATCGCACGGCAATTGCGTCTGCGAGATCTGGGCGGCCTGATCGTCATCGACTTTATCGACATGGGTCCGCAGAAGGCTCAGCGCGAAGTCGAGAATCGTCTGCGGGAGGCGGTCAAGATGGATCGCGCACGCATCCAGATCGGCCGCATCTCCCGCTTCGGCCTGCTCGAGATGTCACGTCAGCGTCTGCGGCCTTCGCTTGGCGAGTCCGCCCACACGACTTGTCCCCGCTGCCTGGGCCGCGGCACCATCCGCGGCGTAGAGTCCCTGTCTCTTTCGGTACTGCGTCTGCTGGCGGAAGAAGCGCGCAAGGACCGTACCGCGAAGGTCATCGCCGAACTCCCCATCGACGTTTCGACCTACCTGCTGAACGAGAAGCGGGAATGGCTGACCACTATCGAGAAGCGTGAGGGCATCGATATCGTCATCGTGCCGCGCGGCAATCTGGAATCGCCCCATTACCAGCTCCGGCGGGTACGCGATGATGCCGTGCGGCTGCCGGAGAACGCACCGGTCAGCTATATGTTGCCGGAGTCCGAGGCCGAGACCAGCGATGTCATCGAGCGCGCCACCCGGCAACAACCGATGGCACAAAAACCGGCGGTCAGCAAGATCGTTCCCAGTTCGCCGGCGCCCACGCCGGCGCGGCGTCAGGAAGAAGAAGTTGCCAAAGAGCCTGGCCTGTTTGCCCGCCTTCTGGCCTGGTTCAGGGGCGC